>PLNO01000019.1 GCA_003141795.1 Spirochaetaceae bacterium | reverse complement strand
CACTGGGAAGGTGCCGAAGTCGATCGTCCAGCCCAGCTCTGCAATGAGGGAGACCTTCACGCCGATCTGCTGGGCAGCGGCTGCACCGCCCGCGGAGCCCAGGGCGGTGGAATCGTAGATCGCCACGCCGGGGCCCGTGCCCAGGTAGAGACCGACTTTATCCCACGGCTGGAACCTGACGAGCACCGTCACTCCCGTCTGGATGAAGAGCATGTCGGAGGGCAACGTGACATACGCCTGCTCCTCCAGGGCCAGCGACCAGGGACCGCCGAGCGGGGCCGCTTCGCCCACGAGGACGTTCGCAGCGCCGAACGCCGCGCTCATGCCGAAATTGCCCGCGTCCAGTGAGAGCCGCATTCCCTCGGCGCCTGCGCTTGCGGACGCTAAGCAAAGCGCAACGAGCAAGAACGCCGCGGGGAGCGCGATGCTATTTCGACAGCGCATTTTCCACAGCTTTCAGGAACGCCTTCGATGAGTAGCTGGCGCCTGAGACGCCGTCGATCGCGAGGCTCTGCTGCGCGACCNNCTGATCTTGGCGCCAAACTTTTCGTCGTTGAGCTCTTTCGGGCTGGTGAGCGCGATGGCAGTCACCTGGTGGCTCGCATTGACCGTGACGTCGACGCTCACCGTGCGATACATCGCAATGCCCCCCGCAGGCATTGCGATGGTGTACGTCCCCGAGTAGGTCCCCGCGGCCTTGGCCGCGCTCAGCGTGGAAAGATTCCCCACCGGGATGCTGTCGAGGTACGCCTTGGTTTCGGCGGCAGGCAGCCCGCCACAGCCGGCAAGGAGCACAAGGAGAGACACCGCGAAAAGAGTGAGTCCGAGCTTTTTCATGGAGAGTGTAACACCCTTGTATCGGAGATTTTGCACCCCCTTTGCCCACGCGAAGAAAAACCATACAATGATGCGGTGAGCGACATCGCCGGCATCCAGAGCACATACGGCATCGTGGGAAGGGAACGGGAGCTCCGTCTTGCACTCGCGGTGCTGGCCTCCGGCAGGAACCTGCTGCTCGAAGGGCCTGTCGGCGTGGGAAAGACCACGGTGGCCCTGGCGGTCTGCGGCCACATCGCCAGGCTCGTCATCCGCGTGGACGGCGACGAGCGCTACACGGAGAACAAGCTGACGGGCTGGTTCGATCCTCCCCTCGTGCTGAGGTCCGGCTACAACGACGCAAGCTTCTTTCCGGGCCCGCTCGTGCAGGCCATGCGCGAAGGCAGCATCCTCTTCATCAATGANNGTCGGTACAGAACGTGCTGCTCCCCGCCTTGGACGAGCACCTCCTGATCCTCCCGCGGATCGGTGAGGTGCGCGCGAAAGAAGGCTTCCAGGTCATCGCCACGCAGAATCCTGTGGAGTACATCGCAACCGGGCATCTTTCGGAGGCGCTCAAGGACAGGTTCGAGCGTATCCCCCTGCACTACCAGGACGAGACGGAAGAACGCCTGATCGTAGCCCGTGAGACCGGCTGTACGGATGAGGACCTCGTACGCACGGCGGTGAAGGTGGTGCGGGAGACGCGCGTGCGCCCGCAGTTCCGCAAGGGCGCCTCCGTCCGCGCCGCCATCTCGATGGTCTCCATCGTCGGAAAGCTCGACGGTGCGCCCGACCGGCTCCTCTCCGCGGCAATGGCCGCGCTGCCCACGCGCATCGAGCTCAAGGACGACGAAGAGACGGATCTCGAGAAGCTCATCACCGAGATCATCGACACGGTAAAAAAAAACTGAGCTCTGAGGAGGGCGCTTCCGCAGCGCCCCCTGATTCGGGCGATGCGTCCGATCCCATGGACGCACCCGTCGCCGACAATCCCGGTGGACAATCGATCGACCCTGCCCTGGGGCTGCTTCTCCTCTCCAAACGCTACTGCGTGGACCCGGAGGATCTCGACGCATGGACAATCGCGGAGAGCTTCTCCGCTTCCTCCTGCTCGATCCACGATCCAGCGCTTCGCGCATTCGCCCGGCGGCTTGCCACGCGCGCGGTGCTGCGAAAAGCCTGGGACCTCGTGGGCCCGGTGCGCTCGGCAACCAGGCCAGTCCGAGAAATCCTGTCCGAGCCGTTCCGCGGCGAGCTCGACGAGGAGCTGACGCTGGAGAACGTCATGGGCAAGGAGTTCCCCGATCCCGAGGACTGGATCGCCGTTCGACGCGAGGCTCCGCGCAGGCAGATCGTCCTGATGATGGACACGTCCCTTTCGATGTCGGGGAGGAACCTCGCGCTTGCTGCCGTGGCCGCGGCAGTGCTCGCCTTCAAGGTGAAGGCTGAGGATCTTGCCGTTGTCGCTTTCGAGAACCAGGCGCGCACGTTGAGCAGGTTGTACGATCAAACCTCGGTGGACGTGATCGTGGAGGCGATCCTCAGCCAGCCGGCGCAGGGCTTCACGAACATCGAGGATGCCCTGGACGTGGGCCGGGCCGAGCTTGCCCGCGGAGACAACCCGCAGAAGGTGGGCCTCCTCATCACCGACGGCGTGTTCACCGCGGGAAAAGATCCCATCGCAAGGGCCGCCTTCTTCCCGAAGCTCCACGTCCTCCTCACCGAGGACTACGTCATGGACGCGGAGCTCTGCCAGAAGATGGCGCACGCGGGCAGGGGGGAGATCTTCAGGGTGTGCGGTTACCAGGATCTCCCCCGGCGGATGCTCGAAGTGGCCAACAGGATACTGAGATAGCGCGGGACGTCCGCCGGCGCGCGGGGCCCGGCCCGCGACCCCGTGCCCCGGAAGCGCTGCCATTGCCGCGCCTCGGCCGTCACTCCCCGGTGAGCCGCTTCTCGAACCAGTGGTGCGCGTAGCGCTCGTCGTTGAAGCGCGGAACCTCGCGGTACCCGCTGTTGCGGTAGAGGGCCTGAGCTTCGGTGAGGGACTTGTTCGTCTCCAGCCGGAGCACGGGCAGCTTCCTCTTTCGGGCGATCGCTTCGAGCCGGGAGAGCAGACGCCGTGCAATGCCGAGGCCCCGCGCTTCAGGAGCCACCCACATCCGCTTGATCTCACCGAAGTCGGGATGGCACTTCAGCGCTCCGCAGCCCACGGCCTTGCCGTGAAGCCGTGCGACCAGGAAATAGCCCCTGGGCGGCGTCAGGTCCCCGGGCACGGCGGGAATGCTTGCCGCGGGGTCGAACCCCGCGTCGAACCTTTCGGCGAGCTCTCGATAGTACCGGGAAAGACACTCTCCAGAAACTCGACTCGACGGGTCCTCGACCGTGATAACGACGGAGCTCGCAGTGAGCAGGCGCTCGACCGTTTCCATGGACGCGGCAAGCAGGGCCCGCTGCTTTTCGTTGAGCGGCTCGAGGATCGACGCGGCTTCCTGGTCGGAGAGCCGGTTCAAAGTCGAAAGCTCACGCCTGCCCGACGCGGTCAGGACCACGACGCGTGCCCGGGAGTCGTTCTTCGACGTATCGACCCGGATCAGCCCCTCCCTCTCCAATACCCTGAGGAGCCGGCTCGTGTAACCGGAGTCCAGGGCAAGACGCTCCCGGAGCTCACGGATCTCAATCCCCTCGATACCGATCTCGAAGAGGACGCGGGAGGCGCCGAGTGAACGGCGCCGACCAAGGAACTGGTTGGAAAGCGCCCCGATGCGCTGCGTGACGGTCCGATTGAAGCTGCGCACGTGAGAGATCGTTGCAGCGGCCGCGACCGGCCGTGCCTCCCCTGCCGCACCCTTCCGGCGTCCCGCTCCCGGACTCCCCGCCGCACCCTGTTCGGTGCGACTTTTTCCGCGCACACCCATATATCTGACTTTAGTCAGAAAACTTCGGGCCGGCAAGCATTTTCGCTGCCATGGCGGTCCGCGCCGCAAGGTCAGCGTTCAGCTTCCCATGCGCCGCGTAACAGGCGCCGCACGCGCGGAGGGTGTCCAGGTAGCGCGCTCGCAGAGGCGTCTGGCCCGGGCCTGGCGCGCTCACCGCCTTCCCGCCGGTGAGGTAGAACTCGCCTGCAAGCTCCGCCCCGGACATTGCGGCAACACGGTGGATCCACAGCGACACGACGTCGAACTGACGGGGGTCGGGAAAGCCGCAATTTGCCATCATGACGTAGCGCGGTGGGGGGGGCGGTGTTTCTCGCGCGGCGGCAGCTTCAGGCACGGCCGCGGCCCCCGCCGGCTCCTCGCCCTGCGCTGGCTTTGTGTGCGGATCCCCACCCGCGGCCGTGAGCCTGTCGAAGAACGTCTTCAGCGTCCCGGAAACGTTGCTGAAGTACACCGGGGACCCGAAGATGAAGAAGTCCGCGCCGCGCATCGCCCCGATCACGCCGCGCATATCGTCGTCCTGTACGCAGGTTCCCGGGGTCACGGCCCAGCAGCGGTGGCATCCGCGGCACTGCCGGATGTCGCGCTCCACCAGGTCGAGGCGCGTGATATCGCTGCCGCCAGAGCGGAGACCGTCGAGCAAGGCATCGATCATGAGGGCCGTGGTGCTCGCCTTCCCGCGCGGGCTCCCGTTGATCCCAACGACCCTCACGGTTTCACCCTCCCCCGCGCCGCCATCGCGCAGAGGTGCCGCGCCACGTCGGCCGGCCACGCCGCTGCAAGCGAATCGAAACGGTCGAAGTCACGCGCATACAGCGCGCGGGAGGCTTCCTCGCACCCTGGCATGTTCCCGGCGAGCACCCACAGCTCGCGGTCCGCCGCCTCGATGGCGAACCGCGCTTTTGCCGCGGACGGCTCGTTCTTGATCGCCTCGTCCACGAGCCTTCGAATCGTGGCGGAAATGTTGTGCTGCTGCTGCTCGAGCCATTCCCAGTGACGCGGCAGGAGGGATACTTCGCCGCAGACGACGCCGAGCTTCGGACGGCCCGGCCCTTGACGAGGCTGCGCGGGCATTGCGCGGGCAAGGACATCCGCTACCTTGCCACGGAAATCGAAATCGACCTGCCCGCCGCTTGAGTCTTCGAATATGAGGACGGGCTCAGCATCCTGTTTTTCCATGTGAGTTTTCACCGCCGTGAGCATGCTCGCAAGATCCCCGGTGACGATGAGGACGGGACCTGAAAAGGCTGTATACATTGATGGCTCCATGGAACTGTTTTACCCTGGTAATATTATAATGTCAATATTACCAGGGTAAATTTCCACAATGGGCGATGCGTACCGCACGGCAGCGCCGGCTCACGCCGGCGGGAGCTCTAAATAAAGTGATATATCAACTTCTAATGGCGTTTTCCATTGATTTCACATAACTCGTTTGCTAACATCTGCACAATGCGGAGCACACCTATAGCGTAAGACAAACGATACAAGAAGAGGAAAGGGGTCGAATATGAGAAGACTCAACCGTCTTTCGAGCATCGTCTTGGGTTTGTTTCTGACAGTTCCGGCATTCGCGCAGTACGCGTTTCTCGACGCGCCAAAGTTTTTGAAAGCCTATGACCAGGCGACGCTCGACACAGCTACTGCTACTGTGAAAGCCACTGCGAAAATTCTAAGGCACTACCAGACGCCGGGGAGCAAGACTGCCGCGGACATCGACGTCCTTCGGAGTTTCCAGAACAATCCGCTTCTTGCCAGCTACATCCAGAAGCTCCTCACACCGCCCGACATCAAGGCTCTATTGCCTTTCGCAGCGACTTCAACGCCTGTTGCGACTCCTGAAACGGGATTCGACGCAACGACTGTCGCCGACGCTGTCGCGCAGTTCGTCGTCCAAAGGGCGAAGGAGGAGCTCGCCTACGATCTCCTCCAGAGGATGAATGCCGCCATCACCGCTTATCCGGAGCTGGGAATCCTCCTGCCGACGACGACCAAGGACCTGCCGTCCGCAGCCTCCAGCCTTAACTACAACACGCTCTTCTCCATGACGACGAGCGCGTTTCGAATGGACATGAAGTCACTTCCCAAAAGTCTGGTCTCTTTGTCCGAAATGCCTTTGCCGTCAGACAAGGATCCCAACAAAGACCAGGTCACCCTGCGGCGGACGGCATACATCACCTTCTTCAACAGCCCCGACGGCCTCGTAGTGAAAGTATTCGCCGCCATTGCGGATGGATTCATCAACAACAGCCCCATAAGCGACATCGTCGAAGCGCTCGTTCAACTCGACTTCAGCGCTACCGACAAGCAGACTACGGATTTTCATGCCGCGATCGGGATGCTGAAAGCGCTGGTCGACGGGTTGCGATCGAGCGACAGCGCATCCCCGTGGATCACCGCGGGGGACCTGGATGATCTTGCCGCAAATGGGGAACTGAGGAATATCTATCTGGGATTGCTCTTCGAAGATGCAATCGCGCATGGCATCCCACAGGCCGACCAGGAAAAGTTCCGTGCTCAGCTCAAGGATGTTTCCGCCTATACCGACGCGATCGTCATCGGATTGCGTTCGATGCAGAACGAGCTCACGGCCGTCGAAGGGCTGAAGGAATCGCTGACGGGGCCCGGCCAGAGCACTGAGGCGAAACTGACCGCCATTTCAACCTATTTGAACACGACGTTCGACCTCATGAACGGGGCCTTGAGTCTCCGCTGGCTGCCCTCCGATCTTGCGAAGGCCATCAGTCCGACTTCATTCCAGGGGAACGTCGGCCGTCTTCTCGACTACGTCCGCAAGGGAACGAATGTAGCGACCTTCATAAGCAAGAGTGACTACCCCTCCGCGTTCGCGGTTTCTTTGACGATCGTTCAGGACCTGCTGACGGAAGTAAAAACGAACGCGACGACGCAGACCGATACCATCAACCAGCTCCAGGCAAACCTCGGTCAATTCGGCAATCTCATCGCGGCAATGGCAAAGGCAGGCAATGCCTCCGACATGGAGGCAGTCATCACGCAGTACGCCCTGCCGGTGACGAGCTACCGGCAGCGCTACCTCGACGGCTTCGCGGTCAAGCTCAACGCCTATCTCGGCCTCGACTTCGCTTGGAACATCTCCATTCCCCAATCCGCGCTCGTCGACCAGAGCGTGTACGCCCCTGTCGGAGTCGCTTTCACGTGGCGCGGCTGCCTTCTTCCGTATCTGGATTCTCTGACAGTCTTTTTCGGAGTCCTCGACGTCGGTGCAGCTGCCTCCTACCACCTTTCCGGCGCAACCGGGACAGTACCGACGTTCACGTGGCAGGACCTCATATCGGAGAGCGCGAACATCATCCTGGGCCTGTTCGAGAGCCCGGTCGTCATCGGGGCCGGCATTCGATTGGGACCCATGATCCAGGATGCGAGCAGCCCCTACGTGAATCAGATCCCGTGGCAATTCCATACATTTGTCGCGGTGGATGTACCAGTGATCAAGCTCTAGGAATCGCTCGAAAGAATTGCGGGGGCCGGTCGCCGGCCCCCGCCCCCTCCTTGCATCCTCGCACCCGAACCGTGCCCGCTTGACTGCTCCTTAGGCGAAATCGGATACTGCTCGCGTTCCCATTTTCAACACTCGACAGGGAGAAACAGATGAGATTGAGCAGCAGAATGCGGCGCGCACTCGCTCTGTGCGCGTTCGTAGCTTTCAGCGTCTGCGCGGTTGCCGCGGCGCCGAAGGCGGGTACCTACACCGCGACAGCCACCGGCAGGAACGGTGACGTCACCGTCGCCGTCACAATAGCGGACGGAAAGATCACCGCGGTGAAGATCCTCAACCAGTCGGAGACGGCAAGCATCTCCGACACGGCGCTCCAGCAGATACCGGCGGCAATCGTCGCGGGGCAGACCGTATCGGTGGACGCGGTTTCGGGGGCAACCGCCACGAGCGACGCGATCCTCAAGGCCGTGAAGGACTGCATCAAACAGGCCGGCGGCGACCTGGCGAGCTTCACGAAGAAGGCGGCGGCAAAGACCGCGGCCGCTTCGAAGAAGGAGCTTGCCGCGGACATCGCGGTTGTCGGCGGAGGGGCCTCGGGGATCTCCGCGGCGGTGAGCGCAGCGGACAACGGCGCGAAGGTCGTCCTGATCGAAAAGACCGGTGTGCTGGGCGGGGCGAGCCTCTTCTCATGGGCCGGCTTCGGCTTCGACAGCAAGCTCGCCAAGGCGAGTGGCAACACCGTGGACAAAGAGACCTTCATCCAGGACTGGATCTCCAACTGCCACTGGAGGCTGGACGCGGCGGTGCTGCGCCGTTTCGTCAATGAGACGGGAGCTACCTATGACTGGCTGGGTGACAAGGGCTGGAAGCTCATCCCACTGAACTTCCCCGGGTCCCCGGTGCTCCACATGCTTCCCGACTACGCGACGCGGCCGGCGCTGTTCAAGGCCATGCTCGACTCCTCCGTCAACAAGAACGGCGGCATGGTCCTCACGAACACCACGGCCAAGAGCCTCATCACCGACAAGAATGGTGCAGTGGTGGGAGTCGTCACCGAGCAGGCCGACGGGACAATCTACACCGTCCGGGCCAAGGCCGTGATCATGGCAACGGGCGGATACGCTGGCAACAAGGAGATGGTGATGAAAGCCTTCGGCTTCGGTGGCGTCAACGGCGGGCTGCCGCAGAACGTCGGCGAAGGTCTTCAGATGGCGTGGAAGGCCGGAGCCGCTGTCCCGCGGAACTTCGGGGCGCAGATGCTCCACCAGACCCTCGTGAAGGCGAACCTCTCCAAGTTCTCCCCCTTCGAGAACAAGTATCCACTGATCCTCTCCTACGTCCCTCCCGTCATCAACGTGACGGCCATGGGCGCACGGTTCAGGGGCGAGGATGCGACCCTGGACGCCGTGGCATCGGCGAACACGAGCGCCTTCCAGGGGACCTTCCACTACGTCGTCATTTCGAAAAAGGTCATCGACACGCTCATGACGAAGGGCCTTGCGGGGATCGGTATGGACGTCTCCCCCGGAATGCCTCCCGAGATGAAGCCCCAATTCGAGCTGGACACCCCGTGGAAGAACGCCTACCAGGTGTTCGACGCCATGGTCGCCGGCGGCTGGGGCTACAAGGGTGCCACGCTCGAAGAGCTCGCGAAGAACGCCGGCATGAACCCGCAGACCTTCGTCAGCACGTACAACAACTACGAGAAGATGTGCGCGGCGGGCGCCGATTCGGAGTTCGGCAAGAAGGGCAAATACATGTTCTCCGAGGGCACGGAAGGACCCTTCTACATCATCATTGCTGAGATCAACAACCTCGGCTCCGTCGGAGGCCTGGTGATCAACACGAAGTTCCAGGTCCTCAACGACAAGAGGCTCCCCGTTCCCGGCCTCTACGGGGTGGGCGCGGAGTCACTCGGCGTCCTGTTCAACGACACCTACGTCGGGTTCGGCGCGGGGGTCGCGTGGACCTTCACCTCGGGCCGGCTCGGCGGCGCTGAGGCGGCGAAGGCCGTCCTGGTGAAGTAGTCCGGACTGTAGTTCTGGTAGTGATGACGGCCGCCCTCGGGGGCGGCCGTTTTTCGTCGCGCCACGGCGGCGGAGCCCAGCCTGCGGCCGGTGCCCTCAGCCCACCTTCCGTCGCGGCTCGGTGAGCTCATCGCTGAGCCGCCATAGCCGCGCCCGGGCCGCAGTATCGTAGGCCTGCGCGTTGGCGCGCGACTCCTTCTTCCCATCGAAGTATCTTCCCGTGACGCCGTCCAGCGCGGGTGAAACGGCGATCTTCATCAGCGCATCAACGCCCTCCTGCACCGTGCTCGAAGCATTCCCGAACCATTCCCTCACCATCTTCGTGTCCATGAGGGATGCGGGGTGCAGGCTGTTCACCGTCACACCGCGCGCGGAAAGCTCCGCGGCAAGATCGATCGTGAACATGATCATCGCGAGCTTGCTCTTACGGTACGCGTCGAACGGCACGTGGCGCTTCTCCATCATGAGGTCGTCGAAATCCAGCGGCAACTGACCGACCGATGCGACGTTGACGACGCGTGAGGGCGCGGCAGCCTCCAGGAGCGGCACGAGCCTCCGCGTGAGGAGGAAATGCGAGAGGTAGTTGACGGCGAATATCAGCTCGTACCCGTCGACGCTCGTCTCCCTCCGGCGCGTCGCCGCGTTGCCGCCGGTGCCTGCGTTGTTGATGAGCAGGTCGAGGCGATCACGATGCGCGGCAACCTCCGCTGCAAGCCGTCTCACCTGGGCGAGGTCGGAGAGATCGGCGCAGTAGCCGCGCCCCTTGCGGTTGCCGGTGTCTCGTGCAATCTCTGCAAGCGTCGCGTTGACCCGCTCGGGGTCCCGGCCGTGGATGAGCACGGTGGCACCCTGGGCGGCAAGCTCCCGCGCGGTCGCCTTGCCCAGGCCGTCGGTGGACCCGGTGATGAGGACCGTCTGCTCGCCGACGGGCGTCATCAGATCCCCAGTCGCTTCATCCCCGCCTCATCGTAGCGGGTGCCCGCGATTTTCGACGGATCGACCATGCGTCCCAGCTCGTCCAGCTCCTTCGCGGAGAGGGAAAGCTCGGTTGCCCCGATGTTGTCCTTCAGGTATTTCTCCTGCCGGGTACCGGGGATGGGGATCACGTCGTCACCGCGGGAGAGGACCCACGCAAGGCTGAGCTGCGCGGCGGTACATCCCTTTTTCTTTGCCATTGCTTCGACATTGTCCACCATGATCCTGTTCTGCTCGAAGCTCCCCGGCGCCATTCGGGGATTCACGGAGCGGAAATCCCCCTTGGAAAACTGCTGGGGGCTGGTGAACGTGCCGGTGAGAAAGCCGCGGCCCAGCGGGCTGTAGGCGACGAAACTGATCCCGAGCTCACGGCACGTATCGAGGATTTCCCCCTCCGCATCGCGCGTCCACAGCGAATACTCGGTCTCCAGCGCGGTGATGGGATGCACGGCATGCGCCCGGCGGATCGTCTTCGCACCCGCCTCGGAGAGGCCGAGGAAGCGCACCTTGCCCGCCTTCACGAGGTCCGCCATCGCACCTACCGTGTCCTCGATGGGGACCTCGGGATCCACGCGATGCTGGTAGTACAGATCGATGTGGTCGATGCCAAGACGCTTCAGGCTCATGTCGCAGGCGGCCTTCACGTATTCAGGCTTTCCGCTGATGCCGAGGTAGGCGCCGTCGATGCGCCGCATGTTCGCGAACTTGGTGGCAACCACCACCCTGTCCCGCAGTCCGCCCCGCAGCGCCTGCCCGACGAGCATCTCATTGTGGCCCACGCCGTACATGTCGGCCGTATCGAAAAACGTGACGCCGAGGTCCACCGCTTTGCGCATGAGGTCGATCGAGGCAACGTCGTTGGAGGCCCCGTAGTATTCGGACATCCCCATGCAGCCCAGGCCGATGGAGGAAACCGTGATTCCCGTTTTTCCGAGAGTGCGTGTCTTCATTACAGAGAAGATCGTCACCGGACGGCTTCGCGGTCAACCCAGCTTTTGCGTGATTTCCTTGATTTCCGGGGCCTGGTTTCTCAGCCGGGCTGCGTCCCGGGAGATCTTCTCAAGAAGGGCCTTTTCCTTGCGGGGGTTGCGGGAAATCTGGACAAAAGTAAAGAGACCGGGATATCCAGGAATCTTCTTGAGGTTGGAATGCCTGACCCGGCGCTTCGAATTGGACATTCAAGGGTACCCTTGTCGCACAGGACCAACAGCCAGACGTCGGCCGACGAGAACACAAGCGATAGGAGTGAGCCTACGCTTTCTTTTTTTCTACTCCCTCTATTGCCGTGCCGTTGTTCCGATTTGCGAATCGGTCCAGGTTCATTCCTGTCGAGAGGACCCGGTCCCGCATGTTTGCTTCGGCCATGCTCTTGACGATCTGGGCGGGCAGGGCGGACATGTAGAGCGTGCCAGTCGACGAGGTGTGGACCATCTTCCAGCCGTGCTGAGCAAAAACGCTCTTCTTTGTTGTCTTCTTTTCCGAAGGTTTTCCCATCTTCCTCACCTTACCCATCGAGACAATGGTGCACATGCCCTGATGAGAATGTCAACCTTCTCCGGCGAGAAAGCGTCCTTCTTCATGGAATCGAAATAGGCAACACCGAGGGCGCTGCCGTGCTGATCCAGCACGGGGATTGCGAGGTAGCTTCGCCGGGTCTTCACCGCGTCTGCCTCTTCCTGGGTAAAACCCCACTTGGAGACCATGTAGGCTTTGAAGGACGATTCCTCATCAATCGCTTCGAGGCACTGCTGGCGGCTGCGGTAGCACAACCCTATGATTCCCTTGCTGTTCGGTAATCCCCTTCGGAAGCTCGAGTATCTGTCCGTTGGATAGTACCGACAGACTTGACGCAGCTTGTCCGGGGAGCTCCGAGAAGGCGCAAAGACAGTACCCCTGACGTCGGCATCCGCGGGAAACGTGCAGCATGCGCAGGCAGATTCGATGATACCGGAAACCCTCTCCACGACCAGGGTCGTAATCCTGCCGGAAAGCAGGTATTCAACGACGGTGAAAGCGATCGATACCACCAGCAGGGTGCCGGCGACGGCAACATGAGTCTGCGCCAGGAACCCAGAAAAACCGGCGGCTGCGACCACGATCACCTTCACGGTGACCCTGACAACGGGCTTGTCGACAAACACTGAGAGCCTCCTGTTGCAGGTTCAGATCCCGAGAGAGTACTACGCCCCCGGTTTCCCTCCGCTTGCCTCCGCCGCCCCCGTGATTGCCCCGGCAACGTCCGCGGGGTTCCGCACCATGGCGTATGCCCACGTTCCGTACCGCCGGTCCGCGTTGACCGCATTCACCCACCGCTCCGCAGCCTGCGCTTTGATCTCGGCAAGATCGTCATGTCCCTTTGTCTCGAGGATGAGGTGAACCATGGGATTGGTATTCAGACGGATGATGAAGTCAGGCACGTAGTCGTGAGACTGACCATTGTGCAGATATGGAATCGCGAAGCCGAGACCGGCATTCTTGACGAACGCGTCCACCTGCGGGTGCGTGTCGATCGTGTATGCCGCGGCCTGCTCCCACACCTTCGTGTCAGCCACGACGTAGTTGAGGTGGCTCTTCGTGACCTCCCGCACCTCGCGGCTCGTCCAGAAGTCCACCTCTGCCGTGGTGCCGGGGCCGCGGTTTGACTCATATACGGGCACCTCCGCCTCCTCTCCCCGTGAGGTGTCGGGCTTGATCGCCTCCACGAGCCGCTCGATGACAAGGCCATAGTACGGAGAGAGGAAGACATCGAGAAGATCCGCAGGCGGAAGCGCACGAACCTTCTCCTTTAGGAAACGCAGAACGATCGGGACGACCTGCGGGTAGAGCGCGTGCACGGGAGGGTGCGGCCCGGCCTGGGCAAGGTAGTCGCGCGTGAGGTCACGCGCCAACTCGAAGGCAAGCTCGTTGAGACGGCGCCCTTTTCGGTAGGGGTTGAGGTCGAGACTTTCGATCTTCCCGGGGCCGCTCAATGTCGGCCGCCCGACGTTGTTCCCGAGGTTCGCCTTGACGTCGACCTCGGGCGGAATGCGGGTCGGATCGAGGGTGACCGTGGGAACCGTGTCCCAGTCCTTGACGGCTACGCGATTCCGTATCGACTGCCGGTAGCTCAGCACACGGGGGAAGCTGATGACGAATGCCTCCCGTGCCGGAAGGGCGTGGACGTGATGGCGCTTCTCAGGCGGTGCAGGCGGCTTTCCGCCCGTTGCCTTGAACGGCACGATCTCGAAGGGCACGCCGAAGACCTTGGCCACCTCTTCTGTCAGGAGATCGCCCGCACCGAGCTCGTAGCTCGCGCGGCGGAGCCCTCGGCCCACGACCTGCTCGCAGAGGAGCTGCGACATGAACGGCCGCAGACCGAGGATGTGCGTCACCGTGCTGCAGTCCCAGCCCTCGGTGAGCATGCCGACGCTCACGATGCAGCGCACGTCGCGCCCGGGCGGATAGAGCGGACGGCCGAGCTTCTTCGCAAGCTCTTCGAAGCCCTCGGGGTACAGGGAGCGTCCCTGGGTGTCCTCGGGCCAGCGGAGCTTGCCGACCGTGTCGAGCGTGAATCGCATCCATGCGAACTCGTCGCTCTTGGCCTCGGCCGAATCCGTCTCGTGGACCACCTTGGTATCGACCCGGATCGTGTAGGTCTGGTCCTCGGTATTTCGCAGCGCCGTGAGGTTGCACGAAGGAATACCGACGGGCGGCTTGTTCTCGCCGATCCACTCGTAGATGACCTTGGCGATCTTCGTGGTCTTGCAAACGAGGATGAAAACAGGCGGCCGGGGGTCTTCCTTGTCCGCCTCCCACGATGTGCGAAACTCGTCCCAGTTCGCGCCGAGCATGGCGATGGGGTGGTTGGCGTATTTCAATATCGCCTCGGGCCGGGGGTTGCCGTGGGCGGCGCCCCTTTCCGCGGTGGTCAGCTTCTCCATGATGTAGCGCCAGATGTTGAAGTAGCCGGGGACCTCGGCGCCTGTTGTGTCGCGTACGACGAGCTGCGGTATCTTCACGAGCCCCGACTCGATGGCGTCGGTAAGACCGAAATCGCTCACGACCCAGGGGAAGGTCTGGTTCGTCGCCTGTCCGACCCGGCCCAGGTAGTACGGCGTGGCCGACAGGTCGAGGCAGAAGTTGATGCCGCGCAGCGCGTGCACCCGGTCCAGTCCCTCCACCCAGACCGTGGCTTCCTTGACCGTGTACCCCTCGTCCTCTTCTTCTTCCTCATCGTCGTCCGCGGAATCCGCCGAGCGGATGCGGTAGGCGTGGTGCGCCTCGTCGTTGAACACGAGGATGTTCTTCTTCCCGCCCACTTGCCGGCCAAGGACACGCTCAACGACGCGTGTGTCGCTCTCCACCCAGCGCTCCGCATCGACAATAGCCTTACGAACCGTGCCGTCGGTGTTTTTGATCTCGTCACGGACGCTCAGGGTGCCCGCGGCAATCTGCCGCTCGTACTCCTTCTGCGTGAGGTAGCGGTAGCCGCGAGACGTGCCCGTTCGTGCGCCAATAGTGATCGTCTCCTTCGACTTCACCATGACGCCCGCCTTCACGACGCGCGCGCTCGTGCCCCCTGACTGAACGACCTGGGGCTCGAAGACGTGCCAGTTCGTGACGATCACCCTGCCGCGCATGAGGTCGGGCATGAGGTGCGACGGCACGAGGTCCCGCACGCGATAGATGCTCGCTTCCCCTGCGCGGGGGTCGAGCTCCTGAAGCCGGCTGCGGATGGTGACGTTGGGGCAGACGACGAGCACCGTGTCGGAGAAACGGTTGTCCGAGCGCGAAGAGATCTTGTTGAGGATGCTCCACGCGGCGGTCATGCCCATGACCATGGTCTTCCCCGTGCCTGTGGCCATCTTGCACGCGTAGCGGCGGAACGCGGCCACGCCTTTGAGCTTTGCATCCTCTCCCGGTTCGTCGAGGGGCACCTCGATTCCCTGGAGGAAATCGGTGCGCGCCTCGGAGAGGAAGATCACGGTCTCCACCGCTTCGAGCTGGGCAAAGAAGAGGCGCATCTGCCGGCCGTCGCGGCGCCAGTAGCGGAGAAGCTCCAAGGTCGTGCGGCTCACCCCGGGGTAGTCGACCTTTCGCCATTCGCCGAGCCGCTCGCGGATGAGGTTCACCAGGGGGAGCTCCACCTCTGTCCCCCGGCCCTCGCCGTTCGCTTCGGTATCGCCACCAGGAGAGCGATAGTAGTACATGGCCCTGCGCCGGCCTGTCATGCGCCGCGGCGTCTCCCCGGGCGTGATGAGCCAGTGCTCCTTCGGCTCCGCGTAGGGCGAGTTGAGGATGGGCTGGTCGACCTCGTAGTCCATCTTTAGCCCGCCGCCTCGGTGAGGTTCTTCACGACCATGAGCTCGTTGCCCCGGTCGTCGATGACCTTCACCGCGATCTGCCCGTGCTCGCCTGCCTCGAAGGCCGCGCTCTCCGTCCCCGCGAGGTGGTCCCACACCGATTCCTCGTACGTGCCGCGCAGCGCCTTCTTCAGGCCCTCCCATGCGCTCGTGCGGGGAAAGAAGGCCTGGCAGACGTGGAAGCTGAGACCGTTGTAGTCGGTATCGAGGAACCAGGCGGGCACGTCATCGCCTTTGAGCGCCTCGGTCTCCATGGTCGAAGGATCGAACACGTCGAGTCCTTTGAGTCGAACGACGTAGCTGAGTGGCGCCCCTGCTTTCTTCGACTTTGCCCTCTTCAGCTCGACATCGGGCAGGCCGCACACGCTGAAGATCTGGCTGGAGCGCATGTTTTTCAATAGGTCTCCCATCATGATGTCGGGCGTTGCCTGAACAGGCACGCCGCTCGACGATAGCGTCTTGCTGAATGGTCAAGACTATCGAGTTGTTATAGAATCGAGCGAATGAATGTAAAGGAGTTCTGGGCACCTTCCGTGACGAAAGGTGGAGAATAAACGGTATGGGAAGGACTCCAGTTCTGGGGCCAGCGACAATCGCCCCGGGGTCGTACCGCGAGGTCCCTGCCGCGAAACGATCTCTCACCTGCATCGACCTTTTCTGCGGCTGTGGCGGTTTCAGCCTTGGGATGTCGAGGGCTGGATTCGAAGTCCTTGCCGCCATCGACTTCGATGCTCAGGCCATCGAGACCTTCAGGAAGAACTTCCCTGAAGTAGTCCAAGCACTGAAGGAAGACCTCACCAAGTACGCGCCAGACAGTCTTGCCAGACTCTTGGGAACGAACCGCGTGGACGTTGTGGTCGGGGGGCCACCATGTCAAGGCTTCTCGAAGGTTCGGAGGGTCGACGGGTCCAATAGCGGCAAGCGAATGACGCCCGATTCGAGGCGCGATCTTTACCTCGACTTTCTTCGCTTTGTCGGATACTTCAGTCCGCGCGTGTTCGTGATGGAAAATGTTCTGGGTCTCCGGTCGGCGGTGGGAGGGGAATACTTCACTGCGGTCCAGAAGGAGGCGCGAGCGCTCGGCTACAGAGTACATCCTCAGGTCGAGGATGCATGGACACTCGGCGTGCCACAAAGACGACTTCGGCAATTGATCGTCGGAGTGCGCCTCGGTCTTTCGAATTACTTTCTTCCAGAACTGAAGTGCCCGCCAAGAGGCGAAGCTCACACATGTCTGTGGGACGCTATTGGCGATCTTCCCGTTCTGCGTGCGGGTCAAGGGGAAGCTGCTGGCGAGTACGATCTATCCAGGCGTGAGCGACATCTGAAAGCTCGTGGTGAGAGCGCTTCGCGATATTTGGACAAGGTCCTTGAGATCGACCGCGCTAAACTCCTGACGAACCATGACGCCCGAACACACAGCGAGAGGGATCTCAGGGACTTCTCCCGACTGCACGAGGGTGAAACATCTGCAAAGGCGATGCGCGTGCGCAAGGTCCGCTTCGAATTCCCCTACAAGAAGGATCAATTCAAGGACAGGTACACCAAGCAGAGCCGCTGGAGGCCATGCAGCACCATCGTGGCACACCTCAGCAGGGACGGGCTGATGTTCATTCATCCCACCCAGAACAGATCGCTCACTGCCCGCGAAGCAGCGCGTGTTCAGAGTTTTCCCGATTGGTTCCAGTTTCCGAAGCCACGTACCAATGCGTACAGGCTAATCGGCAACGCGGTGCCCCCACTCGTCGCGGAAGCCGTCGGCATCGCTGTCCGAGAGTTTCTCAATTTGGATCTTGGCACCAAAACCGATCCATCGGTTCACCCGGAAAAACATGGTGGAGAGCCCGCGCTCTATCGCGGTGGCCAGTCAGCGGCCAGTTCGGCACTCCGACGGATGGCCAACATGGATCGAAGTGGGTTACGAGCTCTCAGTATTGAAGAACTGGTCGCGGGGTGGCGTGCACTGTTGTATCTATTCCCAGACCTTCACCCGGACAATGCACGGGACCACGGCAAGAGCGTGGAATACATCCGGCGTGGTGGACTTGTTTTGGTTGACGACGAAGTCTTCTCACACCGCTACGCGCGGAGCGGGTGGCCCGTCGTTCTTGAACCCCTGGGTAACGAGATCTGGCGACGGTACGAAAAGGGTGAACTCAACGAGACGGACGTCTACTGCACCGAGGCGCAGTTGATTTCAAAGCAAGGCTGAGGGGGACGACAGGATGGCTGCGAGGAAGGGCCACGAACTCATTCCTGGGGCTCGACGACTGATCAAGTCGCTGCGCGACCTCGGGTACGACTTCTCGCAGGCCGTCGCGGACGTCGTTGACAACGCCATTCAAGCGCAAGCATCCGAAGTCGACGTTGACGTGTTCTTCGACGGCGACGGCTCTTGGGTGCGGATCACTGACAACGGGGAAGGCCTGAAGCCCGACAAGCTCCGCGAGGCGATGCGATACGGGGCGGAGAGGGACTATGACGACGACGATCTTGGAAAGTTCGGATTGGGCATGAAAACGGCGTCAATGAGCCAATGCCGATCGCTAACGGTTGCAAGCAGGTGGAACAAGGAGCGCGCAGACATCGCGGCGTTCTGTTGGGACCTGGAGCACATAGAGAAGACCAATAGGTGGGAGATCCTGCCTGTGGGCCGAAGCAAGCTGGACGCGGTCCTGCGACAACCTTTGAAGGACAAGACCGGAACTGTAGTACTCTGGCAACGCCTCGATAGAATCCTCGGGTTTGAGCACCCCTACGGTGAGAAGGCGCGCAAGCGGCTTTCCCAATTGTGTCGCGATCTGGAGCTTCACTTGTCCATGGTTTTCCACCGCTTCATCTCTGGGCAAGTGCATGGGAAGCGCCTGAAGATTCGACTCAACACGAACGAACTGAAACCTTGGGATCCCTTCTGTCAGTCCGAACTGAAAACGAAGAGACTCCAACCAGTCCGATTGCATCTCGAAAATGAGGGAGTGGAAGGTGATGTTTTGCTTCAACCCTTCGTATTGCCTCACCAAGAGGACTTCTCGACCCCAGATGCCTTTCGTGATGCTGGTGGCCCTGAATCATGGAATCAGCAGCAGGGATTCTACATCTACCGTGCGGGGCGCATGATCCAAAGTGGTGGATGGAGCAATCTGCGGGCACCAGACGAGCACACGAAGCTCGCGCGAATCGGTGTCAGCTTCGAGCCCGTGTTGGATGAAGCCTTCAAGATCAACGTGGCGAAGATGCGCGTCCAAATTCCTTCGCAGATCCGAGAGGACGTCAAACAGACCATCATCCCTCTCACCAAGTTGGCTCGGGAGGTGTACGACAGGACGGCCAAGAAGGCGGCTCGGCCTCCGGCGCCTCCACCACCGTCGACCGTTCGCGCGACCGCGCCCACAACCAATGTTGGTGCAGGCGGCGCACCGTCTCCAGCGACCGCGCAGAGTACCTCCGAACGCATGACGACAGCGCGTGTGGACGTGATGACATTCGACCAATGGACAAGCCAACTCATGGCGATCGCGAACCCACAAGAGCGGGAGGTTATCGACGCGGTGACGTCCCGATGGCGCATGAGAACGAAACTGAGGCAGCCATGACCGCCGAACAGCAGAACGTACTTCGAACAGCACGGACCCTTCTTGCTTTCGGCCATCCAATAGAGCTGATCTTGGCGAGCCCAGTGATTCCACCAGGGTTGCGTGACTTCGTGAAGGAGGAACTTGAAAGAGACGCAAACATCGAGTTGACTCCTGCGCGGATGGTGGTGGCCGACGCGAGCCGCCCTGATTGGCTCGTCAGCTTGGACCGTTCCACTTGGTATTACTGGCCGACGTTACGGTTGTACCTTCTTCGCAAAGGATGGTCGTCTTCAGCCCTCCGTTCCTTGGATGATAGCTCCGACAGCATTCTTCGACAGATTGCCCCGCCGCATACGGAAACCTTCGACGTCCGCGGTTTGGTCCTTGGATTCGTTCAGAGTGGAAAAACAGCGAATTTCACAGCCTTGGCGGCCAAAGCGGCTGACGCTGGTTACCGACTCGTAGTCGTATTGTCGGGGATCGACAACGGCCTCCGCCGCCAAACGAACATCAGGCTGAAGCGGGAGTTGGTCGGCTACGCCGACGGTTCTGTCGACGCCGTTCCGCTGCCCCCCATGGGAAACCAGTGGCATGAGTTCACTCGACCAGATCTCAACGGCGACTTCCAGCCTGGATATGCAAACCATGCAGCGCTACAAGGAAGCCAGCCAGTTCTTCTCGTTGTAAAGAAGAATGGCCCCGTGCTGAGACGCCTCGCGGCCTGGCTCGACGGCTCACCGGAAGAAGTTCGCCATCGACTACCTGTTCTGATAATCGACGACGAAGCAGATCAGGCCAGTGTTGACACACGCGGCTCCCGTCAGGTAGAAGACGATCCGCCATATCCAGACTATGAGCCTCCGTCGGTCATCAATGGACTTATACGTGGGCTGATCCAGCGATTCGATCGGGTCGCGTATGTCGCATATACTGCGACGCCGTTTGCGAATATCCTCATCCCGCACGACACAGTCGATCCGGCCGTGGGGAACGATCTATACCCCAAGGACTTCATAGTTGACCTGCCGCAGCCAAACGGCTACTTCGGGGCCGAACAGATCTTCGGCCGGATGGATGTCGTCGCAAATGAAGAAGTCGAAGGGCTGGACGTGATCCGCCACGTTCCTGACGCAGACCTTGTTGCACTGGAAAGTGGTCAACTGCCTGAATCTCTGGAATTGGCGCTTCTGGACTTTGTTCTCGCTGCCTCCGCACGTGCCCAGCGAAATCGGGGACCCGCGCCCGCGACGATGTTGATTCACACGAGCCAGCTCATCGCAACGCAAGCCCATCTGAATCACTTGGTTTCGGAACGGTTCGCCGAGCTTAAGGATGAGTGGCGCTACCAGAGACATCATGGTCTGAGGGAGAGGCTTCTCCTTCGGTGGGACTCGGAGTTCCGTCCTGTAACGCGGTCTGGCCACCTTGACCGTGACGCGACGTTCGAGACCATCGAACCGCAGATCACCCCTATCTTCGAGGCTGTACAAGTTCGAGAAATCAACAGCGCGACTGGGGATGTGCTGGACTACGACAGGGAGCCGGACCTGAAGGCGATAGCCATTGGGGGCAATCGACTCTCCCGTGGTCTTACCCTCGAAGGACTGCAAATCAGCTACTTCCTTCGTCCGAGCGCGACATACGACACCTTAATGCAGATGGGCCGATGGTTCGGGTTTCGAGAGGGCTACGAGGACCTCACGCGCATCTGGACAACGGCAGAGCTCGCGGGCTGGTTCGCCACTCTTGCATTCGTGGAGCATCGTCTTCGCCAAGACATCGAGATCTACGAAGTACAGGGGTTGACTCCACGCGAGGTGGGAATGAGGATCTGGCAGCATCCGACCATGCAGATCACGAGCCCACTGAAACGTCGCTTTGCGACCGCGACGATGATCTCCCAAAGCTACTCGTTGGCCCTTGAACAGACATTCAAGTTCGCGCTAAGCCGCCCTGAGGATTTGGCAGTACAGGCCGAAGCGAACCTTCAGGCGGTCCGCCAGTTCGTCGGAGAGCTGGGGGCGCACGACTTGCGACTCACCAATGACAAGGGACCCGTATGGTCGGGAATCTCTCCCGAGAGCGTGATCGCCTTCTTGGAAGAGTATCGCATGGATGACGAGGTTCGAAGCATGTCGATCCCGCTGATCTGCGCATACGTACGCCGTCTCGTGGCTGCTGGAGATCTGGTCCGGTGGATAGTCGCTATTCGAGGCAGGAAGGGAACTCGAGAGGCCGAACTCGGGGCCGCTGACTGGAATCTTCCAACGGGTCCAGTTGCTCAGATTAGCCGTTCTCGTCTCAAGGGCATCGACTCCGTCGGAGTCATTGTAGACCCCGAAGACGAGGCCGTCGGGATCCAACCAGAGACAGAGCTTCGTGGGCACGATGCTCGGGTCCTTCGACCGTCTGAAGAAGGCCTGCTGTTGCTCTATCCTATCAGCCGATACTCGGGCCAAAACATAAGGGTGGATCCGTCAAATCCATCGGCTAGAGGGCGCCGGCCCCTTTACGAGGACGCCAACGGCCCGCTCGCCAGAGACTTGGTTGGCCTGGCGATCTCCTTCCCGAGATCCCGTCAGCAAGAAGTCGTTGAGGCGTATCTTGAGGGGACGGTACGTTGGAGACCGATCGAGTGAGCGGCATCCCACCCGAAATATGGAGTCGACTTGAGTCGTCGCTTCCGAAAGGCACGGTGCTGCTCGCAAGATCAGCCATGGCGTCAGGGAAGTCGCCGCTGCTGTGCGCGCTTGACTCCGAGGGTCGTAGGCATCTGCTGGTCCCGCTCGGAGAGCGCGAAGAGGCGTTGCGGGATGTCAAGAGCCGAGGCGTCAAGGTAGTCACTGAGGAGCTGATCGTTAGGGGGCAAGCTGAGAGGCGCTACATCAACCTTCGCTGTGAAGACTCCGCGGGACACCAAGTCTTCGACTTCATTGGGGGCGAGATCGCTGCGGCCCTTCTCAGCGAAGGAACCAACAGAGCGAAGATCATCGCACAGGTTCTGGCGAAATGGCGCAGGTTCTGGGGGCAACCGCCCATCGCGTTGCTTACTCGCGAGGAGCTGATGGGTCTCTTCGCCGAGTTGTGGTTCCTGTCCTTCTGGCTCTCCCCTCGGGTCGATTCGGCCGAAGCTGTCCGAAGATGGCGGGGTCCCTATGGCGCCAGACATGACTTCGAGTGGACAAAGGTTTCGGTTGAGGTTAAAGCCACGGCTTCGTCTCGCGGCAGGATTCATCACATCAACGGGCTCGATCAGCTTGAGCCCCCAGAGAATGGAGAGCTCTTTCTGTTCAGCTTGCGCCTCCGTGAGGAGGGCGGCGCAACGAAAACACTCCCGTCCATGGTGTCGACCTGCAAGCAGCAACTCGGTGCCGACCTCGACGCGACCTCTCAACTTGACGCCGCCTTGATGCAGGCGGGCTACTCGCCAGTTCATGATGAGGAGTATGCAAAGGTCCGTTTGCACGTCGTCGACGAAGGGCTGTTTGCTGTAAAAGATCAGTTCCCAAGACTTCTTGGGGGATCGTTCCTCGCTGGCGTTCCGAACGGTATTGAACATGTGGAGTATGACGTCAATCTCAACACCTTCGCCAGCCTGCTCCTCGCGACGAGGCCTGACCAAGCCTCAATGCTGTGACGGAAGATACAGATGCCTGACGTCTTCACGAAGGCGAAGCGATCGGAGGTAATGTCTCGGATCCGTGGGAAGGGCAACAAGGACACGGAGCTTGCCATGATCAGGTTCTTCAGACGGAACCGAGTGAAGGGGTGGCGCCGAAACAGACCTGTATTTGGGAAACCCGACTTCATCTTCCCCGCGGTACGGCTTGCAGTGTTCGTCGATGGGTGTTTCTGGCACGGTTGTCCGACACACTCTACGATGCCGAAGAACAACAAGAAGTTCTGGGAGCGGAAGTTGGTGGCGAACAAGGCGCGTGATAGGCTTGTCGGGCGCACCCTCAAGGCCTCAGGCTGGCGCGTGCTCCGTGTGTGGGAGCATGAGTTGATTCCGAACCGAGAGCGACATCTTCTCGCCCGCGTGTTGCGGGCGTTATCCAAGTGAAGGGGCTTCGCATCATCGTTCGTGACTCATGGCGCGGGGTGGAAAGGAACCGCTGGCGGCGGGAGAGTCGAGTTGCGTTTCATCGCGGAATCTCGGAAGAGCAGCGCTTTGACGGAGAGGTCCAACGACTTGTTAGGCTCATGTTGGTTCATTGATACGCCAGGCGACCTCACATGCCAAATATTCTGCGACTACGATGCGGACTACTATGCCACCAACATCGTCGATTGCGAGATAGCGGTAGTAGCCTTCTTGCACGTCTACCCAATCATTCAAGAGGAGGCGAGATTGAGATTCTTCTCCTGTGAGCGACTTGAGAGATATTTGGGTCACGAGCAATCGCTGGAGCCCTCGTGAGCCAATCTCACCGAACATCTGTTGTACATGTGGTGCATCAAAGACTTCTCGCTCTTCCGGGGACATCGTAACTAGGGGGCCACACCAGAAATGGTCCGGCTCTTCACGGCGGGGCTGACTCAATTCGAAGGCCGCATGTCCTCGGGCGAGCTTGAGTATTACGTTTCTAACCCGTTCCTCCTCAACATCAAACTGGATTTGATCATCGACCCTTCGTTTGGCAGCTTCAATTCGCGCCTGTAAAGCTGGAGATCTCCGAAGGGCTTGAGCGATTGAGGGTAAGCGTCCGACGAACCCCAC
>PLNO01000357.1 GCA_003141795.1 Spirochaetaceae bacterium | reverse complement strand
AGCAGGCGCGGGGTGAGACCGGGGCCGGAAAGGCTGAGTTCACTGCGCGCAATAGCTCGCTGTACTACGATTCGCTCCAGGCCAGCGCGGGGATGCACGACATGGCAGGGGTGTTCGAAGCAGCGGAATCCGGGCGGGCCCGGGGCTTCCTCGACAGGCTTTCCCTTTCGGCGGCCCTGTCGGTGGACGGGGTCTCGGACCAGGTGCGCGCCCGGATGCTCGCCCTCAACGACGCGCTGGAGTCACTCGCCGGCCAGCGCTCCGCGGAGATCCGCAAGCCCGAGGCGCAGCAGGACAAGCCCCGACTGCTTGCGATAGTCGGCGAGCTCCAGGCAAAAGAGAAGGAGTTCGCGGACCTGGATCGCTCCCTGATGAGCAATGGCCGCTACAGGGAGCTGCGGAAGCCCACCCTGGCAGGCCTGCAGGATGCGCAAGCCATGCTCAAGGGCAATGAGGCCATCCTCGAATACGTGATAGGCGAGCAGGAAAGAGAGCCCCAGGCGTGGTGTCTGGTGATCAGGGCTTCAGGAGCCCAGCTTGCGAAGCTCGATGAAAGCTTCGCCTACACGAAGGCAGTAACGGATTTCCGCAACGCGATAATCAACGGCAGCACGCAGCGCGACACGCTGGGTACGCAGCTGTACGACACGCTGATCGCCCCCGTGGACAAGAGGCTTGCCGGCGCGGACACGCTCATCATCGTGCCGGACGGCGCGCTGGCCTTCCTGCCCTTCGACGCGCTGCGCAAGGATGCGAAAAGCCCCTACCTCTGCGAGCGCTATCGGACCAGCCTCGCCCCGTCGGTGTCGGTGCTGCGCACGGTCGGGAACAGAACGCTCGGAAGCCGCACGGGCCGATGGCTCGGGCTGGGCGGAGCGCGTTACTCCGGGGAAGGAGCGCAGGCTGATCGGGGCAGGCGCGGGTTGACGACGGTCAAGGCGCCCGCGGACCAGAACAGGGACTACTACGCCGCGCGCGGAGCAGGCGCGTACTACGGATCGCTGGGTCTGCATTGGGACGATCTTCCCGGCACCAGGGACGAGGTGATCGCCGTACAGAAGACGGTCTACGGGAACGCCGGCACACGCGTCGTGACGGGGGAGAAGGCGAGTGAGCAGCTGATCAAACAGCTCTCCGCGAGCGGGGAGCTCGCCCAGCAGCGGGTATTGCATCTCGCCTGCCACGGGCTCTTCGATGCGCAGTACCCCGCCTATTCGGCAGTGGTGCTCTCCGAGGTCAGCGGGGCGCTGAAAGGAATCTCGGACGAGGACGGGTACCTGACCGTTGAAGAGGTCGCGCTGCTGAAGCTGAAGGCTGACATGGTCAACCTGTCGGCATGCGAAACGGGGCTCGGCAAAGTGGTCAAGGGCGACGGCCTCGTCGGGCTGACCCGGGCATTCATGGTGGCGGGGGCGAATGCAGTGGGCGCCACGCTGTGGGTGGTCGATGACCTGGCGACCAGGGAGTTCATGACGCGGGTGTACGGTCTCGTGGAGAAGGAGGGGATCAGCTACGCGGAAGCGATGGCGCGCATGAAGCGCCAGTTCATCTCCGGGAAGGTCTATTCTGATCCCTATTTCTGGAGCCCCTTCGTGCTCTACGGCAGATAAATGGGCTGTCATGGGTGGTGAAAAATGCGAATAGTCGCCGTGTTCGTCGGGATGCCGAGGACGGTTTCTGCTCCCGGCGGTGCGCTCTTCACCGCCGGTGCCAAGTCATCGGTGGAATCCGCGTTTCTCCGCCGGGAAGGCTTCGACGGAGACGGGCAGGGCAACCTCCGTCACCACGGCGGCAGGGACCGTACGGTATGCGTCTACCCTTTCGATCATTACGGGTGGTGGAAGTCGTCCCGCGGCTTCGATCTCTCCGCCGGCGCCTTCTGTGAAAACCTCACCGTCGAAGGCGCGCTCGAAGACGAGGTCTGCATTGGCGACGTCTACCATGTCGGGGACGCCCTTGCCCAGGTGAGCCTCCCCCGCGATCCCTGTCGGACCCTCGACCGTTTGACGGGGCGGGCGAACCTTTGGAAGGAGACGCGGGATTGCGGTAAATGCGGTTTTCACATGCGGACATTGGAGGAGGGCATCGTGCGCGCGANNAGAGGGCATTACAGTGGCCATGGCGCTCGACCTCTTCCACGGCCGCTCCCGGGATATCGAGCTTGCCCAACGCCTGATGGCGATGCCTGAGTTCGCGGAGCAGGGGAAAAAGGATATCGCCGCGAGGCTTGCCGATAGGTAGGCCAGCCTCGCGGTCGAAAGTCTATTTGGATCCGAGCGATTCTTTGGCTGTGGGGATCCAGTAGGAGAACCCGAATGCCACTGTGATGTTCATGGTGAGGCTTTGATTCGTCCTCAGTGTCACTTTCGTTCCCGTGGAGTCAGTTGCGCTCAGCGCGTACCAGATCTTCGGAAGGACGCTTATGTAAGGGGCAATCGTGTCATTGAGGAAATAGTAGAGACGCACGGACGCGCTGGCGTCGAGGTAGGTATACAGGCTCTTGTCCGTATAGCTGACACCAGAGGATTTGCCGTTGACGCCGGGGTCGAATTGGAGCCCGACCGCGGCTCCGATTGCGGGAACAAGCCCTGATTGCGCCCTTGGATTGAGGACGAAGTACCGCACGACCCCGACATCGGCACCGTAGTACATGTTGCCGGAATTCGTCGTCGTGCTGGTCTGGGTCGAGGAATAGTCGAAGTACGGTGCCACGTAGAGCGCCGTGCTGTCCAGGAAGAGGAAGTCGATTTCGGGGCTGATGTTGATCTCCCAGTAGTTGTACTGGTTTGTAGAGCTCAGGATGGGCCCGAGATTCGTGTAGTAGCTCCCCCCTCCCATGACCGCGACCCCCGCTTTCGCGAAGTTCTGCCCGATGTCGGCGTTCGCCGTTCCCATGACAGCCATGAGCATGAGTGCTGCAAAGGGACCCGTCATTTTAATGCGCAATTTATTCCTCCTTTTCCTAATGGGCACATTCTATCCCGTCCCCGACACGCGTCAAGCGGTGTGATATTCTTGCCGTACGAGGATCACATGGACACGGGATTCCTGGGCAACAACGTCATCAGACAGATCCGTATCGCCGCGCTGATCGGCGATTTCTATCACGAGCCGGGGCCGCAGCGGGCGGCGATCGAAGGCTCCTTGCCGTCGGACCGGGCCCGCATCGACTTTTTCTCCGACCCCGCCGCGCTCCCGTGGACCGACCTGTCCGATTATGACGCACTCGTCGTAGCACGGGAGGCGAAGCTTGCGCCCCGTGAATCCGACGCCACATGGATGACGGAGAATGAAGAGCGCGCCCTCCATGCGTTCGTCCGTTCGGGCAAGGGGCTGGTCGGCCTCCACTCAGGGCTCGCCTCCTACGGGCACGCAAGCACCTACGGGCGGATACTGCATGGAAGCTTCATCGTCCATCCCGAGGAGCATCCGTCGTACCACCTGCGGTCCACGGGCGCCACGCATGAAATCCTCGACGGTTTTCGTGATTTCGNNTCCTGGAGGCTACTTCCCCCGACTACGGGAGCTCAGCCGCAGCGTGGGCGCACGCGGTCGGTGCCGGCAGGGTGTTCTGCTTCACTCCCGGCCATCGCGCCGAAGTCCTCTCCGACCCCGCGTTTCGCAGCCTCCTCGGCAGAGGAATCCGGTGGGCGTGCGGGGAGACCTGACAAGCACTTGAAGCCCGATCGGGGCACGGTCTACGATGGCCCTGTTCTACCCTCAGATTGGAGTTCTCTCGTCACGGGAGGTGACCGATCGTGAAGTCTGCCGGCGGGTCGTTCAGGGACGCGCGGTGGTGGGCCGCCGCTTTCGCTACGCTTTTCATCGCGGTTCTGATCGGCTCATTCTTCTACTACGGACACGAGCATAATCAGGCGCGCATCAAGGGATATACGGATATCTCTTCGATCGCGCAGTTGAAAGACCAGCAGATCGAGCGGTGGCGCTCCGAGCGTCTCTCCGACGTCAAGATCGCGGGGGGAGGCCGGTATGCGAACGCCGAGCTCCCCGGCTGGCTCCGAAGCCCCCGGGAGGCATCCGCGCAGACCGCGTCCCTCATCGACTGGCTGAGGCGCCAGCAGAACGGCGACCTGTATTCGGACGCGCTCCTGCTCGACCGGGACGGTAACATCCTGCTTTCCACTTCGGGCAGAAAAGGGCCCGTCGCACCGGCGGCCGTGCTCGCCGTGCATCGCTCGGCCGATTCAAACGCCGCGGCGCTCAGCGAGCTCTACCGCGACAGCTCTGGTGCGATCTGCATCGATGCGGTGGCGCCCATGGCGCTCTCTCCGGGGCAGCCCGCGGTCTTCGTGGACCTCCGAACCGACGCCAGGAGCGACTTCTTCCCAATGATCCAGTCGTGGCCGACCCCGAGCATGTCGGCAGAAACCCTTCTCATTCGCGCTGACGGTGACACGGTGCTCTTCCTGAACGATCTCCGTCACCGAGACAGGGCTGCGCTTTCCCTGCGGTTCCCTCTTTCGGAGACCGACATTCCCGCCGTGCAGGCAGCGCAGGGCCAGCGGGGCATGTTCGAGGGAAAGGATTACCGCGGCACTCCCGTGCTCGCCGACCTCCGCCCTGTCCCGGATTCGGCGTGGTTTCTCGTCACCAAGATCGACGCCCGTGAAGTCTACAGCGAGTCGAACCTCCGTTCTCTCATGAGCATGCTCGTCGCGCTGCTGTTCATCCTCCTCGTCGGCACGGGAACCGCTCTCGCCCGCCGTCACGCACAGGCCGGGCTCTACCGTGATCTGCTGCAGGCGGAGCGCAAGGAGCGGGAGACGCAGGAGGAGTTCCGAACGACGCTGTACAGCATCGGGGACGCCGTCATCGGGACCGACACGGAGGGCCGTGTATGGCACATGAACCCGGAGGCCGAGCGCCTCACGGGATGGGCGGAGGCCGACGCCATAGGCGGCCCCCTCGAGCGTGTGTTCCGCATCGTCAACGAGAAGAGCGGGCACGTGGTGGAGAGTCCCGTGCGTCGCGTCCTCGAGGAAGGGACAGTCGTGGGGCTGGCCAACCATACGTTGCTGATCGATCGCAGCGGGGTGGAGCGGCCCATTGCCGACAGCGGTTCTCCCATCCGCGACCAGTCGGGATCCATAAAGGGCGTGGTGCTCGTCTTTCGAGATCAGTCGCCGGAACGCGCATCGCAGAAGTCGCTGGAAGCGAGCGAGGAGCGCTATCGGTCCCTCGTGGAGAATCTCGGCGTCGGGATAGCAGTTGCCGACCCGAACGAACAGTTCACCTTCGCCAATCCCGCAGCGGAGCTGATCTTCCGCGTCGCGGAGCACGGCCTCGAGGGGCGAAACCTCCGTGAGTTCGTCGACGACACGGATTTCCAGCGCATCCGACAGGGAACGGCGGATCGCCGCGAAGGACGGAGGAGCTCCTACGAGATCTGCATCACGAGGAGCGATGGCGACGTGCGCCGTCTGCATGTGACCGCTGTTCCGCAGGTCGACGCGAACGGCGTTTTTACGGGCACCTTCGGCACGTTCCAGGACATCACCGAGCGCTACAGGGCGGAAGAAGAGCTCGCACGGGAGAGGACCCTCCTCCAGGCCTTGATGGATACGGTGCCCGATCACATCTACTTCAAGGACCAGCAGAGCCGCTTCATCCTCTCCAACAAGGCGCATGCCGAGTACTACCGACAGGCCGGTTTCGCCGAGCCCTTTGGCCTGACCGATTTCGACATTTTCTCTCGTGAGCACGCACAGGATGCCTTCGAGGACGAGCAGCGCATCATAAGAACGGGGGAACCCGTCATCGACAAGGTGGAGAGGGAGACCTGGACGGACCGACCCGACAGGTGGGTCAGCACGACGAAGATGGCCCTGCGCAACGAGGCGGGGGAGATCGTCGGCACCTTCGGTGTTTCGCGTGACATCACCGAGCGCAGGAAGATGGAACAGACCCTCCAGGAGAGCGAGGAGCATTTCAGGACCACCTTCATGAACGCCCCTTTCGGGGTGTTCCATTCGACGGCAGCCGGGAAAATCATCAGCGTAAACGGCACCTTTGCCCGCATCATGGGCTTCGCTACCCCCGCTGAGCTCATCGAGGCTGTGAACCGCACGAACATGGCCGAGGCTCTGTACGAGGATCCGGGAACGCGAACCGTCGTGGTGGAGGAGGTGCTGCGATCGGGGGACTGGCAGAGGTACAGAATGCGCTATCGACGGAGGGACGGGGTGATCATCACCGCCCTCCTCACGATCCGCCCGTATGCGGGGCCGGGAGGCCCGTCGGGAGAGCTCGAGGGTTTTCTGGAGGATGTCACCGATCGGGAGAAAGCCGAGGAGGAGCGGCAGAAGCTCCAGGAGCAGCTCCAGCAATCGCAGAAGATGGAGGCCGTGGGGAGGCTCGCGGGGGGTATCGCCCACGACTTCAACAACCTCTTGGGCGTGATCGTCGGCAATCTCGACATGCTGATCGAGACGCTGCGCGGCGATCCGACCCAGGTCGAACTGGCTGACGGGGCCTTGAACGCAGCGCTGCGCGGCGCGGAATTGACCAACCGCCTCCTCGCCGTCGCCCGTCAGCAACCGTTGTCGACCCAGGTGATCGACTTGAACGAGCTTCTGCCAGGTATGGTCTCGATCCTGCGGCGAACTCTGGGAGAGGGCATCCACATCAGTACGTCCTTGGCTGTCGGCCTTTGGCTGGCGCGGGCCGATCCTTCGCGCGTCGAAGACACCCTGCTCAATCTGGCGATCAACGCCCGCGACGCCATGNNCAATTGGACGAAAGCCATCCGGCCGTGCCGATCGAAGTCACGCCCGGCGACTATGTGATGCTGTCGGTGACCGACACCGGTGTCGGCATGCCGCCCGAGGTCATCGCTCGCGCGACCGAACCCTTCTTCACCACAAAACCGGCGGGCAAGGGCACGGGCCTTGGGCTGAGCATGATCTACGGCTTCGCCAAACAGTCCGCCGGGCATTTGAGCATCTACAGCGAGGTGGGTCTGGGCACGACCGTCCGGCTTTATCTACCCAAGGCGGGAACCGAGGACGCCGATAACGTCGGCAAGGCCGCAGCGTCGGGCGACGACGACCTCGTCCGGGGCGGCGAGTCGATTCTGGTGGTCGATGACAACTCCGAGCTTCTCCGGGTGTCGGTGCGCCGGCTGACCGGTCTTGGCTACAAATGCCACGAAGCGGAGAACGGCCCGACCGCGCTGGCAATCCTCGATTCGGGGGAGCNNCTGAAAGTTCTTTTTACCACAGGTTACGCCAAGGTGCAGAACCGCGATGGTGACGATCAGCACAGATCGACGCATATGCTGCGCAAGCCGTACCGTAGCGATGAACTCGCGGAGAAGGTGCGAGCCATTTTGGATTCGACTGCCTGAGACGGCTTGGTCGACGGCACCTGCCGTCTCAGGCATTTTGGATTCGACTGCCTGAGACGGCTTGGTCGACGGCACCTGCCGTCTCAGGGTTGCTGAGCCATAGAGG
>PLNO01000049.1 GCA_003141795.1 Spirochaetaceae bacterium | reverse complement strand
GCGTGATGTCGCCAGGAGCGACGGGCTTGACACCGGGGGGGACGAATCGTAGCCTTTCCGCCGTGAGTAGCGGTGGCAAACCCAGAGTGCTGGTCGTAGACGATCAGGAGGCGCTGCGGACGCTCCTGTCCCGGCTCCTCGATCGTGAGGGCTTCGATTCGCTCCAGGCAGCGGACGGAGAACAGGCGGTGGAGGTGTTCAAGGCTGAGTCCCCGCTCGTCGTCGTCTCGGACATCATGATGCCGCGCATGGACGGGCTCACGCTGCTGAAGGAGATCAAGCGGATCGACGTGAACGCCACCGTCATCCTCATGACCGGCCAGGGGAACGAGGACGTCCTCCTCAAGGCCCTGCGCGGCGGGGCCTCCAACTTCTTCAAGAAGCCGTTCAACGTCAAAGAGCTCATCGACGAAGTGCGCAAGGTGGTCGACTTCCGGCTGGAGGCAGCACGGTCGACCCTGTACTCCCCGCTGCTCGTGGAGGAGAGCAAGTCCTTCGTCATGCCCCGTGCGGATTCCCCCTATTTCCCCATCATCAACCAGATCACCCTTCAGCTGCCCTGCGTTCTCCCGACGGAGGACATCCTCAACATCAAGATAGGGATCGAGGAGATGATCACCAACGCCATCGAGCACGGGAACCTGGGGATCAGCTTCGAGGAGAAAAACACGGCGATAGAGGAAGGCCGGCTCCAGGACCTCATTGCCGAGCGCAGCGAAAAGAGCAATACCCAGGGCCGCAGGATCTTCATCTCTTCCCGCCTCTCCCCGGCGCAGTTCGAGATCACCATCGAGGACGAAGGCTCGGGGTTCGACTGGCGGCGCCTGCCCGCGCTGGCCGCGGAAAACCTGCTTGCCTACAACGGCCGCGGCATATTTCTCACCAAGATCTATTTCGACGAGGTGGTCTACAACGAGAAAGGCACGGCCGTCACGCTGCGCAAGCGCGGTGGCCCCGTCAAATGAAGTTGTCGGTTTCGAGGTAAGCGGCGATCTGGATCGCGCTTTCCACGAAACCCGCCCGCTTCTTCTTGATCACGACCTGCATGGCCGCGTATCCCTTGTCCGTGTCAACGATCCAATCCTGAACCGTGAGGGGATCGTCCTGGGAAATGCCTGATTCGTCGGCGATGGAACCGCGCGTCACGCGTTTCACGATGTAGTCGCCCTTCCAGAGGAAGCTCCCGACGTTCTCCAACTGCATGCCGAAGAGGGGGTATACGACGTTGTCCCGTGTATCACGCTTCAGCGCGACCTCGATGGGCTGGTCCGGGCGCTGGTTCAGGCACACCATGGCCGTGAAGCGTTCCTCCCCGCGGCGCACGCCCACGGTGACGAGCGTCTGCGCCTCATGGTCGAGCACGGCGGACTGGATGTCGGCGAGCTTCGCGTACGCGCTGCCATTGACTGATTCGATGATATCCCCGACCGCGATACCCGCCTGCGCGGCTGGCTCGTCCGGCACGGTATAGACCACCTCGAGGCCCTTCTCGGTCTCAACGACAGCCATACCCAGCCACGGGTGCACCGCCTGCCCCCCCTTGTAGAGCTGGGGCAGTGTTTTCTGCACCCACGTAAAGGGGATGGCGAAATTGAGCCCGGCGAACTGCTGAATGCCGGCGAAAACGATCCCGATCACGTCGCCGTGCTCATTGAGCAACGGCCCGCCGCTGTTGCCGGGGTTCAAGGGGACGTCCACCTGGACGCTGTCACCCACCTGGAGGAGCCTGCGCCCCGTTGCTGAGATGATGCCCGAGGTGAGCGTCTCCTCGAGGCCCGCCGGTGAGCCGATGGCGAACACGCGCTCGCCGGGAGCCATCGTTTCACCGCCGAAGTTCCCGAACGTGTAGGACGGGGTGATCTCCGCCTTGATGAGCGCCAGANNCACGACCTTCGCGGGAATGCGTTCGCCAACCGGGCTGTTGGAAAGCCGGACATACATCCGGCTGTACCCCTCGTACTTCGGGTCGACCTCGCTCTCCACGACGTGATGGTTGGTGAGGATGTAGCCGCGCTTGTCGATGAAGAAACCGCTGCCGATTACCCGATCCGGGTAGCCGACCCCCTTTTCCACCTTGATGCCCCTGTCGACGACGATCGTGACGGTTCCTGAGATCATTGCGGGAAAGGTCGGGGTCTGCGCCGCAGCGTCGTTCGCCGCGGCGAGGTCGGCGGGGACTGCGAACCCGTGCGCCTTCATGGCGGTGACAATGGGGCCGATCACCGCACGGTTGCCGATGGCCGCTGCAGCCGATGCCGCCTCCGTGAAGTCCGACTCGGCTGCGTCGCTGAGACCGACGATCCGCAACCGGGTCAGGAGCTCGAGCACCTTGTCCCCCGAGGCCGCCTGGGCGGAGGCGATCTGCTGCAGGAGCGCTTTCTCCGTCCACGAGCCGGCGATATCGGCTTTGCCCAGAGCGCGCGCCGAGTCGAGCAGGCGCAGGCCCGCAGCGAAATCCTTTTTCGTGACGGAAGCCGTGAAGCCCTGTGCAAGCGCGTCGAGGGCCTGCTTGTTGAGCGAGTCCATATCCGGAGCGTCCGGCTTGGCCCGACGCAAGGCGTCGATCTCAGCCAGCGCCTGCAGGTAGGAACCGGACCCGAGCAGGGTCTTGACCTGGTCCAGCTGCGCCTGAGGCAGGGTCGGCGGTGCGCTCACGCTCTTTGGCGCTCCCGCGCAACCGACCAGCGCTGCCGCGCACACCGCTGCGACCACCAGTCGTGCCTTCATTTCAGTGCCTCCGCATACAGTATGCCCTCATGGCGGAAGACCAGAAAGGCACGGCCACCAATGGTCTGGATGCCATCAGGAAGCGTCACGTCAGGTTTTCCTCCGGGGGCCGGCGTCCCGATCCAGGTGACGCCGCGCGCACCGTCCTGCGTCACGGGCATGACCACTCCCGATTGCGTTACACGCTCGATCGTGGTGCCGCGATACGCAATGGACAGGTCGAACACGCCGTTCAGCGCTGTTGAGAGCTCTCGTATGACCTCACCGGTCATGGAAGACCGCTCACGGCTGTCGTCGATACCGTCTTCGTTGTAGTCCCACGACTTCACGGGATTCACGCCGAAGCTCTGCCGGAAATCCGGCCTTCCGTCCGCATCGGTGTCGACCGACTCCGATGCAAGTGCGCCGTTTTTCCATGTTTCCTTGACGGCGAATGTCGGGCTCCCCGGCAAGGTCCTCTCCCCGTGGTCAGGCATGCCGTTGGTGAACCAAACCTTGTGGTTGAAAGACCCGTTCCCCTCGCCGTCCTCCTGCATGAAGACCTTCAGCCCGCGGGAGAGCTCGGTACGACGTACGAGCACCCCGGAAGAGGAAAACTCGTCGAGCCTGTACGCCGATGCGTTGATCTTTTCAAGGGACGGCATCGAAAGCCGCGTGGCGATGTGCGGGGTGAGCCCGCTGAGGGCAGGCGCCGCGACGGGCTGCAGGAACGGGCATTGGAGCTCATAGGGCACGAGCACCCATGTTCCCGCCCCCCCCTGTGTGATTGATTCCACGTAGGGATAGCTGCTGTACTTCGCGGTCAACCCTGTCCCCGCAGCCCCGATCCAGGACAGAGTGGCCGGTTTGCCGGCAACGAACGTCGCGGCGTACTCAGCGACCCCGTCCTGGCGCGGCTCACGGGTCCAGGCAGTCACGCCCCCCTTGTCGAGGGTCCATCGTTCTTCCCAGAAGCCGTCGGAATCAGCGTCGAGATCCCTCGTGCCGCTGTACGCGCTGAGCGCATCCTGGAGCAACCGTTGCAGCGCCTTGGTCCCGCTCACCGCCGCCGCTGCCCTTTCGATGAGATCCTGACGGGAGAGCCCGCCATTGGCGATGAACAAATCGAGGTATCTGCGCGCCTCCGCAGGGGGCGCTGCCTGCAGACCGATGAGAGCGGCCTCGGGGTCCGTGCCGCCTTTCTGCGCGTACAGATCCGCGGCGGCCAGCGCGCGTTTCACGTTGCGCTCAAGCGCAGCCGAGGCGAGGAGCAGCGGGAGGCTGTCGGGATGGAACCGCAGGCCCGTGGAGACCAGGTCCAGCGCCGCAGGTCTCTTGCCCTGGCGCTCGAGCAGCCGGGCCGAAAGGAGGCGCAGCTCGTCGACATCGGGGAAGCGCGCAGAGGCCTCGGCAAGCGCGGTCTGCAGAGCTGTCGTATCGCGCAGGGCAGCCGACACCCGGGCGCCGAGAAGAAGATTGCGGTAGTCTTCGGGGTGGGCACGATTCGAGCGCTCCACCTGCACCCGCGCCTCCGAAGGCCTGCCGGTGCGCAGAAGCGCCGCACCGAGAGAGCGGGCGGCATCGGAGGCGTCGGTCCCTTCCCACGTTCCCGCGGCAAGCGCCCTCTGAAGGTCGGCAATCGCGACATTCGTGGATGACCTGTCGGCGAGCTCGAGGGACGCTCGGGCGTACAGGGCTTCGGAATAGTCGGGGGAGAGCTCGAGCGCCGAGTCGATCAGCAGTCGCGCGGTTGCCGTGTCCTTTGCCTGCATCGCGGAGGAGGCACGGGCAAGATAGGCGTCGGCTTCAGCGTGCGGACCGACGGCCTGGGCATGACCCGGAAATGCGGAGAGAAGGAAGAGAGCCATCAAAAGAAATGCCGAAACGCCGCGCCTTTTCACTCTTTCCCGTGATCGCGCACCGCTAAAAGATCACCCTTCCGCGCGCCCGTCGGTTGCTGCGTTTGCGGCTATTCCCGCGGGCTCGAAGTCCGACGTCTGCTGCTTTCGCGCCGGGAAGCCCAGAAGCGTGCGAATCTCGTCGTCGTCCATGTTCTCCTTGGCGAGAAGGGTCTCCGCAAGGAGCTTCAGCTTGTCCTGGTTCTCCTTCAGGATCCGATTCGCCTCCGCAAGGCCCTGCTCGACGATTTTCTTGATCTCGACGTCGATCATCTTCGCCGTGTCTTCCGAATAGTCCTTGTGACGCGCGATCTCCTTGCCCAGGAAGATAGGCTCGTCCTTCTGGCCGTAGGAGACGGGACCGAGGATGTCGCTCATGCCCCATTCGCACACCATGCGCCGGGCAAGATCGGTTGCCTGCTCCAGGTCGTTCTGCGCGCCGGTCGTCGTCTCGTTGAGCATGATGGTCTCAGCGGCGTACCCGCCCATCGCGATCGTGATGCGGTCCTGCAGCCAGCCCTTGTTGCGGGAGTACGCGTCGTCCTCGGGGAGGGAGAACGCGACGCCCAGGGCCCTTCCGTGAGGGATGATGGTGATCTTGTGGAGCGGATCCGCGTTCTTGAGGAAATAGTGCAACAACCCGTGGCCGGCCTCGTGGAAGGCGACCATCTGCTTCTCACGCGCGGGGATGATCTTGCTCTTGCGCGCCACCCCCATGAGGGTCTTGTCCCGAGCTTCCTCGAAGTCGCTCATGTCCACCCTGTCCTTGTTCTTGCGCCCCGCAAAGAGGGCGGCCTCGTTCACGAGGTTGGCGAGGTCAGCGCCGGAGGATCCGGGCGTTGCACGCGCCAGACGGGAGAGCTCGACGTTTTCCGAGAGGGGAAGCTTCCGGGCGTGGAGGCGAAGGATCAGCTCCCTCTCCCTGACGTCGGGCATGTCAACGACGACCTGGCGGTCGAAACGCCCCGGCCGCAACAGGGCGGGATCCAGGACGTCGGGCCTGTTGGTCGCGGCGAGGATGATGACGCCGTCCTTCGTGTCGAAGCCGTCCATTTCGACGAGCATCTGGTTGAGGGTCTGCTCGCGCTCGTCATGCCCGCCGCCGTAGCCGGCCCCGCGGGTGCGGCCAACGGCGTCCAGCTCGTCGATGAAGAGGATGCACGGAGCGTGACGCCTGCCCTGCTCGAAGAGGTCGCGAACGCGGCTGGCGCCCACGCCGACGAACATCTCGACGAAGTCCGAGCCTGACATATGGAAGAAAGCGACGTTCGCTTCTCCGGCAATGGCCTTCGCCAGAAGCGTCTTGCCGGTGCCGGGGCTGCCCACGAGCAGCACGCCCTTGGGGATCTTCGCGCCCAGCCGGGAGAACTTCTGCGGGCTCTTGAGGAACTCCACGACTTCCTGCAGCTCGTACTTCGCCTCGTCCTGACCGGCGACGTCGGTGAAGGTGATGCGCTTGTTGGAATCGAGGTATCGCTTCGCCCTGCTCTTCCCGAAGGAGAATGCCTTGTTCCCGTTTCCCTGGACCTGGCGGAACATGAACCAGATGAAGAAGAAACCGATGACCCACGGGAGGAACTGGATGATGACGGTGAGCGGTGACACCGTCTTGGCGCCGCCGGAAACCTTCACACCCTTGTCTTTGAGGGTTTTCAAAAGGTCGGGATCAGGATAGGGGATCGTGGTCTTGAAAAAGCTCAGGTCTCCGGACTTCGCCTTGAACGTACCCTGGATCTCGTACTGGTCGACGATCTTCACGGAGTCGATCGAGCCGTCGGCGAGATAGTTTTGAAATGCCGAGTAGGTCAACTCCGAGGTCCCCGAGCGGTCGTTGTAGACGAAGAAAAAGACGAAAAATGACACCAGGATGAGCAAGGAGATGAGTGCTATCCGGTTGTTGAAATTGAACCGCGGGAGCCGGGGCTCCGGACCCCGACCGTCACCATTGTCGTTATTGTTGCTCACGTCCCTCTTCCATGCCGCATTCCATGCGTACAACCATGCGTTCTTCGTCCCCGCGGCTTGCCGCAAGGGCGTCCGCCCGAGCCCGGGTGAAATATCCCAGCGCGCCGCCCAGGACTGCCAGCACGCCGTGTCGATCTACCAGCAGGGGGATCGTCTCCCTCTGCGGTGCAGGAATTTTCCATCCCGCCATAATGTCATTCACCGATACAAGCCCTGTTTCCAGAAGGATCTCGTCCCCTGGCCTGTGCGATCTGAGAACGAGCGGCGGTTTCACTTCGCGAGAGTCAATCGACAGAACATCCGTGGTCTCTGCCGCTGAGCCAAGGCCCCTCTCGACGCGACGATGCATCCCCGCCCCCTGAATAGCCACATCTCCGGTTGCGGAGACTTCTATAAAGTATCCTTTTTTACCTTGTCTGGCAATATCGCCCTCCCAGAAAACCCTGCCCGCCATCAGAAAAAGCCTCACGCCGTGGCCCCGGATCAGGTCACCCGGCACGGAGGGCGTCGGACTCACCAGCGCTGGCTCGAGGAATCGCCATGGAAGCCTCCGCGGAGCTCCGTCGGGCCTCATCCGGTCATAGACGTCGAGGAGGGAACGGCCGCGCACGGGCGGAGGAGCGGCAAAGAAGTCTTCCGCCGAGATCGAAAACCCCGCGGCTGTCTTCTCCCAGGCGAGCAGAGAGGCTCCTTCGGAAACGAGATCCGCGGCAAGGGAGAGCTTTCGAGACAGAGAGTGAAGCGCGGTGCGGTAGCCGGGGAAATCCTTTTCGAGCAGCGGCACGAGTGAATGACGGATCCTGTTCCTGAGAAAGGTCGTGTCCGCATTCGACGGGTCCTCCCGCCACCGCTGATCCAGAAGGTGAAGGTACTCGACCACCTGCGCGCGCGTGCACCGCAGGAGCGGCCGTATGAACGGACCCCTACGCAGCGGGATGCCTCGAAACCCGTCGACGTCCGCACCCGCGAGGACCCTCATGAGGAGCGTTTCTATCGCATCGTCTTCGGTATGCCCGAGCGCAATCGAATGGGCCCCGATGCCCGATGCGACATGACGAAGGAGGCTGTGGCGAAGGTCGCGCGCGGTTTCCTCGATGCCCTGATGTTGTGTACGGGCTCGTGCCGCACATTCCCCGGGAGGCACGGTTTCTACAATAAAAGGGACACCGAGACGCTCGCAGAGCTCGGCCACGAACTTGACCTCTACGGCCGTCTCCGCCCGTGGCCTGATGCCGTGGTCGACCGTGCACGTGGTTATCTTCAAAGCGCGGGCGGTCCGAAGCGCGCACAACGCGCGCAACATCGCCACGGAATCCGCTCCACCCGAAACGGCGGCGAGGATCGTGGAGCCCCGCGGCGTTTGCCCGTCGGAAAGCGCGTGGTCGGCAGACCGTTCGAGCTCAGTCACCCGACGGACCCTTGCGGTTGACTTCGTTCATCACGCGCGTCGGCCCCTCGGCAAGGAAGAGCAGGACAGCGTCGGCGGCCTTCTCCACCGCCTGGCTGACCGAGTCGTCCTCCCCCCGTTTCGGAGCGGTGAGGACGTGGGCAATGATCTGCCCCTTGTGAGCGGGACGCCCGATCCCGAGCACGATCCTCATGAACTCTTCCGTGCCCACCGATTGAATGATCGATTGCAGGCCTTTCTGCCCGGCCGAGGAACCCTTGAGCTTGAAGCGCAGGCTGCCCGGCGGAAGATCCAGGGTGTCGCAGATCACGAGGAGATCGGACGGGGAGCTCCCCGTCTCCCGGAGCGCCTCCCGTACGGCGCGCCCGGATTCGTTCATGAACGTCAGCGGCTTGAGCAGGTAAAGGGGCGCACCGCCGTGCGCCCCCTTCCCGATGAGATAGGAATGAAAGAGCTTTTTCTTGAACTGGACGCCGAGGCGCTGAGCCAGGGCGTCCACGACCATGAAGCCGACGTTGTGCCGGGTGCCCGCGTAGCGGTCCCCGGGATTGCCCAGGCCGACAACAACGAGGGACAGGAACTAGTCCTCTTTTTTCCCGGACTTTCCGCCCTTGCCCTTCGCCGCCCCTTCGGCCGGTTCGGCTCCCTTGACTCCTTTGGCAGCTTCTGCTCCCTCGGCAGCTTCCGCTCCCTCGGCCCCTTCGGCGCCTTCGACAGGAACCTCTCCCTCCACTGCGGCAGGAGCGACTTCCTCTTCCGCCTTGCGGTGGGCAACGAGACAGACGACCTGATCGGGTGCGGGAATGGCGCGAACGCCCTCCGGCAGGACGAGGTCCTTGACGTGCAGCGCGCGGTCCAGGCCGAGCTCGTTGATGTCCAGGGTGAGCTCCTCCGGAAGATCCTTGGGAAGACACTCGACTTCCAGGGTGTGCAGGAGGCTTTCGAGAATTCCGCCCTCTTTGACGCCGATCGGATTTCCTTCGAGGCGAATGGGGACGCGCGTGCGCAGCGCCTTGCCCTTCTCGAACTCGTAGAAGTCGACGTGCAGGATCTGCCCGGTGAGGTTGTCCTTCTGGTAATCCTTCACCAGCACCTCGTGCACTCCGCTCGGCAGGGTGAGCTCGACGATGGTGTTCTGGGTGATGCGCTTGAACGCGTTACGGAACTCCCGCGCATCCACGGTGATGGCGGTGGGGGTCGTATGTCCGTAGATGACGGCGGGGATCTTGCCGGCGGAGCGCAGCCGACCCGCCACGTTCTTCCCCCCTCCCTGCCTCACATCGACATTCAGCTTCTTTGCTTCCATTGAAAAGCTCCTTCATGTGAAATAATCCGTCGTACGGGTATCATTCTCATCTGGGACGGCAGGATTCGAACCTGCGATTGCCGGATCCAAATTCCGGAGGCTTACCGCTTGCCGACGTCCCACTGCGGCGCGAGTGCCTGCTTCCCATCAGACCGAGGAGGACGCTCCATCAAGGGGCTCGCTCTGCTCGAGATCGCTCTCCTGAGCCGAATCGTCGTCACCCTGCCCGGAAATATGCAATTCTCCCGCGCCTTTGTCAAACTCCTCGAGGATGCGCGCCTGGATCTTCCTCCGGAACTCGGAGTTGATCGGGTGGGCAATATCCTTGAACTCGCCGTCACGGGTCTTCCTGCTTGGCATGGCCACGAACCGACCGAACTGACCCATGATGATTTTTAAATTGTGCACCACGAAGCAGTTGTCAAATGTTATCGTGACATAGGCCTTCAGCTTGTTGTCAGATTCGACCCGCTTGATGCGAATGTCCGTAATTTCCATGGGCGTCCTCCCACTGGCGAATCCGCATCCACCCATTCTAACAGACACGGGGGATTGTCGCAAGGGGGAGGAGGAGGATGGCGGCGTAGCCCGCCGCGGTCAGAGCAGAAACGCAGCCGGCCGCCGCAGATTCCTCATCGAACAGCCCGATCACCGTCGAACCGCTCCCCGTCAACCCCGCTGAGGCCGCGCCGGCGGCAAGGAGCGCTTCGCGCGATGCGCTGAGAACAGGGTGCTCCTGAAGCACCACACGGTCGAACGAGTTCGTGAACCACCATTCCGATGCGGGGCGCTCCGCGTAACGTTTCACGAGCTCCGCGGAGGAAAGCCGCCCGCCGGGGGGGCGGCTCGTGGCGTCCAGGGCAGCATACGCCGCCGCGGTCCCGACGGGGATGCCCGGCAGGACTGCCGCCATGGCGTAGTCCGTTCGAGGCGGCAGCCCGGTGACGACGTCCCCCCTCCCTCCGACGAGCGCCGCCGCGGAGCCGAGAAAGAACGGGACATCACTTCCCAGCGTCGCGGCGAGTGAGCGCAGGCGCGGAGCGGGCATGTCCGGCGCGAGCAAGGCCGACAGACAGCGCAGGGTCGCCGCGGCGTCGCTCGATCCTCCGCCCAACCCCGCGGCCATGGGGATGCTTTTCACGACGTCGATGCGGATGCCGACCGCGAGGCCCGTCGCGTCGAGGAAGGAACGGGCCGCGCGAGTGATGATGTTCTGCGAAGCGGGAAAGCCGAACTCACCCGTCAGGCTGAGCCCCTGCCCCCCCACCATGATGCGGATCTCGTCATAGAGAGACACGGCCTGGAAGAGTGAAACGAGGTCGTGAAAGCCGTCGACGCGCAGGCCGCCGACGTCGAGGTGGAGATTCACTTTTGCAGGCGCCCGCACACTCGCCTCTACCCTCATGGGACGGGAGCGTAGCGCAGCACGACCGCGCTGTCCAGCCACGGAGTACCGTGGCTGGACAGCTCCACGACTGTCACCTATACTTAACAACGTGCAAATGCAGATCCTCGAGGTTTTCGTTGAGGCTGTGCGTCAGGTGTTCCAGGAAACGGACATCCCCATTGACGCCGTCGAAGAGAAGGACTCGTCGGATGCCGAGGATCAGGTCGTCACAAGCGTCGGTTTGACGGGGGACGTGAAGGGGATCTTCATGCTGCTCACCGACACGATGAGCGCGACGCGCATCGTTCGGGCGATGACGGGCGGGCTTCGCATCACGTTGAAGGACGACATGCTCAACGAGATCCAGATGGCAGCCCTCGGGGAGCTCTCCAATCAGATCTCGGGCCGGGCAATCACCCTGCTCTCCGACCGCGAGCTCCACTGCGATATCACACCGCCCGCTGTCCTCGCCGCCCGTCAGCTCCAGAGCCTCGTGCCGGATCTCGCGACCTCGTTCCGAATGACCGTCCGCGGCCCTTTCGGGCGGCTTACATTGTTCCTCGGCATCTCCGCGGCACCTGCTTCTGAATAGCAGGAAAAAACTAGTTGACAATCCGCAAAATCTGTACGTAGATTCAGCTAGGTTTCATACTTCACGAGCTGAAGCGGGGTACACAATGCTGGAAATCAACGAAAATAGTGAAGAAAAGTTCCTTCCCTCGCTCGGATTCTCCCTTGCCAAGGGCAAGGGGAAGGATAAGGGCGGGGATGACGACGCGGATGGAGGAGATTCGGAGGAGGGGGATTCCGACGAAGAGAACCTCGATGACGACTTCGACGACTATGAGGACGACCTCGAGGAAGACTACGATGAAGAAGAGATAAGCGAAGACGAGGAAGAGTTCGACGACGATCTCGATGAAGAGTTCGACGACGACGATGATGAAGAAGAGGAAGAAGAAGNNGAGTTCGACGAAGAGGACTATCTCGACGAGGAAGAGTTCGAGGTCGACGAAGACCTCGGCTACGAGGATTTCAATCAGTAAGGAACGCGTTCGGCCTTGAACCACAGCCGTTCAAGGTCATAGAATTCCCTCTGTTCTTTTTCCATCAGATGGACGATAAAATCGCCGCAATCCAGGAGGAGCCAGCCCTTCTCCACCCTCCCCTTGTGCCTGTTGAGAGGTAGGATGTTCTTCGCGTGGAAGAACACGGTGAGCTCACGCATGAGCCCTGCCATATGCGCCGAACTGTGCGCAGTGGCAATGACGAAGAAATCCGCGATCGTGGACACCGTGCTCACATCGAGGATGACTGTGCCCTCCCCCTTGTGATCGGAGATCAGGCGGGCGGCCTCGAGGGCGGCCTGCCTACTGCTGCTTGACGTAACGGCCATCGAAGTCCTTCCCGAGGATCACCGTGACGTCCACGGCCTGATCCAACTGCGGATCCGGTTTGGAGAAAATCCGCGTGCAATGGATGATATCCGCGACCTTCTTCGCCTCGTCGAGGTTTCCTTTTCGGTCGAGGACCACTGTGTTCACGTACTGATCGTTGTCCGCATTGTTCGGTGCCATCACCTCGAAGTCGTAGCTCTGCAGGACGTCGCGGGCCCTGTTGGCCAGGCCAACCGTTTTCGTGCCGTTGAGCACCTGGACCGTGATGGTAAGGGAGTCCGGCGCGACGAACTCGTTGGAGGCGTTGGCGGCGACCGCCTGCTTCACCGCCTGCTTCAAAAGCTCTCCGTCCTGATGGGGGAACAGGAGGTCCCGCCCGTCCACGGAACGCACGGTGCCCAGCACCCGCTGCAGCACCATGCGCTCCGAGTCGAACCGTCCCAGCTCCGCCACGAGGGAGGAGAGGGCGCGCCCGGGGAGGTTCGTGTGCAGAAGAGAGCGCATCATCCTGAACGGGCCCCGCTGCAGGAGGAAGCTGCTGTTCTCCCCGAGTCCCTTGAGAACCGCCTGCAGGAACTTCTGTCTGCGGCCGATCATGTCCGCATCCGACTCCAGGGGGTCCTGATAGCTGATGAAGTCACGAGCCTTGTCCCCGTCCAGCGATACGCTGCCCGACGGAAGAAGGACCCGATGCCCCTGTGCCGTGAGGTCCACGGGGTTGGGGATGAAGACGTCGACACCGCCCATCAGATCGACGAGCTTGCCGCTGTCCTCCGCACCGATGTCGATGTAGGTCTGGAGCGGGATCCCCAAAAGCTCCTCGATTTTCTGCTTGACCAGGAGCGGGTTCGACCTCTTGTAGAGCGCGTCCACGCCCTCCACCTTGTTGATGCTCTCAATCACGCTGCCCAGGTTGGGCGGAATGTAGAAGAGAGAACCCTTGCGGGTCTCGGGATTGTAGAAGAAGACCTCGAAGAACTGCGCCTTCTCTCCTTCGGAGAATATGAACAGCGTGTTCAGCGGCAGCTTCTTCTTCAGGGAGTCGGTGATCTGGTCCACGCGGAGCTGCAGGATCGCATAGATACCCGTTCCGACGACGATGACGAGGATGAGGATGAGAAGGATGATGCTCCTGTCGCTCCTGCGGCTTCTTCGATCAAGCATGTGACGTCAACTCCTCGTGCAGGGCCAGCGCGTCGGGCGCCACGGCGCGGGATTCCGCGCGTACGTAATGCAGCTTGCGCTCCAGGACCGCGAGGACCATTTCATCGAGGCTCTGGCCAAGCGTGCGTCGTCTGAACTCGGGAGAAACGAACTCCCTGGTGGGCTCGAGGAAGTCCGCGGCAAAGACGATCTTGGAGATCACCCCCATGGTCGCCCGTCCGGTGACATGGTCGCGGATGGCCTGAAGGGCTTCCGCGTCGGAGTAGCCGGTGTGCTTCATCAGGATGGCGGCGGCGGCCCTGCCGTGCATGAGCAGGGGGTTCGCTTTCTCCCATTCGCTCACCGCCATGCCGTCGGTCGATGCAAGGAGGAATATCTCGGCGACGTCGAGCTCGCGGGCAAGATCGTGCGCCATGCCTGCGATGTAGCCCCTCTCCTCATCGGCGTGGAATCGATCGCAGAGCTCGCTGGCCAGGCGTGCCACCTCGCGGGAATGATTGAGCCTCGGTCGGGAGAGGCTCGCTTCAACGAGGGCCGAAGCCCGTGACCGCCAAACATTTCTGTCATCCATAAAGTGCATTTTCCCTGATATATGCGAGCACCGCATCGGGAAGGAGGTACCTCACCGTGCGCCGCTCGCCGATCCTTCCGCGAATCTCCGAAGAGGAAATCGGAAGGATTGCATTCATGACGGTCCTGTGCGGATAGGACAGTTGCACGGGCCCGGCCAGGGTCCTCCTGGCGACTATCAAATCGATGATGCGCACCAGCTCGTCGACGTTCTTCCACGTGGGGAAGCCGGCAACGAGGTCGTCTCCGATGACGAGCCCGGGCTTTCCCTCGATCCCGTAGCGTGGAATGAGATCAGCAATGGAGTCGATCGAATAGGACGCCCCGCCCTTGTCGATCTCCCCGGAATCCACGATGAAACGATCGTTGCCCTCGGCGGCAAGCCGGAGCATGGCCAGTCGGTGCTGGGGGGGCAGCACGGGCGCCGGGTCCTTGTGAACGGGAAGGTTCGTCGGCTCGAAAATCGCCACGTCGTACCCGAGGGCCGCGCGAACTTCTTCAGCGATGAACAGATGCCCGTAGTGCACAGGGTTGAAGGTGCCCCCCAGCACGACCGCCGTCATTCAGACCGTCCCCCGTCGGCCGCACGTGCCGCGGCTCCCACCATGTCCAGGATCGCGGCCGAGAGGTCGTCAAGGCCGTCATGGGTGAAGGAGGAAACCGCCATGACGCGCTCGGAGGCGAAAGCCGCGGCAAGCACGGTGAGGTTTTCTTCAGCCCCCGGCAGCTCACGCTTCGTGCCGACGATGATGCGGGGCCTCGTGGTCAGCACCTCCGCGTAGGAGCTCAACTCCCCTTCCAGGACCCGCACGGTTTCAGCGCACGCGGGGTCGGAGAGGTCCACGAGGTAGAGCAGGGCCGCACAACGCTCGATGTGACGAAGGAACTTCAGTCCAAGGCCCTTGCCCTGCGCCGCACCCTCGATGATGCCCGGGATGTCGGCAATGATGACGTCCCTCCCCGACATGCGAAGGAGCCCGAGATTGGGCGTCCTCGTCGTGAAGGGATAGTCTCCGATCTGCGGGTGCGCATTGGTGAGCACGGAGAGGAGCGTGGATTTGCCCGCATTGGGCTGGCCAACGAGCCCGATGTCGGCGATGAGGTGCAGCTCCGCCTTCAGCTCCCGGCTCTCCCCCTCGATCCCCTTCTGCGCGTAGCGCGGCGCCTGATTCACCGAGGTCGCGTAATGCGAATTGCCCTTGCCGCCGCGGCCTCCGCGCAGGAAGACGTACGTATCCCCGTCACGGGTGAGATCGGCCACGGAGGCTCCGGACTCGGAGTCACGGATCATGGTACCGGGCGGGACCGGGATGATCACGTCCCTGCCGTCCTTGCCGTGCATTTTCTGACCCATGCCGCGGCCGCCATTGTCAGCCTTGAAGATCCGTTTGAGCTTGAGATGGGAAAGTGTTTTGAGATTGGACCTCACGGCAAAGATGACATCACCACCTTTGCCGCCGTCGCCGCCGTCAGGACCGCCCCGGGGGATGAACTTTTCCCTGCGAAAGGACACGGCCCCGTCGCCTCCGCTGCCGGACGAGACGACGATCGTAGTCTCATCCACGAAGCCGTTCACGTTGTCTCAGTTCTGCGTGGGCTGGATGGCGATGTAATTCCTTCCTCTCCTGGTCTGGAAAACCACCACTCCGTCGACGAGCGCGAACAGGGTGTCGTCGCGGCCGCGGCCGACCTGTTCGCCGGGATGGAACTTCGTTCCCCTCTGGCGAACGATGATCGATCCGGCGCTCACCAGCTGGCCCGCGTACCTTTTGATCCCCAGCCTCTTTGCCTGCGAATCGCGGCCATTCTTCGCTGCGCCGCCCTTTTTGCGTCCCATCTCAATCCTCCATCATTTTCACCTGGAGAACGATCTCCCGCGGGAACTCGTCCTTCAGATCCTTCATGCCCCGTAACAAAAAATCGGTGACGCCCCGAAGCCAGCCCTGATCCGCAGAGTCCTGCGCAACCTCGAGTGCCATCTCTCCGGGATCTCCTCTGCCGCCGGCAGCCGCGACGCCATGCTGGGTGCACAACCTTCCGGTCGTCCTCAGCAGGATTGTCGCCGCAGCGCACGCCACATTCTCCCCCTTCACTCCCTCTCCGGCATGGCCCCGTGCGGTGAAGCCACGCAGGAG
>PLNO01000245.1 GCA_003141795.1 Spirochaetaceae bacterium | reverse complement strand
TCCCCGCCCCGTGGTATTGCGCAACGAACGTGCTCACGTAGCTCGCCGTGGTGACGAAGATCGTCGTGACAGCGTAGTTCACCATGCCCGCCGGCATGACCGCGGCCAGGGATTCGGGGGAGTGCCACGCGAGGAACATCCTGTTGATGAAACTTTGCACGGAGGAGGAGCCTGTGGAGAGAATGAGGGGGAGTGCCATGGAAAGCACCTGGCGATAACCGCCATCGGCGCGCCATCTCCGACTGATCGAAGAGAACACTTTTTTCACTGGTCTCGGGCTCCTGTCCGCGCATCATACGGGGAAAACGCGCTGCGCAACAACCGGGACCCGGGACCGGCCACCCCGCGCCTGGCGAAGGTGTTCTATGTCTCCTTGAGGAACGTTCCGTCACGCAGCTGTTCGAACGCGAGGCGCAGCTCCTCCTCAGTGTTCATGACGATCGGCCCGTACCAGGCCACGGGCTCGCCGAGGGGCCGGCCGGACACGAGCAGGAAGCGCACGCCGTTCGGACCGGCATGGACGGTCACCTCGTCGCCGGAGTCGAAGAGCACGAGGGACCTGTCGTCGGCGAACTCCCGCTGCGTCGGCCCCGCCTGCTCGCCGCGAACACCCACGGGCTCGGTGGCAACGGGCTGGGGACCCGAAGCGTTGGCGAAACTGCCCGAGCCCTGGAATACGTAGGCGAAGGCATGCCGCGTCGTCTCCACGGGCAGGCTCCGCGTCCTCTCGGGCGGCACCCAGACGTCCAGGTACTGCGGCTCGGCCGCCACCTGGTTCACCGGCCCGTTCGTGCCCCAGAAGCTGCCGCAGACGACGCGCACCCGGGTGCCATCGTCCTCCACCACCTCGGGGATGTTCACGGCCTTGATCTCCTGGTAGCGCGGCGTGGTCATCTTGAGGGAGGCCGGGAGGTTCGCCCAGAGCTGGAAGCCGTGCATGCGCCCGGTGTCGTCGCCCTTGGGCATCTCCTGATGGATGATGCCGCGGCCCGCGGTCATCCACTGCACGTCGCCCGCGCCGATCGTGCCCGCGTTTCCCATGCTGTCGCCGTGATCGACGGTGCCCGACAGGACGTAGGTGATCGTCTCGATCCCGCGGTGGGGGTGCCAGGGAAATCCGGCGAGGTAATCCTCGGGACGCTCATTGCGGAAGTCGTCGAGAAGCAGGAACGGGTCGTAGTCGCCCGTGTTCCCGAACCCGAAGGCCCGGCGCAATTTCACCCCTGCGCCTTCGATCGTCGGGGTCGCTTTGACGAGGCTCCTGATCGGTCGTATCGACATGTATCCAAAGATACATGCACCGCCACCGCGAAGGAAAGGAGCACGGTCAGGTGAACAGCGCCTTGATGGCCGGCTCGTACGGCGGCAGCAGAACGCCGCGCTCGGTCACGATGGCGGTAATAAGGTCATGGTCAGTCACGTCGAACGCGGGGTTGTACGCCTTCACCCCTGCCGGCGCCATGCGGCGGGCGTACCACATCTCCGTGATCTCCGCCTCCGCTCTCTGCTCGATGGGGATGGCATCTCCGTTCGGGCATCGGATGTCGATCGTGGAAAGCGGGGCGTGCACGTAGAAGGGGATGCCGTAATGACGGGCGAGGATCGCCACTCCCGAGGTGCCGATCTTGTTCGCCGTATCTCCGTTCACCGCCACACGGTCGCAGCCGACGAGCACCGCCTGCACGCGGCCCTCCCGCATGACGAGCGAGGCCATGTTGTCGCAGATCAGCGTCACGTCGACCCCGGCAGCGGCGAGCTCCCACGCGGTGAGACGCGCTCCCTGGAGCAGGGGACGCGTCTCGTCGGCAAACACCGTGAAGCTGTACCCCTGCTCTGTCCCGCGATAGATCGGTGCGAGAGCCGTGCCGTACCGGGCTGTTGCAAGAGCTCCCGCGTTGCAATGCGTCAGGAGGCCCCAGCCGCGCTGGAGAAGCGAAAGCCCGTTCTCCCCGATCCGCCGGCACACCTCCTCGTCTTCGGCGCGGATGGCGTCCGCCTCCTGCTTCAGCGAGGCGATACGCGCTCCTGCGAGAAGCCCCTTTCCCGCGGCCCAGCGGCGCGACATGCGCTCCAGCGCCCACGAGAGGTTGACGGCCGTGGGACGGGAGGCAAGCAGCATGCGGCAGGACTCGTCGAAGCGCGCCTGGAGGGCCGCAGGCTCCCGGTTCTCCTGACCGCGGACGGCAAGGTACAGGCCGAAGGCAGCGGCGATCCCGATGGCAGGTGCGCCGCGCACCCTCAGCACGGAAATCGCTTCCCGCACCTCTTCGGGCGCGGTGAGGCGGATGTAGGACACTTCGTGCGGCAGGAGTGTCTGATCGAGGAGGACCAGCGCTCCCGCCGCCTCGTCGAAGCTGACCGCGGTCATGGGGCGGGCGCTTCCTTACTGATTCAATGCGGCCTGCAGGATATCGACGATCTGCTTGATGACTTCCTTGGGGATCGTGGAAATCCGGCTCTCCGCCCTCTTGGCCAGAGCCTGCAGATCCGCGATGGTCTTCGCCGTCGAGTTCATCTGGTCGATGGCGGCCTGCGCCTGCTCCTTCATCGCCTGGTAGTCGGCGATCTGCGCCTTCAGCGCCTCGATCTGCGCCGCCTGGTCCGCCTTCAGCTTCTCCACGTCGGCGGCCTGCTGATCAAGCGCGGCCTTGGACTTCTCATCCACGTACCCGGTCGTTGCCAGACCGAGGAAGCTGCCCGACGCGCAGCCCGACAGGGCGAGCACCGCAAGCACGACAATCACTACGAACTTCTTCATCCTGATTCCTCCTGGTCCGTCCATCCTACAACGACCGGGTCCTACAATCCATGATTTCTTTCCCTTGACCATCACCGTCGAGATTCCTTACTATCGAAGGAAATACAGCATATGCCCCTCGATTTTTTGATAAATTCGCGGGCACTCACCATTCCCCGTAGACTACGATAAGGACGACTATGTCGAAATCCGCTGTCGCATACGACGAGAAGGCAATTCAGACGCTCGACGCACTGGAGCACATCCGGTTGCGAACGGGCATGTACATCGGACGGTTGGGCGACGGCTCCAACCCCATGGACGGCATCTACATACTGTTGAAGGAGATCATCGACAACAGCGTGGACGAGTTCATCATGGGGCAGGGGCGCGTCATCGAGATCACCCGAAAGAACGAGTCGGTCACCATCCGCGATTATGGGCGCGGCATCCCCCTGGGCAAGGTCATCGACTGCGTGAGCAAGGTGAACACCGGCGGCAAGTTCAACGACGACGTGTTCCAGTTCTCCGTCGGATTGAACGGCGTCGGAACGAAGGCGGTGAACGCGCTTTCCTCGCAGTTCGAGGTCGTGAGCACCCGGGAGGGGAAGTTCCTGCAGGCCCTCTTCAAGGAGGGCAAGCTCGTCGGCCAGAAGACGGGAAAGGATCCCAAGGCCAAAACGGGCACCCTCGTCCGCTTCACGCCGGACCCGAAGATTTTCACGACCTACGAATGGAACGACGACTTCATCCTGAAGCGGCTGCGCTATTACTCTTTCCTCAACAGCGGTCTGCGCTTCCTCTACAATGGCACCACGGTGGTGAGCCAGAACGGGCTCCTGGACCTGCTGACCGAGGAGATCGGGGAAGAGGCTCTGCACTACGAGATCGCCCACTTCAAGGGCAGCCGCCTGGAGTTTGCCTTCACCCACACGGCCACCTACGGGGAGAGCTACTTCAGCTTCGTGAACGGTCAGTTCACCGTGGACGGCGGCACCCACCAGACCGCCTTCCGCCTGGGCGTTCTCAAGGCCATCGACGAATACGCCGGGGTGAACTTCGCCGCGGAGGACGTGCGGGAGGGCATGTTCGGCGCCGTTGCCATCAAGGTCAAGGACCCGGTCTTCGAGAGTCAGACCAAGCACAAGCTCGGCAACAACGAGATCCGCGGCTGGGTCGCCGACGAGGTGAAGCAGCAGACTCTCACCTGGCTGCACAAGAACGAAGAGGAAGCAAAGAAGCTCATTGATAAGATCAAGTCGAACGAGCGTATCCGCAAAGAGCTCTCCACGATCAAGAAGCAGGCGCGGGAGATGGCGCGCAAGGTGGAGATCCACATCCCGAAGCTCACCGACAGCAAGATCCACTACAACGACATGAAGGACAAGCGCAGGGATGAGACGAGCATCTTCCTCACGGAAGGAGACTCGGCCGGCGGCCCCATGATCATGTCCCGGGACGTCTACACCCAGGCCATCTTCTGCCTGCGCGGCAAGCCCCTCAACGTGTTCGGCCTGAAGAAGGACACCGTCTACAAGAACGAGGAGCTGTACAACATCATGCGCGCCCTGGGGATCGAGGACGACATGGAGGGGCTGCGCTACAACAAGGTCATCATTGCCACGGACGCCGACGTCGATGGCATGCACATCAGGAACCTGCTCCTCACCTATTTCCTGCACTACTTCGAGCAGCTCGTGCTCTCCTCCCACGTCTTCATCCTGGAGACCCCTCTGTTCAGGGTCCGCACGAAGGCGGAAACCGCGTATTGCTACAGCGAGCAGGAGCGGGACGCGGCCATGGCGCGGCTGAAGTCGCCCGAGGTCACGCGCTTCAAGGGGCTGGGGGAGATCAGCCCGGGGGAGTTCAAGCAGTTCATCGGACCCGACATCCGCCTCACCGAGGTGCAGATTCAGTCCATGGGGAACGTGCGCAAGACGCTCGAGTTCCTCATGGGGAAGAACACGCCCGAAAGGAAGAAGTTCATCGTGAACAACCTCGTCACCGACGTGCTGCAGGGAGCCTGACATGAGCCAGCTCAAGCCCCTGATGGAGAAGAACTTCCTCGAGTACGCCAGCTACGTCATCATGGACCGGGCCATCCCCGACCTGCGCGACGGGTGCAAGCCCGTGCAGCGCCGCATCCTGCACACGCTCTTTGCCATGCACGACGGTAAGTCCCACAAGGTGGCCAACGTCATCGGCGAATGCATGAAGCTCCATCCGCACGGCGACGCCTCCATCGGCGACGCCCTCGTGGTCCTTGCCAACAAGGAATACTTCATCGAGAAGCAGGGGAACTTCGGCAACATCCTCACCGGCCACTCGGCGGCCGCACCGCGCTATACGGAGTGCCGCCTCACCCCCCTGGCCCTGGAGACGCTGTTCAACCCCGCGCTCACGGAAACCGTGCCCAGCTACGACGGCAGGCGCCAGGAGCCGAAGGAGCTGCCGGCAAAGGTGCCCGTGCTCCTCATGCTGGGGGCGGAGGGCATTGCGGTGGGAATGTCCACCACGATCCTCCCGCACAACTTCATCGAGCTGCTGATGGCGCAGATCGCGATCCTCAAGGGTGAAGAGTTTTCACTCGCCCCGGATTTCCTCCAGGGCGGATCCATCGACGTCTCCGAGTACGACGACGGCCGGGGCAAGGTACGCGTGCGCGCGCGCATCGAAAAGGTCGCAGGCGCGCAGAAGCTCATCGTGCGGGACGTCGCCTATTCCACCACCACCACGAGCCTCATCGCCTCCATCGAGGCCGCCGTGCAGAAGGGCAAGGTGAGCGTCAGCACAATCAGCGACTTCACCTCCGACAAGGTGGAAATCGAGGTGCATCTCTCCCGCGGCTCGGACGCCGACACCGTCATCGACCAGCTCTACGCGCACACGGAGTGCGAAGTATCGATCAACTCCAACATCGTCGTCATCAGGGGAGATCGCCCGGTTGAAATCAGCGTCTCCGACTATCTGAAAGAGTTCACGGGCATTCTCAAGAAGCAGATCAAGGCGGAGCTCGAGCACGAGCTCGAAATGCTTTCGAACCGCAGGCACTGGCTGACCCTGGAGCAGATTTTCATCGAAAACCGGGTCTACAAGAACATCGAAAAAGCCACGACAGAAGAAGCGGTGAAGAAGCAGGTCTACGAGGGGATGAAGCCGTTCAAGAAGCTCTTCGTGCGGGCAATGAACGACGACGACGTGTCGCGCCTGCTGGACCTTAAGATCCGCCGCATCTCCGCCTTCGACATCAGGA
>PLNO01000252.1 GCA_003141795.1 Spirochaetaceae bacterium | reverse complement strand
CCGCGAGCACCGACCCCGGATCGTCCTCCTCCCCTACTGGGAGGACAGGCACCCTGACCATCCGGCTGCCTCCCGCATCGTCCAGGAGGCGGCTTTCCTGTCCGGGCTCAAGAAGCTCGACACGGGGCAGGAACCGCACAGGCCCGCTGAGCTCGTCTACTACATGACGAGCTGGGAGTTCGAGCCGTCCTTCATCGTGGATATCAGCGACGTAATCGAAGAGAAGCGCAGGGCGATCGACTGTTACGGCACACAGATCTACAACCCGTCGATGCGCGACGCGGGACCGCCGACCTTCATCGCGAGCGAGCACTACCACGAGCTGCTCTTCACGCGCATGGCCCATTACGGGCACCTCATCGGAAAGAAGTACGGCGAGCCCTTCCGCATCAGGGGATACGTGGAGGTGAACGACCTGCTTGCGTCGTTCGGCGGTCGGACGTTCTAAAGCGCCGTCCCGTTGGAGGCCACCAGCGAACGGTACCAGTCGGCGCTCCTCTTCCACGTGCGCTCCCCCGAGCCCTGCGCGACACTGATGATCCCGAACCTCTTCGCGTAGCCGTACGCCCACTCGAAATTGTCCATGAGCGACCAGAGGAAGTAGCCTTCCAGCTTCACCCCGTCCTGAATTGCGCGATATGCCTCCCTCAGGTGGCCCGCTATGAACTCGACCCGGTCGTCATCCTCCACGCGGCCGTTCACCACGCGGCGATCGGGGAACGCCGCGCCGTTTTCCGTGATCATCATCGAGGGGTCGCCGTAGTCGCGCTTGATCCGAACGAGCAGGTCGTACAACCCGCGGGGGCTCACCTCCCATCCCATGTCGGTCGTCGGACATCCCTTTTCGAGTCCCTGCTCGAAACCGAGCATCCCTGAATGCGAGCTCGCCCTCACACGCGTGGGAAAGTAGTAGTTGACCCCGAGGAAATCGATTGGATTTGCCTTGAGCAGCGCGAAGTCCTCCGGCTCCACGTGCGGGGCAACCCCGTTCTTCTCGTACACCGAAAGGAGCTCCGCTGGGTACGAGCCGCGGAGGACCGGGTCCAGGTACCAGCGGTTGGTCTGCGCATCCGCCATCCCGACGGCCTCTTCGTCGCTCGATGAGTCGGTGAGCGGATAGATCGGGTGGAGGTCCAGGACCACCCCGATGCGGTGGCGGACAGGGCTCACCTGCCTGTAGGCCTGTACGGCAAGCGCATGGGCGAGGTTGAGCACGTGGGAGGCCTGGACCGCGGCGCCGAGTTTCTTCACGCCCGGGGCATGCACACCGTACGCGTAGCCGCAGAAGGCCGCGACCTGCGGCTCATTGAGCGTCATCCACGTCTTCACCCTGTCGCCCAGACGGGCAAAGACGGCAGCCGCATATTCCGCGAACCACTGCGCCGTATCACGGTTGACCCAGCCGCCGCGATCCTGCAGCGCCTGCGGGAGGTCCCAATGGTAGAGGGTGACTGCCGGTTCGATCCGCGCGGCCAGGAGCGCGTCCACGAGGGATTCGTAGAAGTCCAGGCCGCGGGTGTTCTGCCTTCCCCTGCCCTCGGGGAAGATCCGCGGCCAGGCGACGGAGAAGCGGTACGCACCGAGGCCGAGCTTCTTCATGTCGGTCACGTCCTCCCGCCACCTGTGGTAATGGTCGCAGGCGACATCGCCGGTATCGCCATTGAGGATGGCACCGGGGACCCGGCAGAAGCGGTCCCAGATCGATTCTCCTCTGCCGTCCTCCGCTGCCGCCCCCTCGACCTGATAGGAAGCGGTAGCGGCGCCCCACAGAAAACCGGCGGGAAACTCGTTCGACGTCATCAGCGCCCCTCTCCTCGATCGATTGCGTGTACAGCGGGGGAGTATAGGGGGGGCGTATTTCAATGTCAAACCTCTCCATTCCTGCCGATGATGTGGGAAGAAAGCAGGGACCCGTGAGAAACCCCTATCGCTTCGGCCAGCGGAGCTCAGAGTACAACCCGGCGCCAGCGTGGATCGCAGGCGGCTTCTTCCTCGTCGGCATCGCGCTCACCGCGCTGGCAAGCGATGCCCTCTTTCACGACCTTGCCGCCTTCTTCGACATCGGGATCGCCTGCAGCCTGTTCGTCATCACATGGCATTCGCGCTCGTCGGGCCACGATTCGTTCTTCCTCTTTCTCGGTGTCGCCTCGTTCGGCATCGCCTGCATGGAGGCTCTTTATGTCCTCGCCTTCCGGGGAGCGTTCCTGTTCCTCGGCCGGGGGGACGAGCTCGCGGGACAGCTCTGGACCATGACGCGGCTGCTCGAGGCGTTCGCGCTCGCCGCGGCCCCGATCGCCATCGGCCGCCACGTGCACCCGATACGACTCCTTCTCGCAAGCTGCGCGGCCATTGCGCTCGTGATCGCGGGAACGATACTCTGGCCGATCCTCCCCGACTCCGCGCTTGCCGCCCGGGGGCTGCTCTCAACGATCACGGTGAGCAGTCTGGCAATATGCCTCCTCTGCGCCGTCTCCGTGGCCATGCTCGCCATGCAGCGCAAAGAGTTCGATTCTCCCACATTCTTCTACCTGATGGCGTGCCTCGGCTTGAAGATCTTCGCCCAAGGGTTCTCCCTCCTGGTTCCCGACCCTGCGGGGTGGAGCGCCGAGATCCCCTACCTTGCCGTCATGGCATCGACGTTCCTCCTCTACCGCGCCGTTGTCATTTTCAGGTGGAGCGACCCGTCGCGGATCGTGGTGTGGGAGAACGCGCAGGATGGGGACGGCCCGCGCCGCACCGTCGTCGAGCTGCGGGGGCTCTCCGATCTCATCCCGATCTGCATGAGCTGCAAGAAGATCCGCACGAGCGACGGAGAGTGGGAGCAGATCGAGGTCTACGTCTCGGAACGCGCCCACGTCGAGTTTTCCCACGGGATCTGTCCCGAATGCGCGGAGAAAGTCTACGACGACATCGTCAGGGGCGCCCAGGGCTAAAGCGGAGCCTCCGCATCCCCGGATTTGACCTGGACGGTCGGCCGACGTATCTTACATTCAAAAGACATTCCCGGAGAAAAACATGAGATACGACAAATTGACTCTCAAGGCGCAGGAAGCTCTGCAGGAAGCGGACTCCCTCGCGCATTCGTTCGATCATAGCACGCTGGATATCGAGCATCTTCTGCTCGCGCTGCTCGAGCAGAAGGACGGCGTGGTCCCTCCCCTTCTGGAGCGCATCGGCGCCGATGCCGGCGAGGTGGCCGGAGCCTTGCGCAAGGAGCTCACGCAGAAGCCCAAGGTGTACGGTGACGCCGCGCAGCTCACCATGTCCCCGCAGCTGTCGAAGGTCCTCAACAAGGCCGAGCAGGAAGCCGACGCGCTGAAGGACGAGTTCACGAGCACCGAGCACCTGCTCCTGGCCATGATGGAGGGAGCGGGCGAATCCGGAGAGATCCTGCGGTCGCGCGGTGTGACGCGGGAATCGGTCATGGAAGCTCTGCGCGCGGTACGCGGCAATCAGCGCGTCACCGACCAGAACCCCGAGGCCCGCTACCAGTCGCTGGAGAAATACTGCCGCGACCTCACCGAGCTCGCCCGCAAGGAGAAGCTCGACCCGGTGATCGGCAGGGACGAGGAGATCCGGCGCGTCATGCAGGTCCTCGCCCGGCGCACGAAGAACAATCCCGTGCTCATCGGAGAACCCGGCGTCGGAAAGACTGCCATCGTCGAAGGCCTTGCCCGCAGGATCGTCTCCGGCGACGTGCCCGACTCCTTGAAGAACAAGCGCCTCCTTGCCCTTGATCTCGGCAGCCTGGTGGCAGGAACGAAGTTCAGGGGCGAGTTCGAGGAGCGCCTCAAGGCGGTGATCAAGGAGATCCAGGACAGCGAGGGCCAGGTGATCCTCTTCATCGACGAGCTGCACACCCTCGTGGGCGCCGGCGCCGCGGAAGGCTCGATGGATGCCTCCAATCTCCTGAAACCCGCCCTGGCCCGCGGTGAGCTGCGTGCCATCGGTGCAACCACATTGAACGAGTACCGCAAGTACATCGA
>PLNO01000382.1 GCA_003141795.1 Spirochaetaceae bacterium | reverse complement strand
TCCTTGTCGGCGTCGAGGATCGCAACCAGCGAAACCTCGGGCAAGTCAAGACCTTCGCGCAACAGGTTAATCCCAATCAGCACGTCGAACTCGCCCTTACGCAGATCGCGCAGAATCTTGATGCGCTCCAGGGTCTCGATCTCCGAGTGCAGGTAGCGCACCTTGAGTCCCAGCTCTCCCAGGTAGTCGGTGAGGTCTTCCGCCATCCGCTTCGTGAGCGTCGTCACCAGGGTGCGTTCGTGACGCTCCACCTGTAGCCTGATCTCGGCGTAGAGGTTCTCCATCTGCCCCTCGGTGGGGCGCACCTCGAGCACCGGGTCAAGAAGCCCCGTGGGCCGTATGAGCTGCTCGGCAAGCTGCAGGGATTTGGCCGCTTCCTCCTGGCCGGGGGTCGCGGAGACGAATATCACCCTGTCGAGCATCGATTCGAACTCGTTGTACACGAGCGGCCTGTTGTCCAGCGCTGACGGCAGGCGGAAGCCGTACTTCACCAGCGAAAGCTTGCGCGCCCTGTCCCCTTCGTGCATGCCGCGCACCTGGGGGAGCGTGACGTGGGATTCATCCACGAAGGTGAGGAACTTCTGCGGGAAGAAGTCCAGGAGCACGGCGGGCCTCTCCCCCTCCTTGCGCGCGCTCAGGGGACGGGAGTAATTCTCGATGCCCGAGCAGTAGCCCATCTCCTCCATCATCTCCAGGTCGTACTCTGTACGCGTCTTGATCCGCTCCGCCTCCAGAAGCTTGCCTTCGTCGGTGAACTGTTTGTAGCGCCCGGCGAGCTCGTCGCGGATGAGCTGCAGCGCATTACGGAGCCGCTCCTGCGGCATGACGAAGTACTTGGCGGGGTAAACGCTGAAGAAATCCATTTCCTCGATGGGGTTGGCCGAAACAGGGTCGATCCTGCGGATCCTCTCGATTTCGTCCCCGAAGAACTCGATACGCACCGCCTCCCTCGAGTAGGAAGGAAATATCTCCAGAACATCGCCCCGGACGCGGAACATGGACCTCTCGAAAGCGACGTCGTTGCGCTCGTACTGGAGCATCACGAGCCGCTGCATGAGCTCCCGCATGTCCACCGTGTCACCCTTCTTCAGCTCGATGCGCATCCCCCGGTAGTCCTCGGGGTTGCCCAGGCCGTAGATGCACGACACGGTTGCCACCACGATAACGTCCCGGCGCTCGATCAGCGACGTCGTCGCGGAAAGCCGCATGCGCTCGATCTCCTTGTTGATCGAGGCATCCTTTTCTATATAGAGGTCCTTGCCGGGAACGTATGCTTCAGGCTGGTAGTAGTCGTAATAGGAGACGAAGTATTCGACCCGGTTTTTCGGGAAAANNCCATGGTGAAGGTCTTGCCGGATCCTGTGACGCCCTTGAGGGTCTGGAACCGCAGGTTGTCCTTCACACCCTGGGTGAGCATCGCTATTGCTTTGCCCTGATCTCCCGCGGGGGAGAAAGGAGAGACTGCCTTGAGTAGTGCCACCGGGTATCCCTACTGGTTCTGCGTGGGCGCTTCCACGAGCTTCACCTGGAACGTCTTTGTCTGTGAGCCCCGCAACACCTTCACGCTGATCACCTCCCCCGGCTTCGTGCTTTCCAGTGCGTTGTACAGGTCGGTCATGGCCTCGATCTTCTGGCCGTTGACCTCCACGATGATATCCCCGCCGCCGTAGATGATCTGGCGCTGGTAGCGTACCGCCTTGCGCTGGTCTCCCCCGTGGATCCCCGCCGTCTGCGCGGCTGCATGCGCGACGCTCACCATGATGCCCTTCTGCACGGGCAGATCGAAATAGTCGACCAGCTGCGGGAAGAGCTCCACCGGCTCGATGTCGATCCATCCACGGCGCACCACGCCGTAGCTGATGAGCTGCTGCGCGATGGGCTTGACGGTGTTCACCGGGATGGCGAAGCCGACACCCGCCGAGCCGCCCGAGGGCGACTTGATCGCCGTATTGATGCCGATGAGCTGGCCCTGCGAGTTGAGAAGCGGGCCGCCGGAATTGCCGGGGTTGATTGCGGCGTCGGTCTGGATGGTCTCCCTGATCATGAAGCCCTGATCCGTCTGCAATGGACGCGCAAGCCCTGAAACGATCCCTGTCGTGAGCGTGCGGTCCAGGCCGAACGGGTTTCCGATTGCCAGGACCTTCATCCCCACCTTGAGCCCCGAGGAGTCGCCGAACGGGATGGTCGTGAGGGTCTTCCCTTTCGGGTTGAACTGCAGCACCGCGAGGTCGTTCTCAGGGTCGGTGCCCACCACCTTGCCGTCAGCGACGGTGCCGTCCGCAAGCGTGATGCTGATCTTGTCCGCCCCGCTGATGACATGGTTGTTCGTGAGCACGTGGCCCTGCTGGTCGATGATGACCCCGGAGCCCGTGCCCTCCTGCTGGACCGCCTGATAGTACCAGGAGTACTGCGTCGTGAGCGTCGTGACGTACACGACGGATTTGTTGGCCCTGTCGTAGATCTGGATGCTGTTCTGCTCGTCGTCAGTCAGCTCCCCCGGTCTGAGCGCCGTCACGGACGTGGTGTACTGCACGGGGATTACCTGCGCCGAAGCCGGCTGAAACGCCGATGCATCCTGGCGCGGCAGGGAGGCAAGCTCACCCTTCACCGTGCGGGGAACGATCACCAGTGCGGTGACGAGGATCCCCGCTCCGAGTGCGAGCATCGATACCACGACCGCAATGATTGCGACATGTCTGCGGCTGTACAACTTCATACGGCTACCTCTTTCCTTGCCTCTGAGCTCAATAGTAGCAATAAGTGCGAGGAGCCTTCAATAGACACAACGTTTATTTCGATGAACGTCCTGTTCGCGACCAGTAGAAATCCCCGTCACCGAAGCGCCGGTGCTGCACCGCCTCCAGGACTTGGTCCATGGTGATGCGCTCCGACCCTTCCAGGTCCGCGATGGTGAGCGCCATGCGGAGGACCGAATGAAAGGCGCGGGACGACAGCCCGAGGGTTTCCGCGGCGTTTCCCAGGGCGTTCCGGCAGTCCGCGTCCATGGGGCAGAACCTGTCCATGAGACCGGCCGGGATGCGCGAGTTCCACGCGAAGGGAAGCCCCGCATATCTCTGCCTCTGGCGGCCCACTGCATTGTCCACCCTCTGCCGTGCTTCCACGCTCTCTGCGGGCAGGGCAGGAATGCACATCTGGGAACCCGGGACGGGCGCGAGGGGAACCCTCACATCGATCCTGTCCAGAAGCGCGCCTCCGACGCGGCGCCAGTA
>PLNO01000184.1 GCA_003141795.1 Spirochaetaceae bacterium | reverse complement strand
GAGTTCCTATATAGGCGTCGGAACCTCCCTGGACGACGATCGTCCGCGCGGAGAGACCCATTTCATCGGCCAGGGTTGGATCGATTCCTCCGACGATTTCCCCGACTCTGAGGACCTTTGATGGCACCTTGTCGAGAAGATCGCCGATTCCCACGGTCTCGTAGAACTCCGCGGGCCATCCCCCGTTGCTGTTGTCATAATACCACCGGGCCGTGACGTTGTTGATGCTGGCAACGTATTTGCGGGTGAGCAGGTAATTCACCCAATCGATGAACTCGCAGATGTGGACGGCGTTTCTGTATATTTCCGGCCGATTTTCCTTCACCCAGAGTATCTTCGACGGCATCCAATCGGCAGGCACCTGGCCGCTGCCATTGTATTTCAGGGCTTCATGCTTCGAGCTCGCGATCTTCCGCGCCTGCCCGGAGGAGCGCACGTCCATCCAAAGGATGGACCTGCAGATCGGGTCGAACTTCTCGTCCAGAAAGCACAGCGTGCTGCACGTCGTATCGACAGCGATCGTTCGTATGTGCGACGGGGAGACGCGCGAGGCAGACACCACATTCCTCACGACCTCGATGAAGGCCTTCCGCCATTCGACCGGCTCCTGCTCGGCCCACCCGCCGTGCGGGTAGTACGTTGCGTAGGTGCAATCGCTCGTGGCAACCGCCTTTCCCTGGGCATCGAAGATGGCCGCGCGCGCGGATTCGGTTCCGAAATCAACAGTCAACAGGTAACTTGCGCTTCTTTCCGGCATGTTCCGTCCTCCGGTTATCCCTTCACCGATCCCATGGTGAGTCCTGATACGATGTATTTGTTGAATAGAATGACCACGAAAACAGCGGGGATGATCTGGAGAACGGCAGCGGCCGACATGAGCTCCCACCGTATGAATATCCCTCCGGCATATTCGGTGATGGCGACGGGCAGCGTCTTCGCCCGTCGCCCGGAGAGAATCAGGGCTCCAAGCATTTCATTCCACGAAAACAAGAAGACGAAAATCGCAACGGTGAAGAATGTCGGTATGATCAACGGCAGGGATATCCTGAGGAATATCTTCCGCCATGAGCAGCCGTCCAGCATCGCCGCCTCGTCCATTTCCCGCGGAAGCTGCCGCAAGAATATCGTCAGCATCCACACCGCATACGGGAGGTTGAATGCGCAGTAAACGAGGATTATGCCGGTCTTCGTATCGAACATTCCCAGCTGGCGAATTATCATCGATATGGGGATGAGCGCCGCGATGGGGGGCATCATTCGCGTGCTCAGGATCCACAGCTCGTAGCGATCGCTGTGGCGGACGTTGAGCTTCGCGAAACCGAAGGCCGCCGGGGCAGCGATGCACATGACGAGCGCCGTCGACAGGAGCGAGATGACCAGCGAGTTCCAAAGGAAGGGGAGACGCGATTCCGAGCCGAGCAGGATGGCCTTGTAGTTGTCGAGGTAGAGCGATGGCGGAAGCACCACCAGCGGCGAAGAGAAAATCTGCGCAGGAGTCTTGAACGAGGCAAGAAGCATCCATATGAGTGGTGCGATCGTCACGATAGTAACGACGAGGAGAATCGCCGAGATAGTGCCTGTCTTCATCTTCCGTGCGAGATGAGCTTGCATCTTAACCCCTTGTCTCTTTGGTGATCTTGTTGAAGAAATTGCTGATGATCGTGATGATGATCAGGGCAATGATCGATGCCGTCGAACCGATCGATGTATTGTAATAGTTGAAGGATTGACGGTAGGCGAACATTGATATGACCTCGGTCGCCCCTCCAGGGCCTCCCTGCGTGGTTGCGTAAATGAGGTCGAACATGCGGAACACGTCCATGCTCCTCAGGATCAACGCCAACCCGATCACCTGTTTGAGGAACGGAAGCTCGATGTGGGTTATCTTCTTGACCAATCTCGCTCCGTCGACTTCCGCGGCTTCGAACAGCTCATGCGGTATGGTCATGAATCCAGAAAAGATCAGCATCATGAGGAACGGAGTCCACTGCCACACATCGATCATGACTATCGTGGCCAGGGCGGTCTTGGGGCTCCCTAGCCAGGGAAGCGCGTGCAATCCCGCCGCCTTCAGCATCACGTTGCCCACGCCGAGCAGCGGGTTGAGAACATATGACCAGACGAGCCCGAAGATGAGCGGGGTGATCATGATCGGGATGATGTACATCGTACGCAGAATCGTCACAAAGCGGACGCTTCGCACGAGGTAGAAAAGCCTGGCGATGATGAAACCCAGGACTATTTCGATCAGAAGGGCGAAGAACATGATGATGAAGGTATTCGTGACCGCCCGGACAAAAAGGCTCCCCGATGAGAACAGGTGCACATAGTTGGACAGGCCCACGAAATTGCCCGTGCCCTTTCGCACCACGTTGAGGTCGGTGAGGCTGATCCCCACGGAATAGATCAACGGAAAGATCGAAAAGACGAGCAAGTACGCTATCGCAGGCGCAATGAAAAGGAGCTTTTCCGTACGAGATGCATTCACCGTAAATAACCTCCAGAGAGGGGACGGCCGAACGATCGGCCGTCCGCCCCACGGTTCGCTAATTCGACATCTTGTATCCGCCCTTGAGGAGGATAGCTTTCACATCCTTGTTGGCTTGCGCCATCGCCGCTTCGGGGGTCAGCTCGCCCGTCATGGCGCGTGAGATATACATTCCGATGGTGCTGATGATCTCGAAACCTTCGGGGATTCTCGGCCTGCAGTCCGCGAACGCCAGGTCGACCGACTGGGCAATGGCGGGGAACGTCGGATACTTCGCAAGCAGCGCGGAGTCTTTCAAGGCGCTGTACCTGCTGGGCATCCCTCCAGCATCGACGAACCGCTTGTGCGTTTCAGAGCTGCAGAACCATTTGATGAAATCCCACGCCATGTCTTTCTGACCGCTGTACTTGGAGATCCCCATGACCCATCCACCCAGGGGAGGCACGGGCTTGACCCCGGCTTTGGCGGGAACGACGGCGTTGATGATCTGGCCGGACACTGTGGAAGTCTTCGGGCTCAGGAACGCCGGCAACCTCGCCGACCATTCGCTCACCATGGCGAGCTTCCCAGCGCTGAAGTAGTTGTCACGGTCGTCCCAGGCGATGTTCAAGGCTCCATCCGGCTGGTATTTCAGCATGTCGATGAACAGTTTGACCACTTCGATGCTTTCGGGGCTGTCGAGCAGCGGTTTCATGTCGGCATAGGGCGCCTTAGATCCGGGGTAGCAGCTCTTGAAGGGCTTCCCCCCCACGTTCCAGATGTACTCAAAATACGACTGCCCGACGCATGATCCCTGCTGGTTGTTCATCGCCAGACCGTACATGCCAGGATACTTCGGGTTGTTGGTGAACTTCGCCGCGATCGCTTTCCATTCGTCGAGCGTCTTGGCCGGCTTGAGGTTCTCCGCATCGAGCAGGTCCTTGCGATAGCAGGTCGTGACGAAGTACGCGGCGAACGGCATGCCGATGACCTTTCCCTTCCAGTCCGAGACCTCCCGGAAAACCTTCAGGTAGTCGTTGTATTCGATCACACTCGCGTTCGTTTTGTTGATGTACGGCTTGAGGTCTTCGACGTAGCCGCCCTCGGCGAACTCACCGATCCACGGTGCGTCGAGAACGACGATATCCGTGGTCGTAGATTTCTGGCTGCCCTCGAGCACTTCTTTTTCATGCGTGGCATCGTAGCCGTAGCCGTCGATAATGATCTTGGCGCCGGTGAGCTTTTCGAACTCCGGCGCAACCTGCTGGAATGCGGTGATCCATGGATCGCCTATCATGATGATGTGCAGGGTCTTGCCGGACCAGTTCTTCAACTCTGCTTTCCAGTTCGTACCCGCGAAAGAAGGTTGAACAACGACAAAAATGGCAAGTAAGACGGCGATGAACAATGTCTTTTTCATTCAATTGCCTCCATCCTTTGAAGCTTCTTAATGATTTTTTCACTTGCGCTCGATTTCGCCGAAACCGGGGCAAATGACACTGCCAATTCCGAAGCAACAGCCTCATGAAATTGGACCCCATAGAATGCGTGCCTATCTTCCATCAGCGGCCATAGAGTCCTTTATGCCTCCTTTCAAAAGAACCTTTATCATGGGTATGATTGACGAACAGAGGGCATGTTAGAACATAATTGGAGCAAAATCAATCATTTTCTTTAATTTAACCTTTTTTATTTTATTTTACCCTATTTTAATTTATGTCCATTTTTAGGCGAATCATTACAGCACGGCTTTCTGATGCATATGCACACCGAAACGGCTGAGGAGAGAAGCGTTTGGCGGCACTCGAAGGGAGGCGCTCAATCGGCGATGATGAGTTCCACGTTCTTCGCTTTCAGCATTTCTCTTGCGCTATCAGGCACGCCGGCGTCGGAGACGACGGCGCTGACACGATCGAAATCGCACAGGATCAGCCCACCGTTTCTTCCGAATTTGCTGCTGTCAGCAAGGATGATGAGCTGCTTGCCACGTTCGATCATCTCCTGATCGAGGCGGATGAGCATCAGGTCGGAATTGCTCACCCCGCGCTCGTCGATCCCCTTCACTCCCATGAACACCTTCGAAGCGCTGTAGTTCTTGAACGTCGCCGATCCGAACGGATCGAAGAGGAGCTGGGAATCCGGATAGATGACCCCACCGGCAAGAACAACAGTATTCTGCGTATGCGCGGTGAGATACGTCGCCACGGCGAGCGAGTGGGTCATGATGACGAAATGCGTGTTGTGCATGAAGTGAACCATGCTGAAAACAGTCGAACCCCCGTCCATCATGATGATGTCATCCGGGGCGCAGAGGGATACGGCCTTCTTTGCAATCAGCCGCTTCTGTTCCATCCTGAGGCCCATGCGTTCGTTGAACGGTATCTCCGATATGATCGGTGCGCGGAAATGGGCCATTTTCGGCTTCAGCTCCGAGATGTTGGCGTTGGCCAGCTGGGCAGCGCCTCTGATCCTCTTCACGGACCCATTGAGAGAGAGCGTATCGAGATCCCGACGGATCGTCGTCACCGAGGAAGAAAAACGGTCGGCGAGCTCTTTGACGGTGATGAACTGAACCTCTTCGAGAAGCCTCAGGATCGCTTGCTGGCGTTCGATCTCGTGCATACGCATCTCCTTGGCAAAGCCTGGGCTTGGGTCAACGCCTTCCTTCTATCATTTTTAGGAACCAAAAGACAGCAGCCGCAGGCAACAGGAGCAAGATGGAATCGGAGGCGCAAGGCACATCGCAGCAAGTGCACGCATTTGACGCTTGACATCTGATGCGTGATGCAACACTCTTCCGTATGTGAGGACTACGGTGAATCTTGACCCCGAAGCGCTTGCCAAGGTTCGTTTACTTTCTCGCCAACGAGGCGCCCCGTTGGGAACCGTTATCTCGGAGCTCATCTTGAAGGCGACCAGAAGCTCTGCTGAAGGAGAAATGCGCAACGGGGTGCCTGTCTTGCCGCGGAAGGCTGGCGACACACACGGACTGGACGATGTGAACAAGCTCCGAGACTGAGTCCGATGGTGGTGCTTTTGGACGTGAATGTCCTTGTTGCGCTCTTCGACCCCTCCCACGTCAACCACGAGTCCGCGCACGAGTGGTTCGGCGGCGAAGGACGGCGGTCGTGGGCAACCTGCCCCATCACAGAAAATGGTTGCGTCAGGGTACTCTCAAATCCCTCCTACCCTTCGGCGCAGACAACGGTTCAGGACGTTATTGAACGGCTCACTCGCTTCTGCAAGGACTCTGGTCACGTCTTCTGGCAGGACGATGTTTCGCTACTGACCGCTCTGGAGCCGGCCCTTCTTTCCAGACTTCAGGGTCCGCAACAGCTTACCGATTTCTACCTTGCGGCGCTTGCCCGCCACCACACGGGGCGTCTTTCCACCTTTGATGGTTCACTTGTCAGAGCGCTGGCGGGCACAGGGCTCGAACCGGTACTCCACCTCCTGCGCTGAGTCACTCCATCCAATTCACGGCCACGCGCCACGGATCGAGCGAACGCCATGGTGGCGTCATGCCTGCGGTAAATGAAAGCTCCGGCGCACGATCGATTCGACGGCTGACTCGGGGAGATGCTTCACGAGGAAAGCGCTCACCCCCGCCGACCGTCCGGCGGCGATGAAAAAGCGCGGCCTGCGCGCACGGAGGACACCGAGCACCGCCGAGGCGATCACTTCGGGCCCCGGGGCCTCCGCGAGCCCCCTGTCGCGAACGCCGCGCACCTCCGCAATGGTCGGCATGTAGGCGGAGCGCTCGTCATAGCAGACGTCCAGGGGAATGGCGGTGTGCACGTCGAAGGGTGCAACGACGCTGACCCGGATCCTCCAGGGTGCGACCTCCTGACGCAGCCCCTTGAAGGCCGCCACCAGCGCGGCCTTGCTTGCCGCGTACATCGAGAGGAACGGCACGGGGGTGACTGCGGCGAAGGAGGCGACGGTGACGATGGATCCCGACTTTCGTGCGCGCATGCCGGGAAGCACCCGCTGCGTCAGGGACAAAGCGCCGAAGAGGTTCGCTTCGAAAAGCGCGCGCATGCGGGAGACGGGCACCTCCTCGATCGCGCCGATCTGGCTCTGGCCGGCGTTGTTGACGAGCACGTCTACGTCACCCGCCGCGGCCACCAGGGCGTCGATGCTCGCCTGTGATACGAGGTCCAGTTGCAGGTAGCGGACGCCGGGCAGGCGTTCGGCGGCAGGGAGGGACTGCGGAGATCGCGAGGTGCCGATCACGGTATAGCCTGCGCCGCACAGCGCTCCGGCGATCGCCCTCCCGATCCCCCGTGAAGCTCCCGTGACGAGCGCGGTGCTCATCGGTTGACCAGGGAGGGTTTGGCGGCAAGGTCGATCGTCATGTCGTCCCGCATCCGGCGGAAAGCGGTGAGGGTCTCATCCACGTCCTCCTCCGTGTGTGCCGCGGTGGGGATCATGCGGAAAAGGACGACCCCCGGAGGGACGACGGGGAAGGTGACACCGGAAACGAACACGCCGTGCTCCTCCCGAAGATACCTGATCATGGACATGGCCGCCGTCTCGTCTCCCGCGTTCACGTACACGGGCGTGATCGGGGATTCCGTCTCCCCGATGTCGTAGCCAAGGTCCGTGAGGCCCGACTGCAGCCTGCGCGCGATCCGCCACATGCGCTCCCTGAGCTCGGGCTCGTTCCTCACTATCGACAGGGCCTTTTCCACCGTCTTCACATACACCATCGGGAGGGCTTTTGCAAACACGTTCGAACGGGCGTTGTAACGTATCCATTCCACGACGTCCTTGTCCCCAGCGGTCACCCCGCCGATCGCCGCGAAGGTCTTGGCGAAGGTGCCGAAGTACAGATCGATTCCCTCATGTGCGCCGAGGTGCTCCCCGGTGCCCCGGCCGTCCTCCCCCATGACGCCGAAGCCGTGCGCGTCGTCGACGAACAGCCGTGCGCCGTACTTCTCCTTCAGCCGGACGATCGCAGGCAGGCGGGAGAGGTTCCCCTTCATCCCGAAGACCCCCTCGGTGACGATGAGGATGCCGCCTTTGCGATCCTTGTCCGCCGCGCGGAGGTGCGCCTCCAGGTCCTCCATGTCGTTGTGCTTGAAGGGCCTGAATCGGCGCCCCGCCGAGGCGAGGATCGTCGCGTCGATCATCGATGCGTGGGACAGAGAGTCGATCACCACGACGTCGTCCTTGCCCACGATCGCGGAGATCGTCCCCATGACGCCGAGGTACCCGTAGTTGAAGACGATGGCGGCCTGCTTGTGGAGGAACGAGGCGAGCTGCGCCTCCAGGTTGATGTGCTCCCGGGAGTTTCCCGTGAGAAGACGAGACCCCATGGGCGCGCTCGGCCCGTAGTGCTCCAGCGCCCGGGCGGCGGCCTCGGTGAGCTCGGGCCTGCCTGCGATCCCGAGGTAGTTGTTGATGGCCCAGACGATCACCTCTTTGCCCGCGTGCCGCATGCGCGCCCCGGGGGTGCCCTCGAGGATGGGCTGCGTGAAGTACATGTCGCCGCGGGCGCGGAACGCCCCGAAGTTCCCGCCGTCGCCCCTGCACTTGTCGAAGATGTCGCTCATGCCAGCGCCTCCCCCAGGATGTCCCGGTCCGTGTCGTTGTCGCGAAGCTTTTCCATGATGAGAACGATGTCCGGCCGCAGCGCGGTCACGGGCATTTCCCGGCGCAGCCTCCGCTGGCCGCCGCCGGTGATGTTGAGGGCGACAAGGTCACGACGCCCGACANNTTCCACCGCCTGGCGGAGTGAGGCCACGGCCACCTCCGCCGCGGGGTCGATGTCGATGCCTTCTGTTTCGTCGAACAGCGCGCCAGCGGCCCGCGCCTCCACGCCGCTCACCCGGTACATGCGGCCGTCCGTGTCGGTGAGGGCGTCGAACAGGCCGCCGGCTACCGCGTAGGGCGGCTTCCTGTTGACGAGCACGGACGCGTGGATCGAGGCGGTGCTGCCGCGGGCGTCGGCGGAAACCACCAGCTCACGGGATCCCGCCTCCCACGCGTCGGTCATGGGCGTGAACGGCGCATTCTGGGCAAGGTGCAACCGCATGCGCGCGGCGCCGAAGCGCCCGTCCGCCGCGAGCCTGAGGCTCATCTCCCAGGCGGCGATGGCCCCCGTTCCGCTGCCCACGGCCTGGAAGTAATGGTCGGGGATCCGTCCCGCGTGCTCGGCGGCGCTGAGAAGCGCCGTGCCCATGCCGTCGCGGCGCGCCGCGTTTTTCGCCCCGCCCTCCGCATAAAAGCCTGCGAGCCCCGCGATCCTCGTGCCCACCTCGATGGCGTCGGTGTAATCCGCCTCCCCCTCCAGCACGGCGAGCCGCACGCCGGGGCCGGGCTTGCGGGCGCCCCAGAGCAGCGGCGCGCCGTAGCCGGGCACGACGATCAGTGCTGGCACCCCGTGACGGGAACAGGTCTGGTGGAAGGCGCGCGCCGTGTTCCCTGCGGAGGAAACCACGAGGGATCCGCGCCAGCCCGGCGGGATCCTCCCGCATACCGCCTGCGCCTCGAGCTCCTTGAACGTACAGGTTTCCATCCGGGCGCCCTTTTCAGGCCAGTAGCCGTTGAAAATCACGAGCAGGTTGTCCAGCCCGAGGCGCGCACCAAGGCCCGTGCCGTGGTAGGTGACGGGACCGACAGCCCCGCGAAGCACCCGCCGCACGGGAAGCCATCCCGCGTAGCGGAAGACGCCCGAGTGCTCGGGGTGAACGACGAGGCGCGTGTCGTCATAGACGGCGCGAAGCAGTGCGGGGGCGTGGGGTTCGGGGCAGGCGAGCAGAAAATCATCGCGGGCATCCTCGTAGCTGCCTCCGCAGAGCGGACATACCAACCGATAATGCGCGATTCTCGGCCCCACGGGATGAGGGAACGTTTTCCCGCCCCCTCTGTCAACGGAAACGCTGCGCGGAGCCCTGAAAGCACGTGAAAGTGACGAATTTCAGCGCTGCTGACCGATGGCCTGGACATCCGGGCGTGCCGAAACCGGATATCTGACCCGGATATCCGGTTCCGCCCACTGGCTCTAGCGGGCGCGGCGCGCCTCCGTCACGACGATCTGCGTCACCACGATGAGCGCAATGGCGAGCTGCAGCACGAAGGTTTCCCATGTCGGGAACATGCCGAGGAACCCCACCGAGGGAAGGGAGACGGAGAACCGCGCGGGGAGGATGCCCGCGATCTGCAGCGCATGCACGCTCTCTCCGGCGATCTTGAAGGCGAGGTAGAAGATCACGATGGTAGCCACGAGGAAGAGATGGTGGATCGGCAGCCGGACGCTGAACCTGATGACGGCGAAGCCGGCGGCCGCAAGGAGCACGAGCGCCCCGCCGATCCCCGCAATGAGCTGGAGCGTGCTGAGGAAGGGCGCCATTCCGGCCAGGAAGATCACCGTCTCCGCGCCTTCGCGCAGGATCGCGAGCCCTGCCACGGCGAACAGCGACCACTGCCTGCCCGCCGCAATCGCATCGCCCACCCTGCTTTTAATGTAGGCGTTCCACGCCTTGATGCTCGAGTTGCGGTGCAGCCACGCGCCGACGGTGAGCATGAGCGCAACCGCGACAAGGCCGACGAACCCCTCCAGGCTCTCCCGCGCCATGCCGCCGGCAGAGGCTGAGAGAACGACGCGCAGGAGCACGGCGAGTGCGATGCTGAGGAGGAGCCCTGCCCCGGCCCCTGTCCAGACGTACGCCTTTCCCTTCTGCTGGCCTGATTTCGAAAGCATGGCAAGGAGGGCTACGAGCACGAGCAGCGCCTCGAGGCCTTCGCGGAGGAGAACGAGGCCGGCATCGATCGCCGTGTAGCGTCCCCCGCCGCCGAGCGCCGCAAGAGTGTCGATCATGCCCTGCACCGTCTTTGTCGCCGCCT
>PLNO01000053.1 GCA_003141795.1 Spirochaetaceae bacterium | reverse complement strand
CAGCCTCGGCTTCTTCGACAGCTTCAGCTTCTTCTACGGCTTCAGCCTCTTCGACGGCCTCGGCCTCTTCAACCACATCCATGGGCACGCCGCCGAGATCCTGCCCGACCACTGCAGGGGCCTCAGTGACTTCTGCGGCACTGATTTCTTCGACGCGAGGGCCGCGGCCCGGCGCAGACTTTTGCGCTGGAAGAACGAAATTGGCGTTTTTCAATGCCGCCTGGATCAACGTTTCAAGTCGGGAAATGTCGATCGCGGGAGCCGCAGGCACCGCGGGCACCTCGGAACGGCNNTGACGGGCTTCTGCCTGGAGGACACACGGCCGATCCCGCGCTGGATCTGCCACGTGATCTCGTCCTTGCGCGTCTCCATCTCTCGCCGCCATTTGCTCCAATCAGCGCCCCCCGGGGTCTCCACGAGCTCGGTGATGAGCTGGATCTGGAAGCGCTTCACGCGCTGGCGAAGCACCTCGAGGGGATCTGACTTGAGGTTGAGCAGAAGATAGATGAGCAGGAAGACGGTGAGGAAGAACGTCGCGAGAAGAAGGCCCTTCATGAGGTCGGTCATCTCGAACTTCGCGTTCGCCTCAATGATGCTCGCGAACCCTCCATGGGCGAGCTTCATGCTGAATACCCTGTACCCTGCCGCGGAACCGTCGCCACGCGCAAGGCTGAGAGGCGCAGCGAACGCGGTCGATGACGGCGCACGGCTCCAGATGCCGAGAAGCGGCTCCGCGAGCGATTCGGTGTCTTCGGGTCCGTTCAGCAGGACTCCGCCGTTGCCGATGAGACTGATCCGCTCGACGGGAAAGACGGCAGACATCGCAAGCTGGCCTAAAAGCCTGTCCTTCGCAGCGACGTAGACGGCAAGAGTCCCGTTTTGCGACGCCCCGGCCGAATCGTGCGTCTGCACGCTTATTGCATAGACGAAAAGGCTGTGGGCGCCGTCGACAAGGACCCGCGCTGGTGCCCCGACAGGGACCAGCAGATCCGACCCTGGGAGCGAGGTGCCGTCCTCGTTGTAATTCTTGTAGGCGATGGTCCCCGCGGTCCGCTGCTTGACGTCGATGTCCAGGAAGCTGCTGTACAGGATGCGCCTTCCGTCAGCGCCGACGAGGCGCACCCCGAACACGTCAAGCTCCGCCGTGGTGGCCGCCCAGGACTTCAGCGTGGGGTCGGAGAGAGTCGGAGCGAAGGAGGCGGCGACGAAATCCTTGCTTGCGAGCTGGGAGAAGGTCTCGAGATTCGTTTCGTGGAAATGATCGATACCGGCTGCCAGGAGCTTCAAATCGGCAGTATAGGATTGTTCCACTCGCGGCAGGAAGAAACTCGTCTGTAGAACATTGAACAATCCGGAGAATGCCAGGACGGCAAACCCTGCGAAGAGGAGGAGCGACGCGAGGAGACTTATTGCAATTTTGAGGCTCTGTCGCATGGGAAAACGATGTACCTTCTCACCTTTATATCGGCGAAAATACCCTTTCGCCGTAGGCGCCGGCCTTCCGGATCACGATTTTTTCCATACCCAGAGCACCCGAGCACGGCTTCGAAGAATGTCCGAAGCCGGCCCAGGGTATGACGACGGGTGCACGACGGTAGTCAGCACCCGAAAGAGCAGTCGGCGTCAGCCTTCCTTCGCGGGTTCCGGAGCTTCCTTCTTCTTGCGCTTCCGCTCGCGCTCTTTCCTGTCAAGAAGCTCCAAAATAACCATTTCCGAGGCATCTCCGAATCTTTTGCCCATTTTCAATATACGGGTATAGCCACCCGGCCGCTGCGCATAACGCGGAGCGATATCCTTGAACAGCTTGTCCAGAATGCGCCCGTCGTCGATCGAACGCGCTGCAATGCGCCTGTTATGGACCGAGTCGACCTTGGCGCGGGTAATGAGCTTCTCGGCGAGCTTTCTCGCCTCCTTTGCCTTGGGAGAGGTCGTTTGTATCCTCTCGTACCTGAAGAGCGCCTTCGCCTGGGCCTTCAAGAGGGCTTTCCTGTGGGCCGCTGTACGACCCAGCCTGTTGAAGCTACTCCGATGATTCATTGTCTTCCTTCCCCTCGTCATCGCCCGCCGACACGGCCGCCGCAGCGACCGTCTCCGTCGGGACGATCTCCCCCGCCAGCTGTCTCTTCAGTTGTTTCTTCAGCGCGGCGTAGTCCTTCATTCCGAGGTCCAGGCCCCGGGCCTGCAGCTTGTCGCGGATTTCCTGGAGGCTCTTCTTCCCGAAGTTCCGGGTCTTGGTGATTTCATCTTCAGTCTTCTTCGTCAGGTCGCCGATCGTCCTGATGTTCGCATTCCGCAGGCAGTTGCTGGACCGCACGGAGAGCTCGAGCTCTTCGACGGGGGTATCGAGGATGGCGCGGATGCGCTCCTCGTCCTCGTCGATCTCGTCGTCACCGCCGGCCTCCGCCTCGTCGAAATTGATGAAGATCGTGAAGTGGTCCTTCGCAATCTTCGCCGCCTCCGCCAGAGCGTCGTCCGGGGTGATCGTCCCGTCCGTCCATATCTCCAGCACCAGCTTGTCGTAATCGGTTCGCTGGCCCACGCGCGTGTTCTCCACGCTGTACTTCACCTTCTGGATCGGCGAAAAAATGGCGTCGATGGGGACCGTACCGATCACCTCGATATACTTCTCGCTGCGCTCCGCAGGCACGTACCCGCGGCCCAGGTTGATCTGTATCTCGATCTCGACGTTGGCCTTGTCCATCAGGGTGGCCAGGTGGAAGTCGCCGTTGACGATCTCCACGTCGGTATCCACCGACAGGTCCTTCGCCTTGAGCTCTCCGCCACCCTTGGATTCGATGAGGATCGTCTTCTCCTCCAGGTCGCCAACGAGGCGCAGCTGCACCTGTTTCAGGTTGGCGATGAAGTCCGGCGTGTCCTCGACCATCTCCGGAATGGGCTCGTATTCGCTCGCGATCATGTGCGGCGAACCGTCGTCCTTGTATGTGGTGACTTTCACGGCGGAAATGGCATATCCCTGAATCGACGACAGCAGTATGCGGCGCAATGTATTGCCGATCGTCACGCCGAATCCCCGTTCGAAGGGGTACGCGACGAACCGGCCGTAGTTGGCCTCCACCTCGCTGTGCTCGAAGGTGATGCCCTTGGGCTTTTTGAAGCCCTTTAACAGGTTCTTTCGGACCATGCCGGACACCTCACTTTGAATAGAGCTCGACGATCAACTGCTCTTTGATGTCCACCGTGTCGGTGACCTCGCTCCGACGAGGAATGGCGCGGACCTTTCCGACCATCCTGTCAGGGTCGATCTCCAACCAGGGGACGATCCCTGATCGCGAATACTCCTTCAGGCTTTCCTTGATGGCGGTGAGCTTCGTGCTCTTCTCACGCACGGAGATCTCGTCGTTTTCCTTCACGAGCTGCGAAGGGACCGATGCGCGTCGGCCGTTGATCGCAACGTGGCCGTGCAGAACGAGCTGCCGGGCCGACTTGCGGGAAGGCGCGAGGTGCATGCGGTAGACGATGTTGTCCAGCCGTCGTTCCAGCATCTGGATGAGGTTCTCACCGGTGATGCCTTTGCCCTTGTTCGCCTTCTCGAAGAAAAGGCTGAACTGGCCCTCGAGCATTCCGTACATCCTCTTCAGCTTCTGCTTCTCGTGAAGCTGGACGCCGTAATCGGAGATCTTTTTGGTGCGGCTGCGCGGGCCCTTGCCGGGTGCGCCCTTCTTGCGGGTGACGGGGCACTTGGGTCCCTTGCACCTGTCTCCCTTGAGATAGAGCTTGTACCCCTGGCTCCTGCACAGTCTGCACTGCGGACCGATATTCCTTGCCACTTGTCTCGCCTCCCTACACGCGCCGCTTCTTGGGCGGCCGGCAACCGTTGTGAGGAATCGGGGTGATATCCTTGATGGAGCGCACCCTGATGCCGAGGACACCGAAGGCGCGGATCGCGGCTTCGCTTCCGACCCCCGGGCCCTTCACGAACACCACGAGCTCGTGCAATCCCTGTTCCAAAGCCTTTTGCGCCGCGGCTTCCGCCGTTGACTGTGCAGCGAAAGGCGTCGACTTCTTCGCGCCCTTGAAACCGAGCCCTCCCGCAGAGGCCCACGAAATCGTGTTCCCCATGAGGTCGGTAATCGTCACGATCGTGTTGTTGAAGGTCGCCTGGATGAAGGCCTTCCCTTCAGCGATATTCTTCTTTTTTTCTTTCTTGCCCTTGGTCTTTGCCAAAGTCGGATCCTCCTGTGGCACGCGACGAGCGCGTGCGAAACCGAACGGCCCTACACGGTACCCCGTGCGTGCCGTACGGCATTGCGTTTCCTCGGGTTACTTCTTCCTCTTCCCGGCCACGGTCTTCCGCTTGCCCTTGCGGGTTCGCGCGTTGGTTTTCGTCCTCTGCCCTCTTACAGGAAGGCCGCGTCTATGGCGGATCCCGCGATAGCAGCCGATGTCCATGAGCCGCTTGATGTTGAGGGAGATCTCCGTGCGAAGACGCCCCTCGACGTGAAAGTCGTTCTCGATCACCGTCCGCAGCTTGTTCACCTCGTCGGCGGTGAGCTCGTTGATGCGTTTTTCGGGGTCGACCCCCGTCGTCGCGCAAATCTTCCTCGCCGATGTGGTGCCGATCCCGAAGATGTACGTCAGGGCGACGTCCACATGCTTGTTGGGAAGATCCACGCCCGCAATACGTGCCATTCTACTCTCCTCCTACCGCTGGCGCTGCTTGTGCTTGGGGTTTGTGCAGATGATGCGTACCACGCCCTTGCGGCGGATCACCTTGCACTTGTCACAGATCGGTTTCACGCTCACGCGCACCTTCATCTCATGGCCTCCATTGCCGGCTCTCTACTCGTATGCTTCATTACAGGTTGCGGGAGCGGATCTTGCCCCGCTTCACGATTCCATCGTGATGATGCATCCTCAGGTACCCTTCGATCTGCGACATCGTATCCAGGTCGACGCCCACGAGGATCAGAAGCGACGTGCCACCCATCAGGTATGCCACGGACTGCGGGAAGTTGAACAGCCCCTGCACGACGGACGGGATGATCGCTATGAACGCGAGGAACAGCGAACCGGGGAGCACGATGCGGTAGAGGATCCTGGAGAGGTGCTCCTCCATCTTTTCGCTGCGGATTCCCGGAATCGATCCGCCGTTTTCCCGAATGTGTTTCGATATCTCCACGGGGTTCAGGGTCACCTGCGTGTAGAAGTACGCGAAGAATATGATGAGAAGCGCGTAGAAGATCTCGTACCACACGCCGTTGGGCCGCAACCACGCGGCGAACCGCGACAGCCACTCGACTTTCGCGCCGAGATTCTGGGCGATCTGCACGGGGAAGATGAGGACCGACGAGGCGAAGATCACGGGGATGACGCCCGAAGGATTCACCTTGAAGGGAAGATACGTGTTCTGTGCGCCGTACATGCGCCGCCCGATGACCCGTTTGGCGTAGTGCACGGGGATCTTGCGCTGCCCCTGCTGTTCCATGATGACGAGCGCTATGACGACGACCCAGAGGGCCAGTACGACGATCACGTAGACGGGATTCAAAATGCGCTGATTGACCTGCTGGATCAGGGTCCAGAACGCACCAGGGATCCTCGCGACGATGCCCGCGAAGATGATCATCGATATGCCGTTGCCGATACCTCTCCGCGTGATCTGGTCACCCAGCCACATGAGGAACATGGTACCCGCCGTTATCGTGAGCATCGACAGGAGCGTGAACGACCAGCGGCTGATCATGATCGCCTCAGGGATGCTGTTGGCGTAGATCGTGACCGTGTAGGACTGGATGATACAAACCACCACCGTCCCGTAGCGCGTCCAGCGGTTGATCTTCTTCTTGCCGCCCTCTTCCTCCTGGATCTTCTTCAGACGGGGGAACACGATCGTCAGCAGCTGCATGATGATCGACATGGAGATGTAGGGCATGATCGTGAGCATGAAGATGGAGAAGTTCTTGAAGGCACCTCCCGCGAAGAAATCGAGGAAGTCCTCTATCCCCAGCGACCCGGAACTGCCCAGCGCATCGTAGTGCAGCTTCAGGGCTGCCACGCTGACGCCGGGTACCGGCAGGACGGTCCCCAAACGATAGATCACGAGGATTCCTATCGTGAAGAGGATGCGGTCCCGAAGCTCTTTGGTCCTGAAGATGTCAACCAGCGGATTTGCCATTACTTCGCCTCGTCAGCACCCTTGACAGTTGCGGCTACGGCGCCTTCGGCGTCTTTCACGGAACCGCCCACGGCGGTGATCTTCTCCCGCGCGACCGCGGAGACGGTGACGCCCTCGACAGTGACCTTCCTCGAAAGCTCGCCCGAACCGAGGATCTTCACGTCCACCCTCTTTTTCCGGGCAAGGCCGAGCGCCATGAGGGTCGCGGGGTTCACCGTGTCCCCGTCAGCGAACCGGTTGAGGTCCGAGACGTTGACGATCTGGAAGATCTTCTTGAACGGGTAATTGGAAAACCCCCTGCGCGCAACGCGCCGGAAGAGGGGCATCTGCCCGCCCTCGAAGCCGATACGCGGCTTGTTGCCGCCGGCCCGGGCCTTCTGGCCCTTGGTGCCTTTGCCGGCAGTCTTTCCGTGACCGGACCCGACTCCCCTACCAATACGCTTGTTCTTCTTCTGGCCTTTCGGCGCGCGGATATCGAAGCCTTCCATGTCAGTTCATCTCCTCGACGTCCAGCAAGTACGACACGGCGCGCACCATCCCGAGGATGGAGGGGGTCGCATTGTGCTCGACGACGGCATTGATCTTCCGCAGGCCCAGTGCCTTGACGGTCGCCCTGTGAGCGGGCACGCACGAGATCGGGCTGTGCACGAGCGTTATCCTCAGTTTCTTTTCCGCCATGACCTTATCCCCACATGTCCTTCAGGGCCCGGCCCCTGTTCGCGGCGATTTCCTTCGGGTCCATCAGCGAACCCAGACCCTGGAATACGGCCTTCACCGTGTTGATCGCATTCGCGGAGCCGAGGGACTTTGAGAGGACGTCGTGGATTCCCGCCGCCTCCATGACCGCACGCACCGGTCCGCCGGCAATGACTCCCGTGCCAGGTGCGGCGGGCTTCAGGAGCACCTGGGCGCTCTTGAACTTCCCGATCACCTGATGCGGGAGGGTGGTCTTCTTGAGAGGAACGCGGACCATGTTGTTCTTGGCCTTCTCGATGCTCTTGCGTATGGCATCCGAGACGTCGTTGGCCTTTCCGAACCCATAGCCCACTCTACCGGCCCGGTCACCGACGACGGTGAGGGCGGAGAAGGAGAAGCGCCGGCCGCCTTTGACGACCTTCGCGACACGGTTGAGCTTCACGAGTTTCTCGAGAAACTCGCCCTGGCCCCTGTCGCGATCCCTGTCCCTGTTCTGATCCATTGCCACTTGCATTCTCCCCTGCGCGGTACCCCGCGCATTCGTTCCAGCCTGCGCGGTACCCCGCGCTTCTCTTCACGCTAGCGCGGCATGCCGCGCATCTCATTCTTAGAAACTGATGCCGGCTTTGCGCGCACCGTCCGCTATCGCTTTCACCTTGCCGTGGTAGCGGTAGCCGTTCCTGTCGAAAACGACCGACGTGACGTTCTTGGCCTTGAGCCTCTCCGCGATGAGCTGGCCGAGCTTGTCGAGAGAGGCGACCTTGTTGCCGATGTCGCGATGCTCCTTCTCGAGGTTCGACGCAGCAGCGATGGTCGCACCCGCCTTGTCGTCGATGGCCTGCACGTAGGTGTGGCTGTTCGACTTGTAGACGGTGAGCCGCGGCCGTTCAGGAGTGCCCGCGATCGTCTTGCGGATGCTCGCCTTTCTTTTCAGACGCCTGCGCGTCTTGTCATTGATCTTCTTCATGCCCTTCCCCCAGTCGCGGTACTCCGCGACATTATGGCAGTCGCGGTACTCCGCGACATTCCAGCGGTCGCGGTACTCCGCGACATATGCTACTTGATCCCCGACTTGCCGACCTTGCGGCGCACGTACTCGTCTTCGTACTTGATACCCTTGCCCTTGTACGGCTCGACGACCCTGAAGGAGCGGATCTCGGAGCAGATCTGGCCGACCTGCTGGCGGTCCGACCCCTTCACGGTGATGCGGGTGTTCGCGTCCACGACCATCGTGATCCCGTCAGGGATGGGGTATTCGATCGGTGTCGAATAGCCGAGGCTCAACACGAGAGCCTTGCCCTTGACTTCCGCTTTGTAGCCGACGCCGGTGATGACGAGGATTTTCGAGAATCCCTCGGAGAGCCCGATGAGCGTGTTCTTCAACAGGTTCCTGTACAGGCCGTGAAGGCTTTTCGCCTTGCGCGAGTCATCCGAGCGGGTGACGACCAGAAGGTCGCCCTCCACCTTGACCGCGACCTCGGGGGCGTACTCCTGGGTCACCTTGCCCTTGCTGCTCTCGAGCAAAACACGGCCTTCCTGCACGGAGACCTTGACTCCCTTGGGGATACTGACAGGTAAACGTCCGATTCGCGACACAGGGTTCTCCTTGCCTACCAGATGGTGCAGAGCAACTCGCCGCCAGCCTTTTTCTCCAGGGCTTTTTTGCCCGTGGTGACTCCAAGGGAGGTGGTGACGATGACAGTCCCGAAGCCGTTCAGCACACGCGGCAAGTTATTGTAGCCCGCGTACATCCGGCGGCCGGGTGTCGACATGCGCTTCAGGCCGTGGATCACCGGCTCGTTCTGCCCGTCGTACTTCAGGAAGATCCTGATGAGGTTACGCCCGTCCTGGGTCACCTTCTTGAAGGTTTTGACATAGCCCTCATTCTTCAGGATCTTGGTGATCTCGAGCTTCAGCTTTGAAGTGGGGATGTCGACGCTCTCGAAGCGGGCGCTGCTCGCGTTTCGGATCTTCGTCAACATATCTGCAACAGGGTCTGACAGACTCATTGTCTTTACTCCCTACCAGCTGGATTTCGTGACGCCAGGAAGCTTTCCTTCACTGGCCAGGTTGCGGAAGCAGATACGGCAGAGCTTGAACTTCCTCATGTAACCCCTTCGCCGTCCGCAAACCTTGCACCTGTTCGTCCGCCGCGTCATGTACTTCTGCTTCGCGTTGGACTTTTCGATCGCCGCTTTTCTTGCCATCGTCCTCTCCGCTGACGCGGTTTCCCGCGCTTATTTCCTGAACGGCATGCCCAGGCGCGCGAGCAGGCTCCGCGCTTCCTGGTCTGTCGCCGCCGTGGTGACCACTGCGATATTCATGCCGCTCACCCGCTCGATTTTGTCGTAGTCGATCTCGGGGAAGATGATCTGCTCAGTCACCCCGAGGGAGTAATTGCCGTGCCCGTCGAAGGCGTTCGGGTTCGCTCCACGGAAGTCCTTGATCCTCGGCATGGCCACGTTCACGAGCCTGTCGAAGAACTCGTACATGGCGTTGCCCCTCAAGGTCACCATGACGCCAAGATCCATGCCCTGACGGACCTTGAAGTTCGCGATGGACTTCCTGGCCTTCGTGCGCACCGGCTTGCGGCCGGTGATCTGGGCGATTTCCGCCTGCGCCGAATCGAGGAGCTTCTTGTTCTCGATCGCCTCGCCCAAGCCCGTGCTCACGACGATCTTGGACATCCTCGGTATCTGCATGACGCTCTTGTAGGCGAACTCTTCCTTCAGGTCCTTGGCGACGGTTTCCGTGTACAGGATCTTCACCCGCGGCTTGTACCCGGGGGGATCAGCGACAGCGACGGCCTTCGGCTTCGGCTCGGAGCCCGAGTCACCCTTGGAACCGCCCTTCTGAGCCTTCGGGGCCTTCTCCGCCCTGGGCTGCTTTTCGGCCCGAGCGGCTTTTTCTTCCTTGGCGGGCGCCGCAGCCCCCGCTGAAGCGTTCTCCGCTTCCGGTTTTTCCTTGCTCACAGATCCCCTCCGCACTTGCGGCAGACACGCTTCTTGCCGTTTGCGTCCAAATGATAGCTGATGCGGGTCGGGCCGCATTTCTTGCAGACGATCATGAGCTTCCCCACGGGCATGGGCGCCTCCACGGAGGTGATGCCGCCCTTCTGGTTCTGCTTCTTCTGCTTCATGGCCTTCTTCACCATGTTGAGGCCTTCGACAA
>PLNO01000071.1 GCA_003141795.1 Spirochaetaceae bacterium | reverse complement strand
CGACGAGCCGACCTCCGCCCTCGACCTCGACACGACCGGCTCCATCCTCGAGCTCCTCGACGAGATCAACAGTACCCTGGGAATCACGATCGTTCTCATCTCCCACGAGATGTCCGTCATCAAGAAGGCGTGCCGCCGCGTTGCGGTGATGCAGGACGGGGCTGTCGTCGAGCTGGGCGACGTCTACGACATCTTCGCGCGGCCAACCCATCCCTATACGAGACAGCTCGTGTCGGGCACCTTCGAGCTCGGCCTCCCCGACGCGGTTCTCGACAAAGTCACAGGCCCGATTCTCAGCCTCACATATCGGGGAGACGACGCGGAAAATCCCGTGCTCTCCGAGGCGGGCCGGGCGCTGGGAGTCGCCTTCAACATCCTGCACGGCAAAATCGAATACATCAGCGGCCGGCCTCTCGGCAAGCTCCTCGTCGAGGTGCGATCTCCGACGGGCGATGCGGCGCCGGCGGCGGACTACTTGTTGAAAAGGGGCGTCGAGCTCGAGGTCGTCAGAGGGGCAGCCGAGGGCCGCTCGAAGCGGGCCAGAGACTCGGCGATGCGCTCCTGAACCTCGCGCGGCAGCGCGGCAGGCGAATGCTCTTGAAGGATCCTGCGGGCCTTGTCGCGCGCCACCTCTCCCAGGCTCTTCCCGCCCTGTCCCTTCCAATCGTCGTAACGCTTTCTGTTCATGATGTCGGGCATCCACATCTCGTCCCGGAAGTGGGCCGCCGTGTGCTCGTCCAAGATGTAGTTACCGCCCGGTCCGACCCGCGCTATCGCCTCGAGGGCTAGGTGCCCCCTGTCGACGACGATTCCCCGGGTGGTCCTGCGGACCAGCCCGATCGTTTCGTCGCACGCGACGAGCGACTCCAGGGAATTGATGAGCCCGGAGCCGAGATACCCGACGTCGTGAACGAGATTCGCCCCGCTGAGCTCCGCGAGCAGGATCGAAAAGCCCGCCTCGATGCCGGCCTGTTGATCGAAGCTCATCGCATCGCTGCAGCCGCCGGTGCTGAAGACGGGCAGATCGTAGTGACGCGCCAGCTCGCAGAGCAGAACGCTGTTCATGTGCCACTCAGGGCAGCCGTAGGGAAAGATCATCGTCCGCATGTCGCCGATCGAGGGACACCCCCCGTAGATGAACGGGGCGCCGGGCGCCCGCAGCTGGTGGATGACGAGCCCGCTCAGGAGCTCGGCGTTTTCCTGGACCAGCAGCCCCGCTGAGGTCACGGGGCAGTTCATGCCCGCACCGTTTCCCGGCGTGTAGACCGCGGGTACCCCGAAATCGGCGCAGAGCAGGAGCTTTGCAGTCCCCTCCTCCGAATGAACGAGGGGGCTGATAGGCTCCGCGTAGACGGCAATCGCGGGCTTTCTTCGCAACCCGTCCTTCCCTCCGGCGATCGAGGCCGATATGCCGAACATCACCCTGAGGTCCCGCTCGTCGCGGGCGGTGAGGATGATCGGCTTCACAGTGTTGCCGACCATCGCATCGTACTGATGGAGGTAGGAGAGTCCGTCGGGGGTGTCCCTCGCTATGGCGGAGGACATCATGAAATCGAGATTCGGCAGGGCGTCCACGAGCCGGGCCACCGCGATGACGTCCGCCTTCGCGCTCTGCCGCCTTTCCCCCGTTTCCAGGTCGATGGTGAACGGCAGGTCCGATCCCGGCCCGTAGTACGACGGCCCTCCCCGCCTCAGAGCGAGGGACGGTTCGCCTTGCCGGTCGTAGAGTGTCACATAGCTCGGTGCCGTGTGGAGGGCGTCCCGAACGAGCCGTTCAGGAATGAAAGCCCGGTCTGCATCCACATACGCACCGGCCTTCCTCAAAAGGTCGAGTGCCTCGAGGTGCCGGACGCATACGCCGACGCGTGCAAGGACCTCGAGTGTCGCGGCGTGGATCTCACGAATGATGTCGGGGCCCGCGAAGGAGAGCGCGAGACGCGCTGTGCGGACCGTGTCCGCTGTCTGGGGTGTCATGTTTCTGTCCTTTGCCGAAATGGAAGGATGAGCGTCGGCCGAAGCGCGACGCCCACCCGAGGAGAAGACTTTCTTCTGCCGTGATTAAAAGACCGGAACGACCGCACCCTTGTACGTGTCGTTGATGAACTTCCGGACCACATCCGAGGTGATCACCTCTTCCAGCGTTTTGATCTCGGGCCTGTTCTCGTCCCCCTTGCGGGTCGCGATGAAGTTCGCGAACGTCTTGGCCGCGAGGGACGCCTTGTCCTCCGCCTTCAGCGCGTCCTTGGAGGCATTGAGCCCCGCCTCTATGGCATAGTTCCCGTTGATCACGGCCAGATTGACGTCCGGCAGTGAGCGGGAGATCTGCGCCGCCTCCAGCTCCTTGATCTTGATGTTCTTCGGGTTGCTCGTGATGTCGCGTGCCGTCGCGGCAAGACCCTTGTCGTGGTTGACCTTGATGATGCCCGCGGCTTCCAGGAGGAGAAGCGCCCGCGCCTCGTTCGTCGTATCGTTGGGCACCGCAATGGAATCCCCCGACTTCAGGGCGGCCAGTGTCTTCGTCTTGCCCGGATACAGTCCGAGCGGCTCGAAGTGCACCGCTGTTCCCGGGACGATCGTTGTGTTGTTCTTGGCATTGAAATCCGTCAGGTACGGGAGGTGCTGGAAGTAGTTGGCGTCCAGATCCTTGCTCTGCAGGGCGAGGTTCGGCTGCACGTAGTCGGTGAACTCGACGACCTGCAGATCGATCCCCTTCGCCTTCAGGAGGGGCGCGATAAACCGCAGGATCTCCGCGTGCGGCACCGGCGTCGCGCCGACCTTGAGGACCTTCAGCGATTCTGCTGACGCGATGCTCGCGGTCGCCAGGCTGGCGAGCAGGACGATGGCGAGGACTTTCGTCTTTTTCATGTGAGTGTCTCCTTTCGAGAGCTTTTATTTCTTTCTGTCGACGCGATGCGACAGCAAGTTGCCGGTGCTTTGCACCACCTGCACGATGACGAGCAGGAGCGCGATGGTGAGGAACATGAGATCCTTCTGATACCGGTAGTACCCGTAGCGAATGGCGATGTCCCCGAGGCCTCCGCCGCCCACCGCTCCCGCCATGGCCGAGTACCCGATTAGGGTGATGACGGTGATTGTGGCTCCCAGAACGAGCGAAGGAAGGCTCTCGGGAATCAGCACCCGGAATACGATCTGCGGAAGGGAGGCGCCCATCGATTGGGAGGCCTCGATCACCCCGGGATCGAGCTCTTTCAATGAGCTCTCCACCATGCGCGCAATGAAGGGCACCGCGCCGAGGGCGAGGGGAACGACGGACGCCGTGGCGCCGATGGTCGTGCCGACGACGAGGCGCGTGAAGGGGATGACGGCGATGAGGAGAATGATGAAGGGCACGGAGCGCACGACGTTGATGACGCCGCCCAGCACCCTGTTGAAGACCGGTCGGGGGCTCGGACCGGATCTCTCGGTCACGACGAGCGCGATGCCCAGCGGGAGTCCTAGAAGGTAGGCAAAGAGGGCGGCCATGCCGGTCATGTAGAGCGTGTCGAGGGTGCCGCTCCCCAGGAGGGTGATGTAGTCGCCGAATACCTTCCCTGCCATCAAAGGACTCCTTTCATTCGAATTATATACAACCAAAAGGATCGTATTGGTAGTATTATGGGAAACAGCTTGAAAAGTGTCAACTACTAATTAGATAGATTTGGTAGTATATGTGCGCCGTTGTATGACGAGATGTATGCGCCTGCGGAACTGGTCATTGCCCCGACGCGGGAAGCCGTGGGACGGAGTCGAGCAATCGCTTCGTGTACGCGGATCGGGGGGCGGAGAACAGATCGCGGGGAGTGCCTGCTTCCACGACACGGCCCCCCTGCAGCACGAGGATCTCGTCGCAGAGGCGGCCGACGACGGCGAGGTCGTGGGACACGAGGAGCAGCGTGAGCCCGAAACGGGCGGTGAGGGATTCCAGCAGGTCGAGGATCTGCATGCGGACGGAAACGTCCAGCGCGCTCACCGGCTCGTCGCAGATCAGCAGGCTCGGCTCGAGCACCATGGCGCGCGCGATCGCGACGCGCTGNNCAGCGCGCTCACCGGCTCGTCCCCGATGAGAACAGTCGGGGACGGGGCAAGGGCACGGGCGATGGCGATACGCTGCCGCTGACCGCCTGAGAACTCGTTCGGGTAACGGCTGACCACCGCGGGGTCCAGCCCGACCGCATCGAGGACCTCACGGATGCGCGTCGCGTGATCGCCAGGGATCTTCAGGCAGCGGAGCGGCTCGGCGACGATCGCACCGACGCGCATCCGGGGATCCAGGGATGTCTTGGGGTCCTGGAAAACGACCTGCACTTCGCGGCGGAATCGCGCCATCTGCGCCCTGCTCCCCGTGTCAAGCGTCTCACCATGGAAGCTGACCGTACCGGTGCTGGGTGCTTCGATGCCGAGGAGCACATTGAGGATCGTGGATTTCCCGGCCCCTGATTCTCCGACGATTCCGAGGCTTCTTCCCCTGTGGAGCACGACATCGACGTTGTCCAGAGCGCGCACGCCTCGCCGGAAGCCCGGGAAAACCTTCACGATCCCATGTGCCTCGAAAATGGGGAAGGCCTGATCGCTCATCATCGGTCTCCCCGCGTGTACGGTAGGGTCGTCACCCTGCGCGCCGCTTCCAGGAGCCGCACCGTGCTCGGATGCTTCGGAGAGGAGAGGATGTTCGCCGTGGTGTCGCTCTCCACGATCCTTCCGTCCTGCATGACGAGGAGGCGCCGTGCGACCCGTGAGATGACGGGCAGATCGTGCGTGATGAAGA
>PLNO01000132.1 GCA_003141795.1 Spirochaetaceae bacterium | reverse complement strand
CACGTTGGCGCCGGCCTTCAGCGCCGCGATCAGCTTATGGGTCTGATCCTCGCGCAGGAAGAGCTTCAGCTTGGGGAACCGCGTTCGCAGGGCCGGCAGGGCCTTGGGCAAAAGGAAGGGCGCGATAGTCGGGATGACGCCCAGCCGGAACCGCCCGGAGAGCGGCTGGCCGGCGCTTTTCGCCGCCTGCACCAGGTCTTCGGCGCGGGCCAATATGTCGGAGGCGCGCGAGACCGCCTCCTCGCCTATGGGGGTGAGAATGACGCCGGCGCGGGCGCGGTCGACCACCGGAGCGCCGAGGATCTTCTCCAGCTCCTGCACCCCGGCCGAGAGCGTCGGCTGGGTGACATGGGCGGCCTCGGCCGCCCGGCTGAACGAGCCCTGCTCGGCGAGCAGCTTCAGATATTGCAGTTGGCGGAGCGTCGGAAGCATGCCCGCGATATAGGCCCACTCGATGCTAATTCATAGAACAATCGATTGGATTTCTGCGGTCCACTCCCCCATCTGTGCATGCGACGGGCCGAGCGGCCCCAAACCATCACCGTTGGAGCATTGAAATGTTAGGCGTCGGACAAACCCTGCCCGAGTTCAAGATCGTCGGCGTGAAGCCCAGATTCATGCGTCACGAAGAAAATGGCGTCAGCGCCTTCGAAGACATCACCACCCAGAGCTTCCCCGGCCAATGGAAGGTGATCTTCTTCTATCCGAAGGACTTCACCTTCGTCTGCCCGACGGAGCTCATCGCCTTCGAGCACCGCCTGGACGAGTTCACCAAGAGGAACGTCCAGGTGATCGGCGTGTCCATCGATTCCGAGCACACGCACCTTGCATGGAAGAACACCCCGGTGGAGAAGGGCGGGATCGGGAACGTCCGCTATCCCATGGTCGCCGATGTGCGGCACCTCATAGCGCGCGCCTATGACGTGGAGGCAGCCGGCGGCATGGCCTTCCGCGGGTCCTTCCTCATCGACAAGTCAGGCATCGTGCGCCACCAGGTGGTGAACGACCTCCCGCTGGGCCGCAACATCGACGAGATGCTGCGCATGGTGGACGCGCTGCAGTTCAACGAGGAGCACGGTGAGGTCTGCCCCGCCGGCTGGACCAAGGGCAAGGCGGGCATGAAGGACAATGCGGCGGGTGTCGCCTCCTACCTGTCGGCGCACGCGAAGGAGCTGTAGGGCTGTGCCGACCCGCAGAGCGGAAAAGTCGAAACCAGGCGCCCCGCTCTTCCTGCTTGCAGGGGGACGGGGCGCCGTCAAGAAGCGCGGCACGGACCCGCTGCTGACCGGGGCGATCCAGCAGGCAGGCACGAGCCGGCCCAGCGTCGCCTACGTGGGCGCGGCCTCCGGCGACAATGCTGCCTTCCGCGTGTTCATCGGCCGCATGCTCAAGTCAGCGGGGGCCGGAGAGATCGTGCCCGCGCTGCTCTGCGGCAAACGTGCGGACCCGGCAAAGGCGGCGGGGGTCATCAGCGCCGCCGACCTCGTCTTCATCTCCGGCGGAGACGTCGAAGAGGGGATGCGCGTGCTGGAGGAGAAGGGGATGATCCCCGTCCTCCGCACGGTGTACAAGTCAGGCAGGCCGTTCTTCGGGGTTTCAGCGGGAAGCATCATGCTTGCGAAGTCCTGGGTGCGGTGGACGGACCCCGAAGACGATGCGAGCGTCGAGCTTTTTCACTGCATGGGCTTCGCTTCAGTCCTCTGCGACACGCATGGTGAAGACGATGGATGGGGCGAGCTGCAGGCGATGCTCGCCCTCTGTCCCACGGGGACCACCGGCTACGGCATCGTGTCGGGCACGGCCCTCGTCGTCGCGCCCGACGGCGACGTCGCCGCCCGGGGCGGCGACGTGCACGTTTTTCGAAGGCGCGCAAGCGGCGTCGTTCAGATCGCCAGCTTGCGCCCCATCAAGGAGACATGATATGGAATACAGGAGATTGGGGAGCGCCGGGCTCAAGGTGAGCGTGCTCTCCCTTGGCTCATGGGTCACATACGGAAAGCAGGTCGATACTACGGCCGCGGGCGCGTGCATGAAGGCCGCCTGGGACGCGGGTGTGAACTTCTTCGACAATGCAGAAGCGTATGAGGCGGGAAAGTCGGAAGAGATCATGGGAGCCGCGCTGCGCACGCTGGGGTGGCGTCGGGCCAGCTACGTGGTTTCCACGAAGATCTTCTTCGGGATGCACGACGGGGTGAACGAGCGCAACACGCTCAACCGCAAGAAGCTCCGCGAAGGGATCGACGGCGCGCTGAAGCGCTTCGGTCTGGACTACATCGACCTCGTCTTCTGCCATCGGCCGGATCCCGACACTCCGATCGAGGAGACCGTATGGTCCATGCACATGATGGTGGAGTCCGGCAAAGCGCTGTACTGGGGGACATCGGAGTGGAGCGCCGAGCAGCTCCGCGAGGCCTGGGGCGTTGCTGAAAAGCATCACCTCCACAAGCCGCAGATGGAGCAGCCGCAGTACAATCTCTTCACGCGCCGGAAGGTGGAAAAGGAATACGAGCGTCTGTACGCCGGCATGGGCCTGGGCCTCACGATCTGGAGCCCCCTGGCATCGGGGATCCTCACGGGGAAGTACGTGGACGGCATTCCCAAGGAGTCCCGACTCGCGCTGCCCGGCTACGAGTGGCTGAAGAACTCAGTGACGCCCGAGCGCAATGCCGCGGTCAAGAAGCTCGGTGCCATTGCCGCAGAGCTCGGCGGCACCACCGCGCAGCTCGCCCTCGCCTGGTGCGCGCACAACCCGAACGTGAGCACCGTGATCACCGGCGCGAGCCGTCCAGAGCAGGTGCGGGAGAACATGAAGGCGCTGGACATGCTGCCGCGGTTGACTCCCGAGGTGATCGTCCGAATCGAAGAGGCCGTGAAGGGCGTGACGGACCTGTAGCCATGGAGGGCGAAGGCGTGCGAGGCCAGGGATGGCCGAAAGTGCGCCTGTAGCCATGGAGGGCGCGCAACTGTAGAGGCTGCGCGCCTCTCTGTTCCCTGACCCTTCGATTTCCCTTGCGAACGGCAGTCCCAGGGTATACCCTGAATCACTGCGATAGTCGGGCAACAGCCGATCACATGTGCTGTGGCGGGGGAGTCGCGTTGATCCGTTCGAATGGGGAGTGACGCGCCCGCCCGGGCGGACGTGCATGCGTATTTCTGCTGAAAAACTCGTTCGGATACGCGAGCTGATACGGCGGCTCTATGGACTTCCGTTCAGCAACGCCCTCGTTCATGACGCTGCGCGAACCATCGGACAGGTCTCCAATGTCCAGTACTTCTCCCTGTTCCTTTTCGCAAACGACGGGAAGTCCAAGAAACTGGTGATTACGAACAATCCCAGCGACTACATCCCCGTCTATTTTTCTGTTGCGAGGAAGGACTTTCTGATGGAGTCGCTGATCACCACGGGCCGGGAGGTGGTATTGCGCCGCATGCCCGACTATGATCAGTCCGGGCACCAGGGCTTCATTCGCGTCGTGCAGAACGCCAGGCCGATTTCCGATGTTTTCTATCTCCCCGTGAAGAGCAAGGGCGTCGTTGACGGTTTCTGGTCACTGGCCAGAGCCGGCCTCAAGAGCCCCGGGTTCACCGACTCAGATCTCGAGCTCTTTCGCTTTATGACCGCCTTTCTCAATGACGCCTTTCTGCGCTCTTTGGCCACCCCGCCCCTCGAAGAGGATGTGGCACACCTGGATTTCCAGGGGCATGTGCTGGATGCAGGTGCACGGATCAAGGAAGCATTTGACCAGCTCTTTGGCCATGGGCGCGCATCTATCCCGTGGAAGGAACAGAGCGCTGAGTACGATGCTTTTCTCAAGCAGTACCGCCTCTTCCTGCACGGTCCCTTTCGTGTGGGCATGGACCGGCTGACGATCGCCAATGAACGTGGACGCTATTCCTTTCTATTTACAGTGATCAGGCGGGACGGTATGGCGCCGCTGTACGACAGGCTTCCCCATGCTTCCGTCAGGCTTCTGGACTCCCCGTCGAAACCCGTGCCAAAGGATTCGTTCGACGTTGCGACCGCGGCACGACAGTACGGACTCACCACCAGGGAATGCGACGTCGTTCGTGGCATCTACCAGGCGAAGAGCAACAAGGAAATCGCATTTTCCCTCGGCATCGACGAGTCGACCGTGAAACGCCACACGCACAACATCTACGAGAAGACCGGGCTCCGTTCCCGGGTTGAGCTCGTGCAAGAATTGTCGGGCAGATTTCAAAATCAACTAAAGTTGTAGCTGGAAAACTCCCCACGAATGCTACGATTTTCTCGCCCCGCAACAAGGACTGCCGACGTTGTCGGCTCGGAGACACGAAAAGTCTCTCGCGATCGATCGCGCGGAGGAAACCCTATGAAGAATTCGAGCTTGCGAATCGGTGCATTGGTGTCGGTCCTGCTCCTGGTCGTGCTGGTTGGTTCGTGCAATACACCCTCGGCCGAAACTCCCGCTGCGCAGGGCTATGCCGCATCCAGCCAGGCATCGGCGATGGACGGCAGGTCGGACGTCTGGGTAAAGAGCCAGTTTGGGGCTGAGGAGCAAGACGGTGCGACACCGACGGTCACCCTGGCATACGCGGCCAACGCCGGGGACGATGGGGACAATGACGGGGCTTTGAAAGTGGCGTATTCAGGCGAAAGTGGTACCAAGATGGGCCTGGAGGTGTTCACGTTGGTCACCCCGGCCTCGCTTCCGACCTCGGGCACGCAGACCATCAGCATCAAGGTCAAACCGGTGTCTGGCTGCGTAACGCGGGCGGTTGCATTTATCTACGGAACGGCAACGAAATCCAACCCGTCGGGCTGGTGGTATGAAACAACATCGGCGGTCGCCCTGGCCGCCGATGCCTGGACGACGGTGAGCGTCGCGGTAGACCCGAGCACGTTTACCTCATCGGTCTGGCGGATTGGAGTCAAGTTCCTGGGGGACGCGGCGGATCCCGCGTGGCATTTTGCTCCAAGCGGCACGATCTACGTCGACGATTTCAGCGCCCTTGATTACCGGAAGAACGATTTCAGCTCCTCCAGTCAACTGGAAGCTACCAGCTACTGGGGAACCGACGATAGCACCGGTACCATCGCGCAATCATGGGAAGCGAGCTCATCCGCCGCCGGTGATGGTTATTTGAAGGCCACCGTCACGTTCCCGTCAAGCATTACTGGAGGGTGGGGCGCATATGTCGGAGGCGACTTCGCCACCAACTTCTACACCGTCTACACCCCCGTGGACCTGAGCAAGAGCACCCTGACCTTCAGGGTCTATGTGCCCCAACAGTGGATTGATGACATGGCCCTGGGGAACACCGGGACATGGCTGAGTATTTATTATTGGAATGGCACTGTCACCCAGCAGACAACGCAGATTTGGTACGCCGGGCTGACCACTATTACCGCCGGATGGAATACTGTCAGCGTGAACTTCGCCGATTCCCGACTCGGGAGCACGACGTATTCCACCGACCCCTCGTACGACTACACGAAGGTGACGGGGTTCAATATCGGAATCGGCACGGGGAATACCGCGCTGCAGGGTGCGGTCCGTGAATTCAAACTCGACTACGTCGACCTGACGCTGAACTGAGGCGCTGCCCTCAGCGAAGCGCGGCGTCGAACCAGTCGAACGCGTCCTTCTGCATGGGAAGATCGAACTTGTGAGGCCCGGGATAGAACTGACCGCTGAAGCTCTCCCGGGCGCCCATCTTGTCGTAGCATGCGGCGATCCGCGAGCAGGCCCGCTCCTGGCCCTCAAGCGTCCACAACGGATCGTCCCGGTCGCATTGCACCATGAGCGGCAGAGGCCCGTGGAGCGAGGCGACGTCCGGCAGGTCCAGGAGCGCCGACAGATGGGGGACCTGGAACATCCACGTGTGCCTTCGTACCTTCTCTGACAGCATCTCACGTGCGGTTGACATGAATCCCGAGCAGACCGCGCAGCGGATCCTGTCGTCGAGCGCCGCAAGGTAGATCGTTCGCAACCCCCCGCCCGACAAGCCGCCGCATCCCAGGCGGGAGGCATCGACGTCGGCCCTCGTCACCAGATAGTCCACGGCGCGCCTGTCCTCCCACGCCATGATCCCCGTCCACGTCGCCCCGGAGAGGAACAGTGTTTTCGCGATGATCGTTTCATAGTCGGCGGCGAGCTCATTGTAGGCGTCGATGTACGCGTCGGAACCTGGAGCTTCCCTCAGAACGCGAAGCGCATCGCCCTGCGGTACTGATTCGGGGGACATCTTGCGCGATCCCCAGAGAAAGCTGTCGGGAACGACCACGACGTAGCCCCGCGCGGCGAGCTCGTTCGCCCAGGATTTCCCGGCATACGTCTCCCGCTTGAGCTCGGCAAGCGCGCGCGGCTCGTCGCCGCACACCACGAGCTTCTCCTTGCCGAAGTACTTGAAAGCGCTGTGGTCGTGCAGGGCGACGACACCGGGAAGCGTGGCGGTTCGGCGGCCCGCAGGATGTACGACGAACGCCTCCGTGCGAGGCCCAAAGGGCTGGGCCCAGCTCACGAGCTCCGTGACTATGCCGCCCTTTTCATCCACACGATGCACCCGGGGGTCGAGGTTGCAGGCAGGTGGCTCGTACGCCAGGAGCTCCATGACTTTCGCTCGCGCGGCCGCCTTCCACTCGGCGACGTCCTTCCATCGGTCGTCCAGAAAGGAGAGGGACCTCTTGCATTGCGATTCCACCCAGAGCGCGAGATCATGGTAGTCGCCGAGCAGGGGATTCATTCGGCCTCCATGGTGGACGGGCCCATCCACCCCCGTATCTCGTGCATGACGTTCGGGGGGACCGGACTCTTGGACCCTGCCTTCAAGGTGGCGAGCACGCGCTCCGCGTCCAGCCCCGCGGCTGCCGCCCTCTGGACGGACTGCCGCGTGATGCGGAACAGCACGCCCACCTCCCTTCCCACCCTCTCGCAGAACCGCCCCAGCTCCGCTTCGGCGCCGGGGGACGGGGAGAGGAAGACGACCTCGTAATTGGGTTGGACGATGAGCTCGGCGCCGGCATCGTCGTCGTCGGGCTCGGGAAGCCCGTCACGGGGCATGCCGAGGAGGAGCCGTCCGGTGTCCGTCATGCGGAACCCCGGCCGCCCATCCTGCGTGACGCCCGCCTCGGCACCTCCGAGAGAGAGGATGCACCTGCCGAGGAAGATGCCGAGGAAGGATTTCCAGAGCTCCTCCAGCGCTTCTTCCGTGGCAAGCCCCGTGCCTGCGGCACCACCCTCTCCCGTGCGCATGTTCGTGGCCGCCCCCGCCAGGCCCGAGGATGAGGCCAGAGGGCTGCCGATGGCGGCCTGGTATTCGGCGAAGTCGGTAAAACGGATGAAGCTCGTCACGGGCACCGAGGAGAAGGCCTGCTCCACCCAGGGCATGATTTCTTCCCGGGCCGCATCGCCCGAGGTCCACTCCTCCTCCATCAGGTCGAAGAGGCGTGGCGTGCGGCCGTGCGTGCCGGCGAAGACGGGCAGGACCAGTGCGCGCCGCTCGGACAGCGGCCTCCGCATCCATTCGACGGCCTGCTGGCCGGGGACGAGCGGGGAGGCGCCGGTTCCGTTCTCCTCCTGGACGAGGAGCCCGGTCAGCCGCAGGGCCTGGAGCGCGAGGTCGATACGCGCTTCCAGCGCCAGCCCGGTAAGCCCCTCCAGCCAGTCGGGCAACGTGAGGAGGGCGGTGGCCGCCTCCTCGACGAAGCGCGTGAAAGGCCGCTCATCCCCCCTGCGCAGAGGGATGGGGTCGATGCGCGCAGCGGCGAGCAGGCTCGTCATGTCCTCGATGAGGAAGGGATGGTGGAAGAGCTGGCTCACGCTCACGGGCTCGGGGGCGAGGACCACCGACAGGCGGCGCAGACGGCGCGCCGCGGCAGGCCAGACGCCGATGAGCGGCTCGAGATCGGTCCTGCGCAGGCCGAGGAAGAACACGGCGCGCTGCACGCCCAGGCGGATGGCATCGCAGAGCGGCTCGCGTCGGACGTCGGGGAAGTACTCCTCCATGTCACGGAAAGGGACACGGTCCCGCTGCTCGGTGAAGAAGGAGAGAAGTGCCCGCGCCGTGTCGAGGTCTCCGACTTCTGACAGACGCACCTTGCGCGTGAAAGCCCCCTGCAGCCACTCCACCGACGATACGAAGCCCGCGATGCGCGCCAGATCGTTGGGGAGGAGCGCGAGGGACTCGTGGAGCTGCGAGCGCTCGGGGGGGGTGAAGTGCTCGGAGAGGTAGGAGCAGAGGGCGGCGAGGCCCGGGCTCTCGAACAGCGGATACTTCTCCAGGGATTTCATGATCTGGTGGAAGGAAACCCACCTCTCCACGACGTCGAAGTGATCGGGGTTCTCCGACTCCTCGAGGAAGCCAATGTCGCAGAGCTCGGCCATGGCGGGGTCCCCGTGCGCCGCCTCGACGGACAACCCCGGAGCGGTCGCGTCGAGGAACGCCTTGCGCGCAGGGATCGACAGCTCGCCCCATGCGGCAAGCTCGTCGAGGAACTCCTGCCAGTCGTTCGGGAAAAGTCTCATGCGGTGGCCTTGCCCGGCGGCGCTGTCGCAGGGTCGGCGTCACCGCCTGCAGGCGCGCGGTCGGCGGCGACGCCGGCTGCGGGGCTGGCGAGTCGTATGGTGTACGCGTATCCCTGCTCGCAGAGGAAGAGCTGGCGCTTCAACGCAAACTCCTGCTCCACGGTGTCCCGTGAGACGAGGGAGTAGAAGTAGGCCTGGTTGGCCAGCTCCTTGGGCCGCAGCACGCGCCCCAGCCTCTGCGCCTCTTCCTGCCGGGAGCCGAATGTCCCCGAGACCTGGATGGCGAGGCTCGCCTCCGGCAGGTCCACGGCGAAGTTGGCCACCTTGGAGACTGCGAGGATGCGGATCTTTCCCGACTTGAAATCGGCGTACAGCGTGTCGCGCGTCTTCTGCGGCGTGGCGCCGGTGATCACGGGCAGGCCGAGGGGGCGGGCAATAGCGTCGAGCTGATCGAGGTACATGCCGATCACGAGAGCCGGCTCCCCGGGATGCGCGGCGAGGATCTCCCTGATCTGATCGATCTTGGCGGGGTTCTCCGACGCCATGCGGAACTTCGTCCTCGCATCGGCAGTGGCGTAGCTCATCCGCATGTGCGCGGGCATCGGCACGCGGATCTCCGTGCACACCGCTTTGGCGATCCAGCCCTGCTTCTCCATCTCCTTCCACGGCACGTCGTACTTCTTCGGCCCGATGAGCGCGAAGACGTCGTCCTCCTTGTGGTCCTCCCGTACGAGAGTGGCCGTGAGGCCGAGCCTGCGCCGGGCCTGGAGAGAGGCGGTGACCTGAAACACGGGGGCGGGGAGGAGGTGCACCTCGTCGTACACGATGAGGCCCCAATCCCGTTCGCCGAAAAGGGTGAGGTGGGGGTACTTTGCCTCCTCGTCCTCCGGCAGCGTGGAGTGATCCTCGACGACGGCGGGACGCCTGCCCCGGTGGGTGAGCATCTGGTAGGTGGCCACGGTGATGGGGCGCACCTCCTTCTTCTGGCCGGTGTACTCCCCGATGAGCTGCGGGTCGATGTCCGTCTTGTCGATGAGCTCCGCGATCCACTGCCGCACCGCGGTGACGCACGTGGTGAGAATGAGCGTCGAGGTCTGCAGAAGCTCCATGCAGAGCATCCCGACGATGGTCTTGCCCGCTCCGCAGGGGAGCACGACCACACCCGAACCGCCGCGATCCGAGCCCCCCGCGTGGAATGCCTCTGCCGCTGCCCTCTGATAGGGGCGGGCGTCGAAGGCGCGCGCACGGGAGAGCGTCTCTTTCCTCAATGAAAAGGGGAACGACTCTCCTGCCGCGTAGCCCGCCCTGTCGTCCACCGGATAGCCGATACGGATGAGGGCGAGCTTGAGCTGGCCCCGCGCAACCGGCGGCACCGAAAAGCTCGTGACTGACAGTCGATCCCCCACGAGGGCCATGGAGTGCTTGTCCGCCGCGATGAGCGCAGCGAGCCCCTCGTCGCGCGCGTTCAGAACGAGGCCGCCCTCCTGCCTGTCCAGCGTGAGGCTGCCGAATCGCGCGGCGTAGTCCTCGATCTCCGTGGCGATATGGTCGGGCACGGGGTAGCGGGAGAGGGAGCGCAGCGCCCCGACGATCTCCTCCGCCCGTTCTCCGGCGGCACAGGCGTTCCAGATGGAAAGCGGGGTGATCCTGTAGGTGTGGACGTGCTCGGGGGATTTGACGAGCTCGGCAAACCTGACGAGCGCATCGCGCGCCTCGGGATAGCGGGGGCTTGCCACCTCCGCGAGGATGGTGCGGTCCCCCTGAACGATGAGCGGGCCATCGCCCGTAGTGGAGGGCTGACCGACGGATTCCATGGGTTGATCAGTGTTATTCGTCATAATGAAAGGCGCAACTAGGATAGTTGCACAGGGCATGAGGGTCAAGAGAGAGGGAGAGAGGTCCGGTTGCTACCCCAGCCTGACGGTTGCCGCCAGAAGGGACAACGGGGGAAGCTTCACGGAGAGCCTCCCCGCGCGTATCGCGCACCCGTCGAACGGCGTCGCCTGGAGGAGGCCGGGCCGCTCGAAACTGTTCGCCGAACGCGCGTCGGGTCCAGTCAGGATCTCCGCACTCTCCACGGCCGCCGCCCTGCGGTCAGCGACATCCACAACGACCGGGGCCGACTTCGAAGGGGACCTGTTCACGAGGAACACGGAGAGTCTGTCGCCGTCCAGTATGGCGCCCGTGTCGACCAGCGGCACGGTGCCGTTGGTGCGTCCCGTCGTCCGAGGGCCCTCGACGACGGTGCGCAGTGAAACTCCCCTGCCCCGGCGCGCGAACATCGCAAAGGCATGGTAAGTGGACTGGACGAGCAGGGCGTTGCCCTGCGTTTGCAGCGGGGAGATCGCATTCACGATCTGGGCGATATTGGCGATCTTCACGACGTCGGCGTGGCGGAGGAAGCTGTTGAGGAAGCCGGCCACCACCAGCGCGTCCTGCAGGTCGTAGATCTCCTCCACGAGGTGCGGGGCGAACCTGCCCGCGCCGTCCACCTGCATGTTCTTGTACCAGACGTTCCATTCGTCGAAGCAGAGGTACGCGCGCTTGGCGCTGCGCCGCCTCGCCTGCACGTATCGGCAGGCGGCGTCCATCTGCTCGATCTGGCGGTCGATGGCGGCTGTCACGGCGAGGAAGTCCTCCGTGTCGGAGCCGCGGTCAGCGGCGTACCTGTGCAGGCTGATGTAGTCCGCATAGTCGCCGAGCTCTTCCAGAACGATGCGATCCCATTCCATGAACGTGGGCAGATCCACCACGCACGTTCCGCAGGCAACGAGCTCGATGGAAGCGTCGGTGTCCTTCATCATCTTCGCCGCCTGCTGGGCGCGCAGGGCATACTCCCGGGCGGGCACGTGGCCTATCTGCCAGGGGCCGTCCATCTCGTTTCCCAGGCACCAGAGCTTCACCGCGTGGGGATCCCTGCTTCCCGCGGCCTCCCGCATGTCGGCAAACCGCGTGCCCGTCGGGCAGTTGCAGTACTCGACCCAGTTGCGCGCCTCCTCCGGCGTCCCCGTTCCGAGGTTCGCGGCGAGCATGGGCTGCCACGCCATCTTCCTGCACAACCGCATGAACTCGTCCGTGCCGAAACTGTTCGGCTCGATGCTCTGCCATGCGAGGTCCCGCACGGTGGGCCGCGTGCCGGCCGGGCCGATCCCGTCCTGCCAGTGGTAGCCCGAGGCGAAGTTGCCTCCCGGGTATCGCACGAGGCTCAGCCGCATGCCGCGCAGCGCATCCAGGACGTCCGCGCGGAATCCGTCCGCATCGGCATGTGCGCTTCCGGGCTGGTAGACGCCTTCGTAGACGGCCCTGCCCATGTGCTCGAGGAACCCGCCGAAGATGCGCGGGTCCACTGTCCCGACTGAAAACCGTGTATGCAGGTGAATCCGCGTCGCTTCCATATCATTGAGTTTGTAGCACCCTCCGCGTGCCGGCGCAAGATCGCGCTGAGCCCGCGCCCTGACCTGCGGGCGCTTGCGCGGCGCGCTGAGATTTGTTCCAATGCATCATGAGCGACCTCGTAACCTTGCGTCCGGCAGAGCCGGGCGATCTCGATAGGATCCTGGAGATCTACAACCACGAAGTGCTCGTTTCCACGGCGACCTACGATACGACACCGCGGTCGACGGAGGAGCATCGGAAGTGGTTCGAGCACCACGGCCAAAAGCACCCCGTGATCGTCGCCATGGCAGAAGGCCGTGTCTGCGCGTGGGCGTCCCTCAGCCCCTGGGCGGAGAGGGCAGCCTACGACTCCTCGGTGGAGGTCTCCGTCTACGTGGACGAGCAGTACCGCCGCCGGGGCATCGGAGGACGGCTCCTTCAGGCGCTGATCGAGGCGGGAAGGGAGCTCGGCCACCACGCCGTCCTTGCGCGCATCTCCTCCGACAACGTGGCGAGCGTTCGTCTGCACGCGGAATGCGGATTCTCCACCGTCGGCCTCCTGAAGGAGGTGGGGATCAAGTTCGGCAGGATGCTGGACGTGACGATCATGGAGCTGCTGCTGTAGACGCCTCCCCGTAGAAGCGGCATCATTGCCGCAAGGAGCGCGCCATGAAACCACGGGGTCCCCTGATGATCGAGCACAGGCTCATCGAGAAAATGTTGCGCGTCATCGCGGAAGAGGCGGGAAGAATCGAAAAGGGAGGGAAGGTCGATCCTCTCTTCATCGACGCCGCTGTGGATTTTGTCCGTGTGTACGCGGACCGCACGCATCACGGCAAAGAGGAGGACATCCTCTTCAAGCAGCTCGCCCAGAAGGGACTCAGCGCTGAGCACTCCCGCGCAATGGCCGATCTCGTCGACGAGCACCGACAGGCCCGTGAGAGGGTGAAGCTCCTCGTGAGCGCCAGGGAGCGCTACGGCAACGGAGATGTCGGCGCTGTGAAGGAGATGATCGCCATCATGGAATGGCTGGCCGATTTCTACCCCCGGCACATCCGCAAGGAAGACGCCGACTTCTTCCCGGCCACCGAGGAGTATTTCAGCAAGGAGGAGTTGGACTCCCTCCTTGCGGCGTTCCACGATTTCGACGGGAAGATGATCCACGAGAAGTACGAGGCGCTCGTGAAGAAGCTCCAGGCACAGGAGGATGGCGGCTCGACTTGACAGCGTGCGGCGGCCCCGCCACCCTTGAGCCATGGAAGCACCCGTGAAAGACAAAGTGGCCGGGCTCTTTCCCCGGCTCGCCGAGGTTCCCGCGACGGCTGATTGCCTGCCCAAAGGCGGCATATATTCGGAGGGCACCGCTTACCTCGTGAATGGAGAGATCCGCCGGTGGGCGGGTCCATCGTCGGACACGCTCTCAGCCGTGTGCCTTCGCGGCGATGACGGCCGCATCTCACAGCGTCGTCTCGGCCCGGCTGCGCGACTGGACAGGGAGACGGCGCTCGACGCCCTTGCCGCCGCCCGGTCCGCGTGGGACCACGGTCGCGGCTCGTGGCCGACCATGCGCGTCGCGGGCCGGGCAGAGGCGCTTTCCGCTTTCGCCGTTCGGATGCGGGCGGTGCGGGAGCAGTCGGTGCGCCTCCTCATGTGGGAGATCGGCAAGAGCCGCGCAGACTCCGAAAAAGAGTTCGACCGCACCGTTCAATACATCACCGACACCGTGGAAGCGTTGAAGGAAACGGACCGCGCGGGGGCGCGTTTCTCCACGAACGGTGGCGTGCTTGCCCACATCCGCAGGTCCCCGCTGGGCGTCGTGCTCTGCATGGGTCCCTTCAACTACCCCTTGAACGAAACATTCACCACACTGATTCCGGCGCTCGCAATGGGCAATCCCATCGTCGCGAAGCTCCCGCACTATGGAGCGCTCTGTCAGGCACCTCTCCTGTCCTGTTTTGCCGAATGCTTTCCGCCCGGCGTCGTGAACGTCATCAACGGCAAGGGCAGCGCCATTGCGGGACCGATCATGGAGACCGGCGACGTTGCATCCCTCGCCTTCATCGGGAGCTCCCGCGTGGCCAATGAGCTGAAGCGGCTTCATCCCCACCCCAACCGCCTGAGGTCGATCCTCGGCCTGGACGCCAAGAACCCCGGCATCGTATGCGCGGATGCGGACCTCGACCTCGCCGTTTCGGAGTGCGTGACGGGCGCCCTCTCCTTCAATGGGCAGCGCTGCACGGCGCTGAAGCTCCTCTTCGTCCAGCGGTCCATCGCCGAGCGCTTCGTGGCAAAGCTGTCCGATGCGGTGGACTCGCTGTCTTTCGGCATGCCCTGGGAGCCCTCGGTGCGCATTACCCCTCTTCCCGACCCCGGGAAGGTGGCTCGCATGGCGCAGCTCGTTGCTGACGCCGAGAGCAAGGGCGCGCACGTGGCGAATCGTCATGGGGGCCTGTCCAACGGCACTTTCTACTTCCCCTCGGTGGTTTTTCCGGTAGCCCCCTCGATGGACCTGTACCACGTCGAGCAGTTCGGCCCGGTGATCCCCGTGGCCGTCTTCGACGACCCCCGCGAAGTGTTCGACTACGTGGTGGCTTCCAGCTACGGCCAGCAGGCGAGCCTCTTCGGCACGGACCCGGCAACGCTCGGGCCGCTCATCGACGTCCTGGCGAACCAGGTCTGCAGGGTGAACCTCAACGCCCAATGCCAGAGGGGCCCCGACGTCTACCCCTTCACCGGTCGCAAGGACAGCGCGGAGGGAACGCTCTCGGTTTCGGATGCGCTGCGCTGCTTCTCCATCCGCTCGATGGTGGCGGCGCCGGGCACGGCAGAGAACACCGAGCTCCTGAGCGGCATCCTGCGGGGGAGAACCTCGAACTTCGTGAACACCGATTACCTGTTCTAGCGCGGAACCGATCCCTCTCTACTTCAGCGAGCTCGACGCGATACCGCTGAAGATGAACTTGCGCAGCACGATGAAGATGATGACGAGGGGAAGGCTCGTCATCAACGCCGCGGCCATGTCCTGGTTGAACGGAGGCTTGATCGTCCCTCCGAGAAGATTCTGCAGTCCGACGCTCAGCGTGAAGAGGCTCTCCTTGCTGAGATACATCATGGGGAGCATGAGGTTCTTCCAGATGAAGATGAAGTGCAGAAGCAATGCGGCAACGAGGGAAGGACGCGAGAGGGGAATGATGACCCTCGCGAAGATCCCGAAGTCACTGTTCCCGTCGATCCGTGCGGCGTCGGAGAACGACTCCGGGATCGTCCGCATGAACTGCGTGAGAAGAAAGATGATGTAGGGATGCTGGAACCAGTACGGGACCCACAGCGGGGCGAGGGTTCCCAGCAGACCGAGCCGCCAGTACAGCATATACCAGGGAATGGCGAACACCGTCGGGGGAATGATCATTGCGGCGAGGGTGACGACGAAGAAGGCGTCCCGTCCCTTCCACGTCATGCGCGCGAACGCGTATGCCGCGAGTGCGCTGCACACGGTCTGCCCGATGGCTGAGAGGACCGCGGCACGGAGGGTGTTCCAGAGCAGCTGGGAGTAGGGGAACACCTGCATCACATCACTGAAGTTCCTGAGGCTGAGGGGGATCGGGAGGAACTCCGGCGGGAGCACGTAGATGTGCTTCTCCCCTTTGAGTGCCGTCAGGATCATCCAGAAGAAGGGAAAGAGGAAAATGAGCGCCGTGACGAGGGTCACGAGCCATCGGACCGTCCGTGTCGATCTTCGCTGGGGTCTCACGTGCTTCTCCCGAGGATTCTACCGTTCATAGTTGACCATTCGCGTGCTCGCCCTGATCATGAGGAAAGAAATTCCCAGAACGAGAACAAGCGAGATCATCGCCATTGCCGACGCCGCGCCAGCGTCGTACTGCTGGAACATCTTGTTGTACATGTACAGAGAGAACGTCGTGCTCGAATATCCGGGTCCTCCTGCCGCGGTGTTCTGCCCGCCGCCGGAGAGCGTCATGACCCACGGCATGTCGAAGATCTGGAACTCGCCGATGAAGCACGTGACGAGATTGAAGTAGAGCGCCGGGGAGATCATGGGGAGCGTGATGTTCCACATCCTGCGGAACCCCGATGCCCCGTCGATCTCCGCGGCCTCGTAGAACTCCTGCGGAACGTCCTGCAGCGCGGCGACGAATATGATGAAATACTGCCCGATGAGGGTGGATTCGGCGATGGAGATCGCCGGCTTCACCAGCATACTGTTCAGCAGCCAGTCGGGTCCGGGGATGTGGACCAGCCCCAGGACGTAGTTGATGATGCCGTACTGCCCGTTGAACATCCAGCGCCACACGAGGCCCGTGGCCGCCAGGGGAATGACGAAGGGAAGAAAATAGGCGATGCTCGCGAAAGCTCCGATTCCCGACTTGTTCTTCACGAGAACCGCCAGGAGGAACGCGAGGATGAGTATCGTGGGAACGACGATCGCGAGAATGAGTCCCGTGTTGCCCAGCGATTGCCAGAACACGCCATCGGAGACGATCAGGTACGCGTAATTCTTGATGCCGATCCACTTCATCTTGTTCATGAAGTTGAAGTTGGTGAAGGAATACACGAGCGTCTGGCCGATCGCGTAGACGAAAAGAACCGAGAATCCGATGAGCCAGAGCGAAAGGAACGCGAGCACGGTGAGGCGCTTGCGTATCTTGCGCTGGCGTGCGGTCACGACGAGACTGTCTCGCATGGTCACCTACCGTTCTTCAGTTTCAGGGGGATCGGCGGCGTTGCCGCCGCCGATCAATGCACAGTCGAATTGGAAAGCCCGATAGACAGATCTTCAGACCTTCCTTACATCTTGTCCAGGACCGCCTGGGCGCGGCTCACGGCCGTGTCGACCGCTGCCTTTGCATCCACCTGGAGGTTAAGCACAGGATCGAGAATGGCGATGAACTCCTGGTTGTACGCCGCCTGAGCCAGAGAGAAGAACGGGATCGGCTGCAGGGCGGGGCTGGACAGGGAGTCGGTCCACGCGCTCAGCTTGGGGTTGACGGGGGCCGCGGCCTTGAAGAAGTCCGCGCCGCCGAAGTCACGGGTCGTGGGAACGCGTCCCGTGCCCTTGGGTCCCGCGTCGTAGATGAACTGACCCTGGCGCCCCGCGAACCAGAGCATGAAGTCCATGGTCTCGGCGTTGTTCTTCGCACCCTTGGGGATGGCCATCTGGTCCATGCCGAACCATGCGAAGTTGCCCTTGCTCACCACCGAGGACACCGCCGGAACCGGCGCGACGCCCCAGTCCATGTTCGGGGAATAGCGGCGGATGTGGTCGGCGATCCACGGACCGTTCAACGACATCGCCATCTTCCCGGAGAGGAAAGGCTCGGCCGAGGTTCCCCAGTCGCCGAGGCCGGACGCGAACTTGCGCATCGCATCGGCGCCGAACTCCTTCGGGAACGACTGCAGCCACTGCCAGGTCTGGTACAGCGCATCCGGTTTCAGGTACTTCTTCGCTTTTGCATCGTAGAGGCTCGACGGATTCGCGCCGAACATGTAGGAATAGTAGGCGGCGAACCACGAGGGGAACGTCGCGCGCCATTCGAGGCCGGTCTGCGTGATGTTGCCCTGCGCGTCCTTCTTGGTGAGCTTGCGCTGGGCGGCGGCGAACTCCTCGATCGTGCGGGGCGGCTTGTTCGGGTCGAGCCCCGCGTCCTTGAACATCTTCTTGTTGTAGTACAACTCGTCGGAGGCGGACTCGACCGCGATCGCCCATGGAGCCAGCTTGCCACCCGGGCCGGGCCGCGTCCAGAATGCCTTGGCGCTAGGCTCGATGTTCTCCCAGCGAATGCCCGTGGACAGGTCCGCCAGCCAGCCGGCGGGGATGAACTCCGGCACGTCCGCCTCGTAATAGAAGACGTCCGGGAAGCCGGAGCCGGCAGTGAACGTCGCCCGGAGGGTCGGGAACATATTCGCCTTCTCGTAGAAGGTGAGGTTCACCGTGTTCCCCGGATGCTTGGCCTCGAAACGCTTCTTGACCTCGAAGAGTACCACCTTCTTGTTGTCCTCGATCGCCCAATGGGACCACCACTTCAACTCCACCCCGTAGGCGGCGCTCTGCAGCGCCAGCGTCAGGGCACACGCCACGAATAGCGACCAACTCACTGTTCTTCGCATGATGTCTCCTCCTCTGGACTACCCACCGCCAGGAACGCCCATCCGATCCTCCCCCTGCCCAGACGCTTCCCCGTGGAGAACGGCCAGCGAGAGCCCGGGCCCCGGGCCAAGCCTCCCCGGGGAAGCCAAGAAAAGGCCGGGCGGCC
>PLNO01000237.1 GCA_003141795.1 Spirochaetaceae bacterium | reverse complement strand
ACGGGCGGCCGGGAGGCCATCAACAAGAGCCACTACCTCGGCGCGGTATACGGCATGGAGCGTATGATGGGCCGTGCGGATACGCCGGTGCGCGCCGTGCTGGACGAGGCGAGCCGCCGTTTTGCCCGGGATCTGCCCATCGTCTACGTTCTCACCGTCATCGGCAGGGAGCCCGACGGGAGCCTTGGCATGAAGGGGCTTTTCATCGGTGACGACCGGGAAGCATTCGAGCGCGCAGCCGCACTTTCCCTCGAGGTGAACTTCACCATGGTGCTGGAGCCGCTCCAGCGCGTCGTGGTGTACCTCGACCCCGGAGAGTTCAAGAGCACCTGGCTGGGCAACAAGGCGATCTATCGTACCCGCATGGCGATTGCCGACGGCGGCGAGCTCATCGTTCTTGCCCCCGGCGTGCGCCAGTTCGGCGAGGACCCGGGCATCGACCTGCTCATCCGCAAATACGGCTACTTCACCACCCCGCGCATCCTCTCCCTGGTGGAGGAGAACGACGACCTGAAGGAGAACCTCAGCGTGGCCGCGCATCTGATCCATGGCTCCTCGGAGGAGAGGTTCTCCATCACCTATTGCCCCGCGGGCTTGAGCCGGGCAGAGGTGGAAAAGGCCGGATTCCGCTACGGGGAGCTTTCCTTGATGATGGAGCGTTATGACCCGCACCGTATGCGTGACGGCTGGAACGAGCTGCCGCGCGGGGAGCGGGTGTACTACATTGCGAATCCCGCCATCGGCCTGTGGGCGTCGCGGGCTCGCTTTGAATCGTGATCTAAAGGAGAGGGTATGGAAACGAAAGCTGATTTCGGATTGATCGGGCTGGCCGTCATGGGCCAGAATCTCGTTCTCAACGTCAACGACAAGGGCTATTCGGTCATCGTGTTCAACAGGACGGTTGCCACGGTGGACGAGTTCCTGAAGGATGCCGCTCATGGGCGCACCACGATCCAGGGCGCGCATTCGATCGAAGAGCTCGTGGCGGGCCTGAAGCGGCCGCGCAGGATCATGCTCCTGGTGAAGGCGGGTGACCCGGTGGACCAGACCATCGCGCAGTTGCTTCCCCACCTTGAAGCCGGGGACTGCGTGATCGACGGGGGAAACTCCCAGTTCACCGACACGATCCGCAGGACGAAATCCCTTGCCGACAAAGGGCTGCTGTTCATCGGCACCGGCGTTTCGGGCGGTGAAGAGGGCGCGCGGCATGGGCCCTCGATCATGCCGGGAGGCAATCCCAAAGCGTGGCCGCTCGTGAAGGAGATCTTCCAGGCCATTGCGGCGAAGACCGACGGCGTGCCCTGCTGCGACTGGGTCGGTGAGGACGGGGCCGGACACTACGTGAAGATGGTGCACAACGGGATCGAGTACGGGGACATGCAGCTGATCTGCGAGGCCTACCAGTACATGAAGGACGGCCTGGGCATGGGTGCCGCGGAGATGCACGACGTGTTCACCGAGTGGAACAAGGGGGAGCTGGACAGCTACCTCATAGAGATCACGAGCCACATCCTCGCGTACAAGGACAGGGACGGTGCGCCGCTCGTGGACAAGATCCTCGACACGGCGGGCCAGAAGGGTACGGGCAAGTGGACGAGCGTCAGCGCTCTTGACCTCGGCATGCCCGTCACCCTCATCGGTGAAGCGGTCTTCGCCCGCTGCCTTTCGGCCATGAAGGACGAGCGCGTGCTTGCGGCAAAGACGCTGAAAGGCCCGGGCACGAAGTTCTCAGGCGACAAAAAGGCGTTCGTCGAGGACATCCGCCAGGCCTTGCTCGCCTCCAAAATCGTTTCCTACGCGCAGGGCTACATGCTCATGCGGGAGGCGGCCAAAGAGTACCACTGGAACCTGAACTACGGCGGGATTGCGCTCATGTGGCGCGGGGGCTGCATCATCCGCAGCGCATTCCTGGGCAAGATCAAGGAAGCCTACGACAGGGATCCCGCGCTCACCAATCTCCTCCTCGATCCCTATTTCCAGAGCGTGATCGAGCGCTGCCAGGGGTCGTGGCGCCGCACCATTGCAAAGGGTGTGGAGCTGGGGATCCCCATCCCCGCTTTCACGACGGCTCTCAGCTTCTATGACGGGTACAGGAGCGCGCGGCTCCCCGCGAACCTCCTCCAGGCGCAGCGGGACTACTTCGGCGCGCACACCTACGAGCGGCTGGACACCCCGCGCGGAAAGTTCTTCCACACGAACTGGACCGGCGAGGGCATGGACGTGTCCTCGGGAACCTATAACGCGTAAAATGCCGCGCTAGACCTGAAGCATCGGCGCGATCCGGGCAATGGACGCGCCGATGTCCTCCTCAATGCTTGTTCTGACATTCCCCTCGATGGCGAGGCGTCCCGTGTAGCCGATCTCCGTCAGAAGGCCGATGACGGCCCCGAAGTCGATCGCGCCGAACCCCGGGAAGAGCCTGTTGTTGTCGGACAGGTGGAGTGACTGGAATCGGCCGGCGGCGGCCCGCAGCGCTTCGCAACTGTTCGACTCTTCGATGTTCATGTGAAAGGTGTCGGGGAGCACGTGCGCCGAGGAGGCGGGATAATCGGCGAGGAGGCTCGTCGCCTGCTCCACGGTGTTGGCCACCGAGGATTCATAACGGTTGGTCGCCTCCACGAGCACGGCAACCGACCTCTTCACCGCATGGGGGAGGATTTCCGCCAGCGAGCGGCCGAATCGCGCCCGCGCTTCCAGAGGATCAGGGGCAACCCCACCCTTGAGGAACCCGACAATGATCCCTGCCGGGGTGCCGGCTACCCACTCGATCATCTGCCGGCATTTCTCCACGGACCGCACGCGTACCGATTCCTCCGGGTGCGACAGGGAAAGCCCGAGGCGCTTTGCGGTGAGGCCTGTCGCAAGCATGGAGAGCTCCAGGTCGAACCGGCCGAGAAAAGCGCACACCGCGCCGGGATCGAACCTCTCGGGGTCGCTCATGTTGAGCTCCACGCCCCAGAGCCCCAGCGTGCGAAGACGCTCCAGCAGGGATCCGAAGACGGGATTCGTCTCGTAGTCGTCGGGGAGGACGGTTTGAAGGGACAGCGGAAAACGGTATATCATAGGGAGCTCCGATAATAGAGCCGCCGGAATGCCGGGTCAAGTTCGCAGAATCGGAGATCAGGATGCCGGAGTCGAAGGTTTGCTGAGGACGTCTCGCAAAGTCTGCAGCAGCGTTTCGGCGGTGTGCGGCTTGGCAAGAAACGCGTCGACGCCGAGACCGCGCGCTTCTTTGGCGTACCCGTTCGTCATCAAACCGCTCGTTGCGATGATCGGTGCCTTCGCGTCGATTTTTCGAATCGCACGAATCGTCGCGGTACCATCCATGTAGGGCATCATCATGTCGATGATCAGCACGCGAATCTCATCTTTCCTCTGCACGTAGAGCACGAGCGCCTCTGTCCCGTCTCCTGCCGTCACCACCCGGTACCCGTGGGACTCGAGGATCTGCCGCGTGATTTCCCTCACCCCCGTCTCATCATCCACGACGAGGATCAGCTCTCCACTTCCTTCCTGGGCTGCCTCGTGCACCGCCTCCTCTTCGGCCGCTTTCACCTGGGGGACGGCAGGGAAATACACCTTGAAGGAGCTCCCCTTGCCGACCTCGCTGTAGACGTTGATGAATCCACCGTGGCTCGTCACGATCGACCGTGTCGTGGAGAGTCCGAGGCCCGTTCCCTTTCCCGGCTCCTTCGTCGTATAGAACGGATCGAAGATCTTGTCGATAACCCCCGGAGCCATTCCCGAGCCCGTGTCCTCCACTTTCAGCACGACATAGGCGACTGGTCGCGCTTCTATGTGCATCCGTGCATACGTCTCATCCAGTTGGACGTTCTCCGCAGAGAGGATGAGCTTCCCCCCTTCGGGCATCGCGTCTCGTGCGTTCACGCACAGGTTCATCAGCACCTGGTGCATCTGGGTCGCGTCTCCGATGATCGGCCACATGTCCTTGGGTATGGTGGCGACGATCTCGATCGATTTGGGGAATGTTTCCCGAACGATCTGCTCAACTTCGCGGAGCACATGTTTGGGCTGCACCTCCACGCGCTCGCCTTCGATGCCGCGGGCAAAGCCGAGCACCTGACGGATGATGCTTGCTCCGCGCTGCGCGGCTGTTCGCATGATTTCCAGGATGTTTCGGCTGATCTCATCCTGGTTCTTGAGCTCCAGGCCTTCCACGCCCATGAGGATGGGCTGAAGAACGTTGTTCAGATCGTGGGCGATTCCCCCCGCCAGCGTACCCAGGCTTTCCAGGCGCTGGACGCGCAGGAGCTGGGATTGGATGGCGCGCCGTTCCGTCACGTCGGTGTTGACGGACAGAATGCCCTTCGATTTCCCCAGCTGATCGCGAACGAGGGTCCAGCGGGCTTCGATGGAGAGCGCTCGGCCGTCTCGCGCTTTCTGGTGGAGCTCTCCATACCATTGACCCTGGTCAAAAACCGCCGCAAGGGCCGCCGTTGATTCCGCTGTATGAGAGCTCGTGGAGAGGAGATCATCGATGTTTTTCCCCAGCACCTCCTCCTGGGTCCACCCGTAGATCGTCTCCGCCCCTTTGCTCCAGTAGAGGACGCAGTTCTTTATGTCGCGGACGAAGATGGCATCCGTCGCAATGTCGAGGAGGGCGGCCAGCTCCCGCAGTTTTTGCTCCGCTTCCCTGCGTTCGGTGATATCGCGAGAAATGCCGAACGTACCGATGATGCGCCCCTGTTCGTCGCGCAGGGGCATCTTCGTCGTAGAGGCCCACGTTTCCCGGCGATCCGGCCACGTTTCCCTTTCCTCTTTTTCGATGATCGATTCGCCACTGAGTACGATGCGCTGTTCATCCGCGAAGGCCGATCGTGCGTGTTCCTCCGAGAAGAAGTCGAAATCGGTCCTGCCAGACGCCTGCGAAGGATCGTCAAGATGAAATGCACGGGCATGCGACCGGGTGGTTCGGATGAACCGACTTTGCAGGTCCTTGAAATAGATGTAATCGGGGACATTCTCCATCAGGGCATTGAGGAGCGTGCGCTCCAGCGAGAGCTCCTCCTCCATCCTCTTCAGTTTCCCGAGTTGTTCTCCCGGAAGATCTTCCGAGTCCTTCGACCGATGCCGCAAGGCACTCTCACCGCCCGCCGTGAAAAGCTCGGTCCACGCCGCGATCTCAGTCGCCGTGACCCCGTGTTTTTTGCAGGCATCCGGGACGCTTGTCTCGCCCTTCAAGACGCTCAGCACCACGGCCGCCTTCTGCTCGGACGTTAATCGCTGGATGCTTTCCGGCTCGTTTTTGCCCACAGTCTCTTCCGCCTATTTCATTCTATCACACCCCGGTTCTGCTGAGGGGCCTGAAAGCGACAGTGGAAGAGCGCAACGCGCGAAAGCGAAGCAACCTTCTACTGTCCCAGGTACGCCTCCCGCACCTGCGGATTGCGTCTGATCTCCTCAGCAGTCCCCTGAAGGACGATCCGTCCGGCCTGCAGCACAAATCCCTCGTGCGCTATTTCCAGGGCCCGGTTTGCGTTCTGCTCGACCATGAAGACGGATATGCCTTCCCTGTTGATCTTCAGGACATGCTCGAGAACCTGATCGACGAAGAGGGGCGAAAGTCCCATAGTGGGCTCATCCATGCAGATGAGCCGGGGCCTCGCCATGAGGGCACGGGCCAGCGCCAGCATCTGCTGCTCGCCGCCNNCCAGCGCCAGCATCTGCTGCTCTCCTCCGCTCAGGGTCCCGCCGCGCTGGCGCAATCGGTCCCGCAGCCTCGGAAAAAGCTCCAGCACCCGGTCTCTGTCGCGGAGGATCCCCGGCCTGTCGTTTCGCGTGAAGGCGCCCATCATGAGGTTTTCGTGGACGGTCATGCGGGGAAAGATCCTTCGCGCCTCCGGGACCGAGGCAATGCCGAGGCGGACGATCTGCGGGGTGGATAGTGCGCTGAGCTCGGCATCGCCGAAAAGGATGCGTCCTGACCTCGGCTTCACGAGCCCG
>PLNO01000101.1 GCA_003141795.1 Spirochaetaceae bacterium | reverse complement strand
CTTGCCGAGTATCTCCTCTTTATTCTTGAAATAATGATAGATAGTCGTCGCGCTCACGCCATCCAGGCCCGCCAACTCACGCATATTGATGCTTTGATAGCCCGAGGTCATGACGATCTTCTGGGCTTCGGCGAGGATCCTGTCTGGAAGGTCTATATTTGCAGCGCGTGTCATTCTCTTTCCTATTAACATAGTTACATTAACATAGTTATTTTAATTTGTCAAGAGAAGAATTTCATTTCTTGCGATCAAGCCCGGGCCGCGTTTCAAATATTGTACGCCCACGGCTCTCCGAGATACCCTCGTCTTATGAGCGGCGCAAAATGGGACATGAACGCACTTGTATCGGAGCACTCCGAAATGGTGCTGAACCTCGCATACCGCATTACGGGCAACCGACAGGATGCGGAGGACGTCGTTCAGGAAACTTTCTTGAAGGTGTTTCAAGGGATTGAGCAGTTTCGTGGCGAATGCGCCATTTCAACATGGATCTATCGCATAGCGATGAATACGTGCCTCAAGACAAAGAGGAAGCTGGATGCAACATACCTTGAATCGTTGGACGAGCGCATCGAGGCCTTTCGCGAGGACATCCCCGCAGAGGTGCAGGAGTGGTTCGACGAGCCTGACAAGGCGGTCTATCTCCAGGCCCTTCTCACAGAGGTGAACGAGGGGTGCCTGCACTTCATGACCTTCCGGCTCACCGATGAACAGCGCATCCCCTATATCATGTACGCTGTCCTGCGATTCACCTATCGTGAGATAGCGGATGTGCTGGAAGTTTCCGAAGCAGTGGTCAAATCACGATTGCACCGCGCACATGCATCGCTTGAGAAGTACTTTCGCAGCCGCTGTCAGTGGCTCGATCCTGCGCACCCCTCCTGCACCTGCCGTTCGCGGGTTGGCTTCGCTCTGGCCTACGATCCGGAGCTTCTCGGCAGGGTGCGTCTGAAGGCCCGCGCTACACCCGCCGACGCTCCACTCATCGAGTTTTTCCATCGACAGGCCAAGGAAATCAGCGAGATCTATCACCAGCTTCCACAGCTCTCGTACAAAATGGAAGGCCTCGAGAGGTATTTGGGAGAGCTGTCAAAAAAAACTGCGACAAAGCCGTAACCGGGGAGCCTCGGCGGGCATCGAATCTCCTGAACACACACAAAGGAGATTTGCATGGCTACCTTAAGCTCGGAAAACAACAAAACGCCTGACGCGCCATTCGGCGAAAATGCGCGTGCGCAAGTGACCCCGGAAGGTCGGAGCTCATGTCCCCCCATCGATCCGGATTCGCTGCGATCCTTCCTCGCGTCGCGGAGAAGCATGAGGCGCTTCCTCATCGATGACATTTCCGAGGAGATCGTGAGCGGCCTGATAGATACGGCCCGCCACACCCCGTCCGGCGGAAACAGACGCGCGCACGAGCTGACCCTGATGCCGCGCGGAGCTACGCGTGACGCTCTTCTCGTCGAGCTATCGCGAATCTACGCGAAGAGAAGCGCTCTCCTGAACAGCCCTGTCGCGAAATTTCTCGTACGGCCATTTGTCGGCCCCTACTTACGGGCATTTCTCGACGATCCCGAGTACGGGGGAAGGATCAGGGAGCTTCTGGCGAAGCTGGGTCGCGGAGAGGACCCTATCTTCTACAAAGCTCCGCTCGTGGTCTTCTTCCACTCGAAGGTGCTCATTCCGACGCCAAAGGAGGACTGCATCCTTGCCGCGCATGCAATGGCCCTCGCGGCGCACGCGGCCGGCCTCGGATCATGTTTCGTGACCCTTGCCCAGAGCGCCGTGAACTCGAGCAGGGCGTGCAAGACCACGCTCGGACTCACGGCGAATGATCAGGTCCATGCGGTACTGCTCCTCGGACGGCCAGAGGAGCGGAATCGCGAACCGGCTCACCGCCCGCCCTTGGCGGTGCACGCGACCTCCCCGCGGTCCGTCTGAGATCGGATGTCCAGTTTCCACGCCATTCCAGCACTGTCCTAAGAATAGTTATCCGAATTGGAGCAGGCACCATCGAGAGCTAACTCGATCTCTCAACTCCTGTATCGGCTTGGCATCCATCGGAACACGGACTTGATTCGAGCAAATCTGTCAGGGAAAGGGCTAAAGACCCCGCATAGAGGAAGATTGGAACGAGGGTATCTGCCCCGAGATCGATTGCCGAATCAAACGGAATGATATCGCACAGTCCTTGTTCGGAGCAGTTGCGTCACGTCGTACCGGTTCGCCTCCGTGACATAGACCGTAAGGGGAATCCTCTGAGCTTCAGTTATGAAGCGGTGCTTGGTTCGCCTGTTTTGCCGCGATCTGTCGGGTTGGTGAAAACCGTTGGCACGCTACGCAAGACGCGTCACAGAGGTACACCAAAGGCCTGTTGGGTGTTCGAGTTTACCATTGAAGCGTACAACCTGGTGCGCATCTGCAACATAGCGCTTTACGGGCAGATCTGAGATTCAGCTACCAAAAATTCATTTGCACCAGCCGCAGATAAAATCCCGAATGAATAGCACTGTGGTGATGGATAAGGTGCACGCACTTATACAGACTGGCGTCTCAACGCCCTGCTCAAGCGAGTATGGGCGTCTGATATCACTAAGAATACGGGCGTTTACGCTTTCCGGTTAGTCAAGACTGGGAAACCAATATACGTAGGCGAGACATCCTGCCTTCGGAGAGAATGTCCGATCTTGGAAGGAACGCAAACCACACGTTCAGAAACGCCGTAGCTCGCAAACACAAGCGGCACTCGCTTTCGGGCAACCAACTCTCGCGGCGCTTGTCTCGATCATATGAATTGTCGTTCATCGAGCTCCATTTTGGTCGCGCTGAGGTGGAAGGATACCTCGCATCTTTTTTTGGGAAATCGAGCGGATCAGGCCCCCGATCGAATCAGGCGACTATGTGCCGCATCTCGGCCACCTCGCGCCTCCGAACATCAGCTGCAAGGACCAACTGAAGTACCTGAAAAGAAGCGGCAGGCCATCGGCCGGCCGCTGCAAGAGGACGGCCGATGGCTCTGATGGCTGCGGCCATTGTATTTTCGGGAGTGGTTGTTTGGGCTGGAGGCGCGCTATACTCACCGCCGTGGTATCGGTGCTTCGGCGCTTCAACATCGCCTTCATTCTTCTGGTGTGCGTCCCGGCGCTCCTGGTTTCCGTGATAATCTCTCAGCTCTATCTTTCCGCCCTCTACTCCACCGTTGCCGGGCAGACGGAGGCCGTGGTCGAACAGATCACCCAGAACATCAGGAACGAGGTGGACGGTGTCTCCATCCTCACGTCCGCCCTGTTCCACGACGTGGAGCTACGCGCCCTTGCTGACAGCTATGAGCGGGCCCGTGGGTCCGGTCAGAAGTTCATCGCGGCCAACCGGCTTGCGGACAAGCTCCTGAGCTTCTTCACGTATTCCAACAGGATTGGCGAAGTGCTGGTTTCCATGAAGGACGGCCAGTACTACTCGTACCAGAACTACTCCAAGACGCGGTGGGTCGGAGGGATAGATCCCTCCGTCTACGCACAGGCGCACGGGCAGGCGGGAACGATTTACCTGCTGGACCAGCTTGCGATCCCGGGAGGCAACCCGAACGAATACCTGCTCTCCCTTGTCGTCTGCACGTCGGCCCGGGACTACGACACCCAGATCGACGCCGTCATGGCGCGATTCCGCATCCCCTACTTCGACAGCCTCAGGTCCCGACCCGCCTCACGGGCGGCGGGTGACGTCGTCATCTACGGCCGGGACGGGAGAGTGCTCCTGACGAGCCTGCCGCAGACGGCCGGGCTCGATTCTCCGGAGGCGCTTGCGCCATTGCGGCAAAAAGCAGGGACAAGCGCACAGACGGCGTCATTTCGGCAAATACGGTTCGCGGGAAAGACCTGGCTGGCGAGCTCTCTGCTGATGGAATCAACCGGCTGGACTGTGGTGGTCCTCGTGGACGAGGCGGCAATCACGGGCCGCATCACCTCTTATCAATGGTACCTTTACCTGGCTCTTGCGCTCCTCGTCGGCCTTTTCTTCCTCTACGCCCATCTCATCACCGTGGAGAGGGAAGAGCGCGAGCGTGAGCGCATGAAGACGGAGCTGGAGGCGCTGCGCTTTCAGATCGACCCACATTTCGTCTCCAATACGCTGAACTCGATCCGGCTCATGGCGCGCGCGGCCAAGGCCGACGGAATTGCGGACATGACGCAGTCGCTCATGCGCATCCTCGCGGACAGCTACTCCAACGCGGGCCCCATGACCACGCTGGCACTCGAGATTGCCAACGTTGCAAGTTACGTCGGGATCATGAAAGTCCGGTTCGGGGAAACGTTCGACGTGGCGTGGCGTATCGGCGAGGAAACGAAGGACCTTCTGGTTCTCAAGATGATCCTCCAGCCAATCATGGAGAACGCGATTCTTCATGGCATCTCTCCGGCGGGGCGACGGGGGTGCATTTCAGTCTCCACCCGCGTGGAGGGAGCTCCCACCGTGACCACCCCGCGCGTGGCGCTGGGCGGCCGTACCGGTGACCGCGGACGGCATCTTGTGATCGAGGCTCGGGACGACGGGGTCGGCATGAGCGAGGAGCTGGCACGGTCGGTCCTGGAACCGGAAGGGAACCGCACCGGGAGCGGAGGCGCCGGACTGCACCGCATCGGACTTGCCAACGTGCATCAAAGGATCCGCTTGAACTTCGGTGATCCCTTCGGGCTTTCGGTACAAAGCGTCCTCGGCTCGTACACCCTCGTCAGGTTCGTCCTGCCCGTTATGACGCAGGAGGCGTGAGGGGATGCACTGCGTCCTGATTGTGGATGACGAGCCTTTTTGCCGCCTCTCCCTGACCAGTATGCGCGCGTGGGAGGAGGACGGGTTCGACCTGTCCTACGAGGCCTCCAACGGCAAGGAAGCCCTGGAGGTGCTGGCTCAACACCCCGAGATAGACATCGTGCTCCTGGATATTTCCATGCCCGTCATGGATGGGATCGAGTTCCTCAGGCGCGTTCCCAATGGAGGCGCGGCCCCCCGGGCCTTCATTGTGCTTTCCGCGTACGATGACTTCCACCTCGTGAGGACTGCCTTCACGCTGGGCGCGGTGGACTACGTCCGCAAGGAAGAAATGGAAGGAGACGCGCTCCTTGGCGCGTTGAAAAAGGCGGCGGCGGGAATCGACAAATCCCGAGACTCCGGTTCCTCGATCATCGAACGCAGGCAGGTGGAGTTCCTCAGAGCCCAGATTCTGCGGGATATTCTCGCTGAGCCGCCGGCCGCGGATTCGGCCGCGGCCCTGGCAAGCCTCGGGGTGGCGCTTGTCCCGCCTTTCTTCCTCTGCGCGTTCTGGATCGGAGATTTTCAATCCGTGGCGGCCCGCTACCGGAATGACGGCCTGGAGCGCTTTACCTCCATGGTCGAGCGGTCCCTGGCCCAGGTCCTCTCAAAGCGGGGAAACGGCCACGTGCTCACCGTCCGACCTGACCACGTCGTGGTCTTCTTCCATGGCGCGGAGGAAACAGCGTGCGTCTACTGCTCCGACGCGAAGGAGTACCTGGAGCGCTATCTTTCCATCCGCGTCAGTTTCTCGATGAGCGCGGCCTGCGGCAACCTTGGCGACGTCCGGCCCGGTTATCAGGCGGTCATGTCCCACCGCGGAGTCGAATCACGGATCATCGTGCTTGCAAAGCGATTCATCAGGGAAAGCTTCGCTGACCCGGGACTTTCCCTTGCGGGAGTGGCGGACAAGGCAGGGGTTTCCAAGAACCACTTGAGTTGGGAGTTCGCAAGGGAGACGGGGGAAACGCTCACGGAGTACGTGGCACACGTGCGAATCGAGGAGGCGAAGCGACTTTTTTCGACGACCCGGCTCAAGGTGTACGAGGTGGCGGAACGGGTGGGATTCCAGAACGTGGAGCATTTCAGCCGTGTTTTCAAGAAAGTGGCCGGAACCAGCCCGAGCGCATGGACTGAACGCCCTTAGGGCGATGGCAGGTCTCGTCCGGCCGGAATGTTTTACCCGCTATCGCGCTTCGCGCGATGTGTTTTGGGATGATTCCCCTTTCTAAACAGCCTTATTTCGGAAAATCCGTCAGACTACCGGAACCGGAGTCATTCACAGCTGCCTGAAGACGCTGCATACTGTCCCATCCCTGAGACAGAAGGAGGAAAAAATGAAGAGAATTGCAGTGGCTCTTCTGGCGCTGTGCATTGCAGGAGCGCTGGGGGCCCAGGCGAAGGTCACCTTGAAGATGGGTGACAACCTCTCTGATCGCTCGACCGGGTGGGGCGCTGTGGTGGAACAGATCAACACCGAGTTCAAGGCAGCCAACCCCGGCGTGGACATCGTCACGGAGAGCTACCCTGACCAGCCGTACCAGGAGAAGATCAAGATCTATGCCACGGCGAAACAACTCCCGGACGTCTTCAAGTATTGGAGCTTCTCCACGCTCCTGAAGCCCCTGGCGGACAGCGGCTTCGTGATGGAGTTAAAAAAGACTGACTTCGCGAAGTACAACTACGTTCCCGGCTCGCTGGAAAGCAATGTCTGGGGCGGCAAGCTCTATGGCATTCCCGTTTCCGCCGATTTCTGGGTGATCTATTACAACCAGAAGCTGTTCAAGGACGCGGGAGTGACCGTGCCGACCACCATCGAGGACCTGGAAGCCATGGCCCCCAAGTTCAAAGCCCAGGGCATCATCCCCATCGTCACCGACGGCAAGGACGCCTGGCCGCTGTCCATTATTTATGACGTCCTGTGCGAGCGCGTGAACGGAGACTTCTCCCGTCAGCAAGCAGCACTGGATCGCAAGGCGAAGTTCACCGACCCTGACTTTGTCGAGGGCGCAAAGCAGTACGTCAAGTTCATGCAGTCGGGCCTTTTCGCGGACGACCTGACGGTCTCCGACTATGGTGCCTCCCGCAACCTCTTTGGTCAGCAGAAGGCAGCCATGTACATCATGGGCCCCTGGGAAATGGGACTCGCCACTGACCCGAGCTTCTCGGATGAGTTCAGGGCAAATGTGAATGCCTTCAAGTTCCCCGTGCTGAAGAACGGCAAAGGGAAGATCGACGACCTGGAGGCATGGTTCGGCGGCAACTACGTCATCAGCGCCGCATCGAAGAACAAAGATCTCGACCTGAAATACCTCAAGTACTACGCGGAGCGTTTCCCCGTGCTGGCCTGGCAACAGCATGCGGCGTTCCCGGCGCAGAAAATAACGACGCTTGATTCCGACACGCTCGTGGCCAAGACGCTCGTCAAGATTCTGGGTGACGCGAAGAAGACGAGCGGTACGACGACCATCGACCGTGGTACCCCTCAGTTCAAAGACGACCACCAGAACTTCATCCGCGAGCTTTCCTCTGGCATTATCACGGCCGAAGAGTTCTGCAAGAAGATCGATGCTTCTGCGGAAACAGCCTCGAAGCAGTGAAAGGCCTGTTTGGAAATGAGAAGGTCTCGGCAGCACTCGTGCTGCCGGGGCTCCTTGTCATCATTTTCTCACTTGTGGTCCCCGTCGGGTTTGCCGCGTACTACAGCCTGACAAATTGGCAAGGGTTCGGCAAGTTCCACTTCGTGGGCCTGGAGAACTACCGTCAGATCCTGACCGCGGATCCGGTGTTCTGGCGGTCTCTCATGAACGCCTTCATCCTCATGGTAGTCACCATCTTCATCCAGAACCCTGCGGCTTTTGCCCTGGCCGCGGTCCTCTCCCACATCACGGAAAAGGCGTCTCGGTTCTTTCGGACAGTGCTTTTCGTTCCCGCGGTCCTCTCCCTGGTGGTGGTGGCCAAGCTTTGGGTCAACATCTTCAACCCGACCTATGGGATCCTCAACAAGGTTCTCGTTGCCGTAGGCCTCAAGTCCCTGGCGTTTTCCTGGCTTTCCAACCCGCACACCGCGCTTGGGGCGGTGATCTGGATCATCATCTGGCAGGGCTTCGGCTGGGCGCTGCTGTTCTACTACACGGGCCTCATGACCGTTCCCAAGGAAATCGAAGAGGCAACCAGGGTAGACGGCGCTGGTTGGCTTCAGGCGTATCTCAGGGTCATCATCCCCTTCATGTTTCCCGTGATCTCGGCAGTGCTGGTGATCGACGTGATCTCCTGCCTGAAGCAAATGGAGATGATCTTCCTGTCNNCCACGGCGGGTGGCCCCGGCATGCTCACCCAGTTCGTCTCCGTCTACCTCTACCAGAAGGCGTTCAGTGCCGGCCAATACGGCTACGGCAGTACGCTTTCCGTCCTCTTTGTCATCGTGGCGGTGAGCGTCACTTTGATCGTACAGCGCCTTCTCAGGCGAAACGACGATTCGTTGTAGGGAGCCCGTATGATGGCCAGCAGCTTGCCTGGGAGAAAGGGCCGTCCGGCCATCGCCGTTGCGGGCAGAACGATCCTTTACCTCTTTCTCATCGTCTTGGCCATCCTCCAGGTGTTTCCCCTCCTCTGGGTCTTCAACTATTCCATCCTGAAATCCGGGGACCTTTTCGGACCGGATCTCCTCAAGTTCACCACCCACCCACAGTGGGGAAATTACGCGCGGGCATGGGTGGATGGCAAAATCCTCAGGTACTTCATCAACAGCACCATTGTGGTTGTCGCGTCCGTCCTCGCGTCCACCGTGATATCCTTTTGCAGCGCGTACGCCATCACACGGATGAAGGGGAAGCTGGTGCCGCTGGCGTTCGTCGCGGTCACCCTGGGCATGGTCGTGCCCATCCATACCACCCTGCTGCCCAACTTCATCTGGTTCAACTACTTCCACCTCATCGATACGCACCTCGGGCTCATCATCCCCTACGTGGCGTTCACGCTGAGCTTCAACACGCTCATCTACATTGGCCAGCTGCGCACGCTCCCCCGTTCAATGGAAGAGTCCGCTTTCATCGACGGGTGCTCCTGGCCCCGCATCCTCTGGAGCATCGTGGCCCCCATGTCGATTCCCGCCACCATCACCGTTTTCGTGATGACGTTCCTCAACAACTGGAACGAGTTCATCATGGCATATACGTACCTGGCGACGGACAACTTGCGAACGCTTCCCTTCGCCATCATCAAATTTCAAGGGGAGTACAGATCCGACTATGCAATCCAGTTCGCCTGCATGTTCCTGGTAGCCGTGGTTCCCCTGGTGCTGTACTTCATATTCTCGCGGCGCATCATGGCCGGGGCCACAGCGGGCGCTCTCAAGGGTTAGAAACAGGAGTCAAACGATGTCGATTCCGGAAAAACTCGAATTCCCCGAGGGATTCGTCTGGGGGACGGCAACCTCGGCGTACCAGATCGAAGGCGCATGGGACCAGGACGGCAAGGGAGAGTCCATCTGGGACAGGTTCGCCTCCACCACGGGGAAGATTGCGGACGGCAGCGACGCGCGCACCGCCTGTGACCACTACCATCGCTTTGCCGCGGACTTCGATCTCATGAAAGAACTGGGGCTGCGCAATTATCGGTTCTCCATTTCGTGGCCGCGGATCATGCCCGACGGCAAAGGGTCGGTGAACCCGAAAGGCCTCGCGTTCTACGACAAGTTGGTGGACGCAATGCTCGCGCGGGGAATCCGTCCGTTTGCCACCCTGTTTCATTGGGATCTCCCCCAGGCCCTTCAGGACGCCGGCGGGTGGGCAAGCAGGGCTACCGTCGACGCGTTCGCCCGCTACACGGAGGTCGTCACGAAAGCGCTCGGCGATCGGGTAAAAGACTGGATGACCCATAACGAGCCATGGGTCGTGGCATACGTAGGCCACCTCTTCGGGGATCATGCCCCCGGGCTGCGGGACCTGAAGACAGCCCTTGCGGTCGCGCACGGGATCCTTCTTTCCCATGGGAAGGCGGTGCCGGTGATCCGCGCCTCGTGCCCCGGCGCACGGGTGGGAATCGTCCATAACCTCGAATGGATCGAACCGGCCTCGCAAAAGGAAGAAGACGTTGCCGCCGCCATGCGCCACGACGGCGCCTTCAACAGGTGGTTCCTCGATCCGGTGTTCCGCGGGACATACCCCGGCGACATGACGGCGTGGTTTTCCGAATCCCTGCCGGAAATCAGGAACGGGGACATGGAGACGATAGCGGCCCCCATCGATTTCCTCGGCGTGAACTACTACACGCGCCGGATCATGGCGCACGATCCGGCTGGAAGGGGCACGCAAGGCCGAAGCGTCCTGGCGGCCCGGCAGGTGCACTGGCCTTTCACCCCGCGCGCCGACTTCGAGGAATGGGAGATGGCCCCGGAGGGGCTCTATCGGCTGCTCCTCAGGGTCGCGCGCGAATACCGGCCCGGCTTCACGTACGTAACGGAAAACGGCACGCCTCTCCCTGAAGAGCCCGGCACGGACGGAACGGTCCGTGACCCCGTGCGCACGCGGTATGTCGCGCGCCATACGGCTGCCGTACGCCAGGCAATCACGGACGGGGCCGACGTGCGGGGCTATTTCCTCTGGTCCATCATGGATAACTTCGAGTGGGGCTGCGGCTTCAGCAAGCGCTTTGGGATCACACACGTCGACTACACGACGCAGAAGCGGACCGTGAAGGACTCGGGCAGGTGGTACGCGAAAGTGGTCAGGGAGAACGGCTTCCCGCTTTCTGACGCTACAGCGCCGGAGTGATGCGTCCTTCTCCCGTCCACAGACGGCGCAACGTGTGGGCCGCCAGCTTGGGGCGTCGATCTCGGGTAAAGACGCCCTTCAGGTTCATACCACCGACCCGATGAACCGCCTGACCCGTCTTGAAATCGCAGAGGTTCCAGACGTGCTCTCCGGCAACCCACGGCTTGCCGCGAAGAATGCCAATGGAACGCTCAATGAGCTCCGCCTGATACTCCTCGGAAAACATTTCGGGCGGCTGCGCGTGCGTGCCCGCTATGGCGTCGGCTCCGAACTCGCTCAGAAGGATGGGTTTGTGGAATTGTGCGTGCAAGGCGTCGAGCTCCTCGGAAAGAAGGCGGCAGCCTTCATCTCATCCAGCCGTTGCCCGTCCCTTCATTCGATGGGTCCGGCTGAAAATCCCAGAACCCATCCAGGGAAAGGATCTGGCGAAACTCGTTGAACTGTGGGCGCAGCATGGATGCCTCCTGTCGCTCCGCGTCAGGGTAGCCGGACGCGCCAGACTTCTCAAGCGACAATTCCAAAACACGGGTTTGCGACCCCGCCAATTCTTTCATAGACTGTGGCAATGATGGCAGAACTCCGCAAGGCCATGACTTTTGGCCACGCTGTTGCACTCTCCATCAGCCCCGTGCTCGCCTCCGGCGTTGTCGTGCTTGCCTCACATGTTTCAGCGTCATCCCGCAAAGGTGACAATTTTGTACTGTCCTGGATCATACCTCACGGCATTTCTCTCCCTGGCTCTGCCATTTTGGCATGCAAACGCGCGAGAAATCTCCCTTCCGGAAGTCCTGTGCCACAGCCTCCAACCATCGAGCGACCGCCCGCTGCAAAGTTGTTTCAACGCCACGATTCTTTTGGTGGCCTTCCGTGCAACGTTTGCTACAGGGATGACTCGGGTTGACCTTCGTGGCTCTTTCGATGACTAAGGACACTGCAGATTCTGATACATTTCCGGCGAGGTACGTATCGTTTCCCTCGGTCCACGATCTTTGGTACCCTATACCTTCTGAGCAACTCATTCTTTGGGAGAGTGGACATGGAACAGAAAATCGTCACCGTTGCAGGAGCTACCGGTTACCTGGGCCTTAAAATCGTCAAGGCTCTTCTGGCTCAAGGGGCCCGAGTCAAAGCCTTGGTTCGCGTTACGAGCGATCGGACCAATCTCAGGGCCCTCGGCGTGACCGATTTCGTAGTCGGAGACATGATGGATCGTGGATCCCTAAAATCGGCCCTCGCCCAGAGCCCCAAAGCCGACGCTCTCGTTGCCAGTGCAGCGGGCTATACCGGGCATTCCAAAGGGGATTCCGCGGTAACAGACACCGAGGGATATAAAAACCTCGTCGATGCTTGCAAGGGAGCGGGGCTTCCCCGATTCGTCCTGATCTCGATTCTTGAATGCGACAAGGCAGTCACTGTCCCGCATTTTTACCACAAGTACCTCGTAGAAGAGCATTTGAAAAAGGAAAGGCAGCCCTTCATCGCCCTTCGGGCAGGAGCCTTCCTCGACCAAGCCCGCGACATGGTGCTTCCGCAGGTGAAGGAAGGGATTTATCCCGAGCTCTTCCATGGAGTCTCTTTGGGGATGGTCTATACCCCGGATCTGGCCCGGTACGCCGCCCTGGCGGCAATCAGCTTGACGGACACCGCCCTGGGCCGTTCGATAGATATCGGGTGGGAAACGCCGGCAAGCGGTTCCCGTCTGGCCCAGGCATTCTCCCAGGTTTTGGGAAAACCAATCGAATCGAAACCGATCTTCCCTCCCATGACCAACAACGACATGTCCGCCATGATGGAGTGGGTTGGAACCGGGGCCTACGTGAGCCGCAATCCTCAGACCCAAAAAGAGCTTTTTGGAGAGCTCCCCACGGTGGAAGAGGCCATACGGAGGTACTGCCGCGACCGCGGCCTGGCGTAAAGCCCGAAAAGTGCTTCTCTCTCTGTCCCTCCTGCTGCTCTCGCGGAGGCCGCCTCGACCCGACGGGGCGCCAGCAGGGCCTCAGGCAGGCTCGCCTCACGGCGCCGTCAGTTCTACCGTCGCGACTATCGCGCTCATCGCAAAAGGCAGTGCTGGCCTCGCAATCGAGCAACCTATCACTCAGAAGCACGAACCCGCCGGAGAGGAGGGGCAGCAGCACGAAAACTATTCGCCGGACACGTGTCCGGCGACTGCCGTGGTATCGTTGCGACATCGGCGGCGATTATGGAAACGCGGCTGCCCGCGGGCAAGGGGCGCGCGGGCAGCGTCCCGCGCCGCCCCACGCCGTTACGATTTCTTCCACACCCCATCGGAGTCGATGATGAGGTTGTTGTCCTCCATGAGATCGACATTGGCAGGGGGCTGCACCTTCCACACACCCCTGATGAAGCTCCTGTACGAGGAGACAACGAGGCCACCCATGAAGCTCAACCCCTTGGACGTGAGCATTTCACCGCTGCCCTCGAAGTGGGCATCTCCCCGATAGTGGGCCATCATGGCGCCGACGATCTCTGGCGTCAGGGTCTCGGTGTCCTGTTGCGGCACCCAGTAGCGCCTCATCGCCTCAGCGGCGATGTTGCCGATCCCGTCCTCGATGATGCGCTTGCCCTCCACGTCGAAGCTCTTCCCCGCCGCGGCGTACGAGGGCAGCTGGTCCACCCGCGAAGTGGCGATCGTCACG
>PLNO01000187.1 GCA_003141795.1 Spirochaetaceae bacterium | reverse complement strand
GCGCTCTCCGCTGGGTCGGCAGCCGCGACGCTTGTCGCGCCCCCCGCAGGGCCGCAGCCGGCGAACACCGCCGCCACCCTGCTGGAGAGGATCGGCCCGCGACGCTTCATCTGCTCGGCGAGCGCGTCCATGATCCGATCGGAGCTCCCCAGCACGGCCCCCGCCCGCAGCCCTCCGGCACGCAGGCCGAGCACGATGAACTTTGCCGCGGCTGCCGCCGGTGTCGGCACGGGAAGCGCTCCCTCCTCCGCGGTCAGCACGACCACATCCGAGCGCTCGGTTCCGGGGGGCGTCTGCAGGCAGAGGTTCAGCTCATGGAGGGCAACCTGCAGCGACTCGGTCAAACGGCAATGCCGGCGATCGAACCGGGCGCACAGTGCGGCTTCCAGGCTTCGAACGGCGCGATGCTTCACGAACCGGTAGTACCCGTGCTCCGCCTCTGCCGGGCGTTCCTTGAATGCAATGACGTCATCGAGCAGCGGGTAGGTCCCCGTGATCGCATGCTCTCCGCCGATGTCCCTGCCCGCCACGTCGCCCTCCTCACATGTTTTCAATCGTCACCTGTTCCACTGCCTCTGCCAGGGGAAAATCGAAGACGCGCGAATAGAAGTACAGCTCGGCTTCCAGCGCGCGCTTGATGTTTTTCGCCGCGCGAAACCCGTGTGCCTCATCCACGAACGGGAGGTAGGCCACGGGGATGCCTTTCCCGCGGAGCGCCTCGAACATCGTCACCGCCTGGCTCGGCGACACGACCTTGTCCTCCAGGCCCTGGAAGATGATGAGCGGGGCGGACAGCCGTTCGGTGAAGTTCGCCGGAGACCTCTCGCGGTAGAGATCCCGCGCCGCCGGGTACGGCCCGACCAGACCGTCCAGGTAGCGCGACTCGAACTTGTGCGTGTCGCGGGCCAGGGCTTCCAGGTCCCCGATCCCGTAATAGCATGCCCCCGCCTTGAACCAGGAGCGGAAGGTCAGCGCGGCAAGTGTCGTGAACCCTCCCGCGCTTCCCCCCGTGATCATGCAGCGATCGGGGTCCACCCGTCCCGCTTGAGCGAGATGCCGCGCGCCGTTGACGCAATCGTCCACGTCGACGATCCCCCATGCGCCCTTCAGCCGGTCACGGTACTCCCTGCCGTAGCCGGTGCTCCCCCCGTAGTTCACGTCGAGCACGGCGATCCCGCGGCTCGTCCAGTACTGGATCGAAAGATCGAACGAGGCGGGGGACTGCGAGGTCGGTCCGCCGTGGCTCATGACGAGAAGCGGCGGGAGCTCGCCATGCGGCGGAGTGAAGTCCTTGTTCCGGGCGGGATAGAAGAAGCCATGAGCACGGAGCCCCGCCTCCGTGGGGAACTCGACGTCCTCGGGAAGGGAGAGGTAGCCGGTATCGATCGTGGAGGAGGATGAGCGGGCGATGATCACCAGACGGGGGGATGCGCCGGAAAAATCCAACCGCACGATGCACTCCGGCTCCGCGGCTGCGCCTGCAATCAGATAGACGAAGCCTGCCGCTGCCGTGACGCAGCTGATGTCCATGAACGGCAGGTCGATGTCCCGAGGGCTGCCGCCGATGTCCAGAAGCGCGAGGCGCCAGAAACCCAGCCGCGTGTACGCAAAGATGACGCGCTCAGGCGAGACGAAGGCATAGTGCGACATGCCGAAAATCCACGCGGGCGCACCGACCTCGGCCTCCATCGGGCAGAGCGGCTCGACGGAAAGTGGGCGCGGAGCACCCTGCGCCCCCAACCGCGCCCGGTACAGGTTCCAGTACCCCGTCCTGTCGGAGATGAAGCACAGGTCCCCCTCCGGCGACCACTGCGGCTGCATCACCGACTCCGCCCTGCTCCCCGCCACCAGCCTGGGGCTCCCCAGCGACCCGTCCTCTTTCACCTCCGCGATCCAGAGCTCGGTGCCGTCCCACGGCATGTCGGGATGGTCCCAGCTCACCCACGCCAACATGCTCCCGTCCGGGCTGAGACGGGGGGAGGAGAAGAAGTCGTGGCCGGAAGCGATCACCCGGCCACCCTCCGCGTCCCCGCCCACGGGCACGATGGCGAGGGTGTTCACAGCCTCGCCGCTGCCGCGATGATCCTCCCGCACGCAGAAGAGGAGACCCCGGGCCTTGTCGATCTGGGCGTCCGCATAGCGCAGGTCCACTGCCGGGGTGAGGGGCAGCGGCTCCCGCCCGGGCCGGATCCTGTAGAGACGCTGGTCGGCGAAGTTGGAGACGTACAGGATCCCGTCGGCCGCAGTCGCTGCCCCGCCACCGTACTCGTGCACCCGGGTTCGGGCATTGAACGACGTCGGCAGAACGTCCGCGATCCTGCCGGCAGGGGTCCTTCGGACGATCGCCGTCCGGCCCCCCTCCTGCGGCCTGCCCTCCGTCCAGTACAGGTCAGCCCCGTCGGCAAGGAGGGAGCCGAAATGGACGGCACCGGCAACGATGGCATCGGAGCCGATCGGGGACTTCCAGGATCCATAACGGGCGATTTCAGGCATGCTCAGGTTTCCTTTCGCTCGGCGGGTTGGGCGGCACCAGGGCCTTCCGCATGCTCTGATTTCCGCCCCTCCTTCCCGGTGAAGTTGCCGGAGAGGTATAATAATCGGTGGGAAAGGGGTCTGCAATGGAGAAGCGGAGACTGGGGAAAACGGGGCTCGACGTGTCGGTGCTCGGGTTCGGCGGGTTCCACCTCGTGGAGATCCCGGCCGCCGAAGCCGCGCGGCTCCTGGGCGCGTATCTGGAAAGCGGCGGCAACTACGTGGAAACGGCCGCCGGTTACGGGGACGGTCTTTCAGAGTCCAAGATCGGGCGCGCCCTCTCCCATCGGCGCAAGGACTTCTTCCTTGCAACGAAGAGCGGTGAGAGGACCCGGGAGGGCTTTCTCGAGGGGTTGGACGGATCGCTGAAGCGTTTGAACACCGACCACGTCGACCTCATGTTCATGCACGCTGTACAAACCGTGGAGGAGGTGGACGCGCTCCTCGGTCCCGGCGGCGCAATGGAAGGCGCCGTCCAGGCACGCGCGGCCGGCAAGCTCCGCTTCATCGCCATCAGCGGCCACGGCAGGCCTGACGCCCTCCTCCATGCGTTACGCGGCTACGACTTCGACGTGCTCATGACCATATTCAACTACTACGACAGGTTCAACTTCCCGGGTCTGGAAAACGAGCTCCTCCCCCTCTGCATCCAGAAGGGCACGGGGGTGCTTGCCATGAAGGCGTTCGGCGACGGCTGGCTCTACAGGTCCCCGGTCCCGGCCCTCCGCTACACGTTGGGCCTCCCCGTGGCATCGGTCGTTGCCGGCATCAACTCGGAAGAGATGCTGAAGGCTGACCTGGACATCGTCAAAAGCTTCTCTCCGATGACGGAGAAAGAGAAACAGGACCTGTACGCCACCGCCCCTGAGCTCGGCACCTACGTGTGCAGGCTCTGCGCAAAGTGCAAGACCGCGGACTTCGACCCACAGTCGGTCTTCCTCCTGGAGGGGCTGTACGACCGGCAGATGGACGACATGCGAATCACCGATACCGGCGTCTTTGCGCTGCGGGAGCGTCTCAAGGGCTGGTTCGACCAGACGGGGAAAGCGCGCGCGGAATACGCGGCTCTTCCGGTCAAGGTGGATCCGTCACGAGACTACAGCGGCCTCGCACGCCTCTGCCCGCACGGCATCGACGTCGACCGCAAGCTCAAGATCGCCCACGCGAAGCTGACGGGGGACGGATACATCGCCTGACCCTGACTCCCGCCCCGTAATGCGGGGCCTCCCTTGCAGGGGGCGTTCGGCACGCTCTATGATCTGCAGGGGAGAACGTGCAGAAATGAACTATGGGCGCTTCGACGACGAGAGGCGCGAATACGTCATCACCCGGCCCGACACGCCCCTGCCGTGGATCAACTACCTGGGCGTGAACGAGTACTGCGCCCTCATCTCCAACACCGCGGGCGGCTACAGCTTCTACAAGGATGCGCGGGAGCGGCGCATCCTCCGCTACCGCTACAACAACGTGCCCACCGACAGGCCGGGCCGCTACATCTACGTCAGGGACAACGGAAGCGGGGACTACTGGTCGGCCTCCTGGCAGCCGGTGCTGAAGGACCTGAAGAGCTACGAGTACGAGTGCCGGCACGGGCTCAGCTACACGAGCATCTCCTCCGCCTATGCGGGAATCCGCACGGAAACGACATACCTCGTGCCCCTCGGGGAGAACCTGGAGATCTGGCGGTTGAAGGTAAAAAACGCGACGCGCAGGAAGAGGAGCCTCAGCCTCTTCACCTACGTCGAGTTCTGCCTCTGGGACGCTGTGAACGACATGACCGACTTCCAGTACAACCTCAACATCGGGCAGACACGGTTCAAGGGAAACGCCATCTACCACCTCACCAACCACCACGCGCACCAGCCCTGCTACGCGTGGTTCTGGTCCAACAGGAAGGTGAGCTCCTACGATGGCGTCAGACACGCGTTCGTCGGACCGTACAGGTCGGAATCGAACCCCGTGGCCGTGGAGCGCGGGCGCTGCAGCAACGAGCTGGCCGTGGGCTGGGCCCCGTTCGCGGGGCTGCACGTGGACGTGGAGCTCCCGCCGGGCGCTGAGGAGGAGGTCGTCTTCATCCTCGGCTACGGGGAGACGCTGGGCGACGAGGCGCGGCATCTGAGGAAGTATCGCTCCGGGAAGGCGGTGGACGGGGAGCTGCGGGCGCTTCGCTCCTACTGGGACGAAACGCTCTGCCGCTACTCTACTGACACCCCCGACCCTGCGGTGAACTCCATGGTCAACATCTGGAACCAGTACCAGTGCCGCACGACGTTCAACTGGTCGCGCTCCGCCTCCTACTTCGAGTCGGGGATCGGCAGGGGGATGGGATTCAGGGATTCCAACCAGGACGTCCTCGGTTTCGCCCACCAGATCCCGGGCAAGGCGCGGGAGCGCCTCCTGGACATCGCGGCAACGCAGTTTCCCGACGGCAGGGCCAGCCACCAGTACTCCCCGCTCACGAAGAAAGGCAGCGGCGAGGGCTTCGGAGACGACCACCTGTGGCTCGTGATCGCCGTGTCCCACTACGTCAGGGAGTCCGGCGACATCGCCTTTCTGGAAATGCCCGTCCCCTACAACGATGGAAGCACGGGAAACATGTACGATCATTTACAGAAGGCACTCGACTATTCGGCGACGAACACCGGATGGCACGGTCTGCCGAAGATCGAGAACGCGGACTGGAACGACTGCCTCAACCTCCGCGGCCCCAACGGCACGGCCTCTTCCGTCATGATCGCGGAGATGTACGTCATGGCGGCGGGGCTGATGGCAGAGCTCTCCGAACGGAGGGACGCACCCGCCGACGCTGCCTCCTACCGCAGGGCGGCGAAGGAGATGAGCGCCCGGATCAACGCCGACTGCTGGGACGGTGATTGGTTCCTGCGGGCGTTCGACGACGCCGGAAATCCCGTCGGCACGGCGAAGACCGAAGAGGGACGGTTGTGGCTGGAGAGCCAGACCTGGGCGGTCCTCTCGGGGGCCGCAGACCCCGAGAAGGCCCGACGCTGCATGGACAGTGTCAGCAAGCATCTGGCCACCCGTCACGGCATCGTGCTGTTCTGGCCTGCCTACTCCCGCTACCACCCCGAGCTCGGCTACGTCTCCGTGTTCCCCAAGGGACTGAAGGAGAATGCAGCCATCTTCTGCCACACAAACCCGTGGGCCATGATCGCGGAGACGATGCTCGGCCGCGGAGACTCCGCCTTCGACTACTACAAGGCCATTCTTCCCCCGGCGAGCAATGACCACGCGGAGGTCCGCTGGACGGAGCCGTACGTGTACGCGCAGATGATCGCCGGCAGGGAGCACAAGGACTTCGGCCAGGGGAAAAACTCGTGGCTCACCGGCACCGCGTCGTGGAACTTCGTGGCCGTCTCCCAGTACATCCTGGGGGTGAGGCCGGAAATGGACGGGCTGCGGGTTGACCCCTGCATCCCGAAAGCCTGGAAGGGCTTTTCCGTCACGCGGGTCTTCCGCGGCGACACGTACAGGATCTCGGTAAACAACCCTCGGGGGGTGAGCAAGGGCGTATCGTCCATGACCGTCGACGGTCGGGAGATCGCGGGAAACATCGCGCCGTTGTTCGGTGACGGGGCGGCGCACGACGTGGAGGTCGTACTGGGATGAGCAATGCATACACGGAGCAGAATCGAGTGTGGCGCGACGCGCTCGCGCGCATCGCGGAGAAGCTCTCCGACGCCGACGCCGCACGGCCCGCCGGCGGTCATGGCTGGACCGTGGCCGGGCTGCTCGGGCACATAGCCTTCTGGGACCAGCGGGCCCTCGTGCTGCTGAAGAAATGGAAAGCGCAGGGCATCTCTCCGACCTCTGTCGACGTCGACGTGGTCAACGATGCAATGAAGCCGATCGTCTGCGCTCTGCCCGCAGGCGTCATCAGCCGACTGGTCCTGGAGTGCGCCCGGGCCATCGACGCGGAGATCGACTCCCTGGACCCGGCGTTCCTCGCCCGGGTGGAAGCGGAAGGCAAGCCGGTTCGTCTCAACCGGGCGGATCATCGGCAGCACCACATCGAGCAGATCGGCAAGGCTCTGGCATGAAATCCCTCCGTGAGCAGCTGAGAAGCGCGCGCCTCATCAGCTTCGCGAACGTCGCGCGCTCCATCGGATACTCGCGCAGGCGCGATGCCATCGATGCGCGCTTCCCGTTCCCGGCTGCGGATGCAACACCGAGGCCGGCCGGCGCCCTTGAATCCGCAGAGCCTGCACCCGGTGGTGCGCGCTTTCGTTTCGCCGCAGCAGAGCTCGAGGTGCGGTTTCTCGCGCCGGATCTCCTCTTTGCCGGATGGAACGGCGCAGGAATGCTCCCCTCCTTCGCCGTGGCACAAAGCGAATGGCCGCTCGTGGATGCAGAGCTCACCCGCTCCGACGACGGCTGGAGCCTGAAGAGCGGGGAGCTCGAGCTGCGCGTTTCCGCGGCCGGGATCCTGCGATACTTCACGGCTTCGGGCCGGCTCCTGCGGGAGGAACAGCCGCCGGTGCGCAAAGGAGAGGGGTGGACGCAGAGCTCGTCCCTCACGGCGGAGGAGCACATCTACGGGCTGGGAACGCGCGCCGCGCCGCTGGACAGGCGCAGGCCAGGCTTCGACCGACAGGAAGGGGCCGCGGGGTCCCCGGTGACATATCGGTTCTGGAACCGGGACCCCGGCGGCGCCTACGGTCCCGGCGCCGACCCCCTCTATATCTGCATGCCCGTGTACCTCTCCTTGCGGGACACGGAGTGCGTTCTCGTCTTCCACGACACGACGTTCGACGGTTCCCTCACGCTGGGATCCGACGCTGCGGTGAGCTTCACCGGCGGACCCTGCCGCACCTACGTCGCCGCGGGAACGCCTGCATCGATCCTCAACCGTTTCACGGAGCTGACCGGCCGGCCTCCGCTGCCCCCGCGCTGGGCATTCGGGTATCAACATTCCCGGTGGGGGTTCGATACTCTCGCCGAGGCGCGCCGCGTTTTCCTGGGCTTCCAGGAGCGCGGGCTTCCCCTCGGCGTTCTGCACCTGGACATCGACCACATGCGCGGGTTCCGGACGCTCACCTCCGACGCATCGACTTTTGGCGGCCTCGCCGATTTCTCCGCTGAGCTGCACGCGGCAGGTGCGCGCCTCGTCGCCATCGTCGATCCGGGCGTGAAAATCGATGCGTCGTTCCCCCTGTATGCGGAGGGAAAAAAGGAAGGCACGTTCTGCTCCCTGCCGGACGGCAGCACCTTCAGGGGAGTCGTATGGCCGGGGCACTCCGTTTTCACCGACTACACCAGCCCCGCCGCGCGCGCCTGGTGGGGTCGTCAGTACGAGGGTGAGCTCTCACGGGGCTTCGACGGCTTCTGGCACGATATGAACGAGCCCGCGTCGTTTTCGGCATGGGGCTCTCCGACGTTCCCCCTCTGCGTCCGCCACGATCTGGAGGGCCGGGGCGGAGACCATCGTGAAGCGCACAATGTCTACGGAATGCTGATGAACAGGGCGGGATACGAGGGACTTCGCGGCCTTCGGCCACGGATGAGGCCCTTCATCGTGTCCCGATCCGGCTGGGTGGGGATGCAGCGCTGGTCGTGGTCGTGGACCGGGGACACCGACACCACGTGGGGAGCCCTCGCAATGACCCCTGCCTCCGCAATGGGGTTGAGCCTCTGCGGAATGCCCTATACGGGTCCCGACATCGGCGGCTTCGCCGGGTCTCCCAGCCCTGAGCTGTTCGTCCGCTGGTTCCAGCTCGGGTCGTTCCTCCCCTTCTTCCGCGCGCATAGGGCCGTCGGCCTGCCCGATCGCGAGCCGTGGAGCTTCGGTGAGGAGGCACTTTCCGCGGTGAGGGCGTGCATGGAGGCGCGTGTCAGACTCCTCCCCTACTGGTACACGCTGGCATGGCAGGCATCGATGAGCGGGCAGCCGCTCGTGCGCCCGCTTTTCTGGTCGGAGCCTGAACGCAGGGACCTGCGGTCAATCGATGACGAGTTCCTCTTGGGAAGCGATCTCCTCGTGGCTCCCGTTGTCACCGAAGGGGCAGTCGCACGGTCAGTGGTTCTGCCCTCCGGGGTCTGGCGTTCCCTCACGGGCGATTCAGCCCTGCGGGGGTCTGCGGCCGTGGAAGTGCCGGCGCCCCTTGCCGCGGTGCCCGTTTTCGCGCGCGGGGGGAGCATCATCCCCATGCAGGAGGCGGGTGCGATCGTTCTGCACGCCTACGCTCCCGACGGTGACGCCGCGAGCGGCGTCGCGGCCAGTGACGGGGTCCTCTACACCGACGACGGCGACGGTTTCGGAGCCCATCGCGTGGATCATTTCCGTATCACCCCCGCGCGCCCCGGCGGGCACGAGCTCACGTGGTGGTCGGAGGGGGACTTCCCCTGGCCCCAGAACGAGCTCACCGTCGTCCTTCACGGATTCGCCGATGCGCGCGTCACCGTGGCGGGACGAGCGCCGGCCCGGGTCACGATCCAGGTCGCCTCTCGGGCAGTGGGGTGAGGGGTAAGCGCACCGTAAACGTGGAGCCCTTGCCGAGCCCCGCGCTCTCCGCGTGGATCGTTCCCCCGTGGAGCGTGATGATCCTCTGCGCAATGGAGAGCCCCAGGCCGTTGCCCCCCGTGCCGCTGGTCCGCGACGTGTCCGCCTTGAAAAACCGGTCGAACACGAGCGGCAGGTCCTCGGGGGCGATCCCCAGCCCTGAGTCGCTCACCCGAACCACCGCCTGGTCCCCAGTCGCGGTGAGGCTGATCCCGATGCAGCCGTCCGCCGGAGTGAACTTGACGGCGTTGTGCACGAGGTTCGTCCACACCTGCCCGAGCATCGATTCGTCGGCAACGACGGAGACCTCGGATAAGTCGACCGTTACCTGTAGATTTTTCGCCACCCACTGCGGCTCGTGCATGAGCACGACGCTCCGCAGCTGCGCGTCCAGCCTGCACGGTTTGGCGTCGATGGCCGCCGTGCGCGAGTCCAGCGCGCTCAGGCGCAAGAGGCTGTCGCTGAGGCGGGAGAGGCGGCGGCTCTCGCTCTCGATGATGTCGAGGTAGTGGTCGCGCTGCGTGGCGCTCAAGCCCTCGTCCTTCAGGGCACGGGCGAATCCGGCAATGGAGGTGAGCGGGGACTGGATCTCGTGCGACACGTCGGAGACGAACTCCTGCCGCATGGCCTCCATCTTCTTCAGGGACTCCGCCATCTCGTTGAGCCCGCTCACCATCTGGCCCATCAGGTTGTCCTTGTCGTGCTCGCCGACGGGCAAAGAGACGTCGAAGTCCCCCCGGGCGATCCGTCGCATGGCGTCGGCCAGCGTGGTGAAGAGGTTGTCCCGCTTCCCGCCGATCAGCTTGGAGGAAAGGGCAGCCGCGCCGCTGAAAAAGAGAAGGGAAAGGAAATTGACGGACACGCTCCATCCGAAAGCTCCCCAGGTGAGAGAGCCTCTCCGCCAGATGAGCTCGACGATCCAGTACGCCAGTGCATAGCACCCCGTGAACGCCACCGTCGCAAGGGTGATGCCGCGCGCGACGAGGAGCCGGCTCCGTGCCTTGGCGGACAGCTTCAGCAAGGGCTTCATGGGGTATCCTCCAGGCGGTAGCCCAGGCCGCGGATCGTGGTGATCCTGAAGCCGAACCGCTCCTCGGGAAAACGCTCCCGCAGCCGGTTGATGTGGACGTCCACCGTCCTCTCGTTCCCGTCGAAATCCATTCCCCAGACGTCCTCGATGATCCTGTCGCGCGTGAAGGTCGTGCCCGGGCTGCCGGCCAGCTTGAAGAGGAGCTCGAACTCCTTGAGGGGTATGTCCATGCGCTCATCGCCTGAGATCACGCGGTGCTCCCGCCCGTCCAGGACGATCCTCCCCACCTGCACCGTCTGAGACTCGGCGATCCTGTAGCGCCGCAGGAGCGCACGCACCCGGGCAACGAGCTCCTCCGTCTCGAAGGGCTTCACGAGGTAGTCGTCCGC
>PLNO01000067.1 GCA_003141795.1 Spirochaetaceae bacterium | reverse complement strand
CATGATGATGGAGGAGGCAGGCTCGCTCCTGGGCGGCGGCCCCGAGCGCGTGCGGCAGCTCCTCAACGCGACGCGCTCCCAGGCGCAGCAGGGCTGGACCGAGGCACGGCTGGCGCTGCGCGCTCTGCGCACCCTGCGGGGGGAGGAGGTCGTCGGGATCCAGGCGATCGTCAGGCTCGCCAATGCGTTCAGCCAGGCCACGGGGGTGAAGATACGCCTCGAGCTGGGCAACGTGCCCATGCGGTTTCCGGATGAGATCGATGCGGTTGCCTACCGTTTCGTCCAGGAGGGCCTCACGAACTCTTTCCGGCACGGACGGGCGACAACCATCGACATCTTCTGCTGGATGAGCGAGCGCGAATTGCGATTCACCCTTCGGGATAACGGCGTGGGTGCCTCGGAGCTCAAGGAAGGGATCGGCATGAGCGGGATACGGGAAAGGCTCGCTCCTTTGGGGGGCGTGCTTCTGGCCAGAAACACTGTTGACGGATTCGAGTTGTTGGTTACCATTCCCTATGTGGATGCGGAACACTGAGGCGGAATGAAAGAAAGCATAAGAGTACTGCTCGTCGACGATCAGGTCCTCTTTGCCGAAAGCCTGAAGGGGGTACTGGAGGTCCGCCACCCCGACATCGAGGTCGTCGGGATCGCCCATGACGGGAATGAAGCGCTGGAGATGGCGCGCTCCAAGGACCCCGAAGTGATCCTCATGGACGTGCGCATGCCCGGAATGGACGGGGTGAAGGCCACGAAGAGGATCCACGACGAGCTCCCCTGGAAGCGGATCATCATGCTCACCACCTTCGATGACGACGAGTACGTCCAGGAAGCGCTGTCGTTCGGCGCCGTGGGCTACGTGCTGAAGAACATCCCGGTGCAGGACCTGGTGGATTCGATACGTCTCGTCCACGAAGGAGCGTTCCTCGTTTCAAGCACGATCGCTTCAAAGATCGCCCGTAAGTTCACGGTTCCTACCGTGCCGGAGAATCACGACCCGTCGTTTCCGCAGTGGTTCCAGGAGCTCACCCGCCGTGAGAAGGAGATCCTCTTCCTCATGGCAAACGGCCTGGACAACAAGGAAATCGCCGACAGGCTTTTCATGGCGGAGCAGACCACGCGCAACCACGTCACCGCCATCTACGCGAAGCTCGGAGTGCACGATCGATCCCACGCGATGAAGCTCATCATCGACTCCAACATCGACAAGTCCCGTCCTACAGCGAAATAAAGCGGTACAAGCGTACCGGTTCGCTCCCGGTACAAAAAGGGTACGCTGGTAATCTTTACAATTGCCATGCCGGACCGTCACCATCCTCTAACGATGAACGGCACGATGATGGGAGCGATACTCCCCGGCAACAGTACCGTTGAGCTGAAAAAGTTTCCGATCCCCCACCCCTCGCACGGCGAGGTCCTCCTCAAGATGAAATCCTCGACGATCTGCGGCTCGGATATTCGCGCGATCTATCGCGAGCATCTGGGCAAGGGCGCTGAAGCGTATCAGGGCGTCATTGCCGGCCACGAGCCGTCGGGCCTGATCGTGGAGGCGGGACCCGGGCTCAGGCGCTTCAAGGTCGGTGACAGGGTCGTGGTATATCACATCTCGGGCTGCGGGGTGTGCCACGACTGCCGCATGGGCTACATGATCTCCTGCACGAGCCCGCTCCGCGCGGCGTACGGCTGGCAGCGCGATGGCGGCATGGCGTCCTACCTCCTCGCCGATGAGAAGGATCTCGTCGCTCTCCCCGATTCCCTCAGCTTCACGGACGGTGCACAGGTCGCCTGCGGCTTCGGCACGGTGTACGAGGCGCTGGAGAAGATCGGGGTGTGCGGGAACGACGCCGTGCTCGTCGTGGGCCTCGGTCCCGTGGGGCTTGCCACGCTCATGCTGGCAAAGGCCATGGGTGCAAGCTTCCTTGTGGGCGTGGAAGTGCAGAAGGAGCGCATCGAGCTTGCCCGGAAACTGGGGCTTGCGCAGCACGTGGTAGAGACGGGACCTGAGGCGCTTGCCAAGTTACGGGAGCTCACCGGCGGGCGTGGATTCGAGCGCGCCATCGACTGTTCGGCACACCCTGACGGTCGCGCGCTTGCCATTCGGGCAACGCGGCAGTGGGGAAAGATCGCCTTCGTGGGAGAGGGGGGCGGGGTTTCCTTCAACCCGAGCCCCGACATCATCCATGACCAGAAGACGATCTACGGCTCCTGGGTCACCTCGATCTGGCGCATGGAAAATCTCGTGGAGCTGCTTGTCCGTTGGGGAATCCACCCCGCGGACCTCGTGACACATCGTTTCAGCCTGGAAAAAGCGGACGAGGCCTATCGCCTCATGGCCTCCGGGGCCTGCGGCAAGGTGAGCGTCGCTTTCGATGAGGAGCTTGTTTAGGGTACTGACGGTTTCGGTGAGACCGTGGCAATACTCCTGAAGGAGGGAAAACATGAAGGGCGTCACATCTTTACGGGTCGTCGTCGTGATCCTGTCGCTATTCCTCGTGCTCGGCACCCAGGTCTGGGCAACCGGGGCCTCCGAGTCCTCAGGTGGCGGAAATGTCACTGTCAACGTGGCATTGCCGAACAACCCCATAAACCAGGCGCTCGAGAAGATCGCCAAAGACAAGTACAAAGTTCCTGGCGTAACGCTGAACCTCGCTGTGCTTCCTGAGAACGATCTCCGCCAGAAACTGACCACGGAAGCCTCCACGGGGGGGACNNCTTATGAGGCGAACAACTGGGCGAGGAACGGCTGGCTGGACAACCTGGAGCCGTACTTCAAGGCGATGCCCGCGGACAAGCTGGCAGCCTACGATCGCGCTGACCTGATCCAGGGCATGGTCGGCTCCCTCTCCCTGAAAGGCGCCGAATACGCGCTTCCGTTCTACGGTGAAAGCTCCTTCATCATGTACAACAAGGAGCTGTTCGCGGCCAAGGGCCTGACAATGCCCGCGGAGCCGACATGGGACCAGATCTACGAGCTTGCCAAGAAGATCAATGATCCGGCCAACGGTATCGTCGGCATGACGATGCGCGGAGCGCCGGGCTGGGGCATGAGCGGTGCGCCGTTCGTGACCATCGTCAACGCGTTCGGCGGACGTTTCTACGACATGAACTGGAACGCCACGGTGGACACCCCCGAGCAGCGGGCCGCCTGGATGATGTACAAGAAGATCCTCCGCGACGCCGGGCAGAGGGACATCCTCTCCTACACCTATAACGAGTGCATCGCCCTCATGCAGTCCGGCAAGTGCGGCATCTACTATGACGCAACCTCCATTGCGCCGCCTCTGGAATCGACGGGCTCGGCGGTGAAGGGCAAGGTCGGCTACGCCATGCCTCCTCACCAGAAGATGCAGACCAACACCGCATGGCTGTGGAACTGGGCCATGGGGCTCAACCCCAAGAGCTCTGTTGCGAAGAAGAACGCCGCATTCGCCTTCATGCTCTGGGCAACATCCAAGGACTACATCAAGATGACCACCGAGCTGGATCCGTCGGGCTCGAGCACGCCTCCCGCCTCCCGCTCCTCCACGTATCTGCTCCCCGCGTACTCGAGCGTTCCGTACGCTGCAATGACGTTGAAGACACTCCAGTCCACCGACTTCACGAAGCCGACGCTGGAACCCGTCCCCTACGTCGGGTTGCAGTACATCGCTATCCCCGAGTTCGCCGATGCGGGCACGAAGATGACGCAGAACCTCGCCGACTACGTGGTCGACAAGATCTCACTCGACGAAGCCATCAAGAAGACGAACGACCTGTTCAACCAGGTCGCCGTTGACGGCGGCTATCGCAAGTAGCGGAAGACTCTGACTTTTGAGGCAGCCCGCCGGGATCGGGACGGTTCCCGACCGACAGGCTGCCTTCGCGTGCAGCATCACAAGAAGTACATGACGCCAGGGAGGAGCGATGAAGGAAGAAAGACACGACTGGCTCTATGTGCTCCCCGCGATCATCGTCGTCGGGGTCATGACGCAGGTGCCCTTTGTCCTTACGATCATCTATTCCACGCTGAGATGGAACCTCGCGCGCCCTGACCTGCACATACGGTTTTCCGGCATCGAGAACTACCTCTACTTCCTGAGGGTGCCCTATTTCCCGCACGTCCCCGAGTTTTACAGCATCGTGTGGCAGACCATCCTGATGGCGGGCAGCACGCTGATCGTCTGCGCGGTGTTCGGGTTCCTCCTCTCCATCCTGCTGGATAACGCCATTCCCGGCGTGAACATCGCCCGGACCCTGATCCTCGGGCCTTTCTTCATGATGTCCACCGCAAGCGGGGTCATCTGGAAGACCACGATCCTCAATACGACCTTCGGGTGGTACGGGGTCATTGCGAAAGCGCTCCATTTCGCTCCCGTTGACCTCCTCAGCTACTACCCCATCCCGGTGATCGTCTTTCTCTTCTCGTGGCAGTGGATGCCGTTCTTCGTCCTCGTCATCCTGGCGGGCCTCCAGGGCGTGCCGGTCGACCTCGTGGACAGCATGAGGATGGACGGGGCGAACTGGTGGCAGTCGACGTTCCTGATCAAGCTCCCCATGATCGCCAACCACATCAACGTCGCGATCATGCTCGGCTTGATCTTCATCGTGAAGGAGTTCGGCCTCATCCTGGTCACGACCGCGGGAGGCCCCGGGACGCGCTCCTACACGCTGCCCTATGCCGTGTATATGGAGGTCTTCAATGCCTCCAACGTCGGAAGGGCAGGCGCCCTGGCCACGATGACAGTCGCCCTTACCTTGCTCGCCGTGAACGTCCTCTATAAGGCGATCAAGAAGCGCAGCGCAGTGTACGGATAGGGGAGGGAAGCATGTATTCCGCCGCTTTGGTGAAAAGAAGAGCGAAGATCATCGCCATCAGCCTGGCAGTGTACGCCATTGCGATCATTTATTTCTCTCCGATCCTCTACATGTTCCTCACCGCCTTCAAGACCGAGTATCAGGCGGTCAGCCCGTCGCTGATCTTCACCCCCACCCTGGAGACCTTCAAGAAGGTGCTGAGCGACAGGGACATGTACGGGTACCTCCGCAACTCGCTCTTCCAGGTCGTTGCCTGCACCGCGGCCTGCCTGGTACTGGGGATGCCGGCGGCGTTCATCCTGGTATTCGGAAAATTCCGCAAGCGGGAAAGCAATGGGAAGATCTACTTCTGGTTCATCACGACCATTCTGCTCCCGCCGGTGGCGGTGATCATTCCGCTCTATACGTGGTTTCAAACCTTCAATCTGATAAAAACGCCATTCGGGCTTTTAATCGCCTACATCGGGTTTCACACGCCGATCGTTGTCTGGATGCTGCACTCGTTCTTCACCGACGTTCCCGTCGAGATCATTGAAGCCGCAAAGATCGACGGGTGCTCGCGCTTCCAGCAGCTGGTGAGGATTGCATTTCCGCTTGTGCGGACGGGCGTCATATCCGCGGGACTCCTTGTCGCGATTTTCGTGTGGAACGAGTTCTTCCTCGGCTTCAACCTCACGGGGAACAGCACGGCGACACTGCCCGTGTACATGGCGCGCTTCAGGGAGCAGCAGGGCATGTTCACCGCGCAGCTCTCAGCCTCCGCAACGATTGCAATCCTTCCGGCAGTGGTGCTGGGGTGGATGACGCAGAAGGCCCTTGTGAAGGGGCTCACACTCGGCGCAGTAAAGGGGTAACTAACATGAAGACTCTGGACAGCTTTCGCCTCACGGGCAGGAAGGCGTTCGTCACGGGAGGAGCGCGCGGGATAGGGAAGAGCGCTGCACTCGCCTTTGCGGAAGCAGGGGCTGACGTGGCGATCATCGACGTGGAAAAGGATGCGGCGCAGGAGACGGCGGCTGAGCTCACCGCTCTGGGCGTGAAGTCCATTGCCGTCGTAACGGATGTGACGGACCCGGCCGCCGTGGACCGCATGATGGCGGAGGTCCTGAAGGCGTTCGGCACCGTGGACATCGCCTTCAACAACGCCGGGGTCTGCGTCAACACGAGCGCCGAAGACATGTCGTTCGAGGATTGGAAAAAGGTCATCGACATCAACCTGACCGGCATTTTCCTCACGGCGCGCGCGGCGGGCCGGGTGATGATCAAGAACAGGAAGGGCTCGATCATCAACACCGCATCCATGTCGGGCCACATCGTGAACGTTCCCCAGCCGCAGTGCGCCTACAACGCCTCCAAGGCCGGGGTCATCATGCTGACGAAGTCGCTGGCAGTGGAATGGGCTGCGTACGGCGTGCGGGTCAACTGCATCAGCCCCGGCTACATCGGAACGAAGATGACCCTTGCGGCCAAGCAGTGGATCCCGGGCTGGGAAGCGGTGACCCCGCTGCGGCGCATGGGCAGACCGGAAGAGCTCACGGCGGCGCTCGTGTATCTTGCCGGTGACGGCGCGACATACACGACGGGAACGGACCTGGTCATTGACGGGGCTTTCACCTGCGTGTAAGACGGACAGCGGAGAGGAGCAACGNNCAACGATACATGAAGGCCGCCATCGTCGAAAAGCCAGGCACGCTCACCGTCAAGGATGTCCCCATCCCCGGAGTCGGGGACAATGAGGTCCTTATCCACGTCCAGTCATCCGGCATATGCGGGACCGACATCCACATCTTCCGCGGGGAGTATCTGGGGACCTACCCCGTCATCCCCGGGCACGAGTTCGCCGGGATCGTGGAAAAAGTCGGAGGCAAGGTCACACGCTTCAAGATCGGGGACCATGTCGCGGTGGAGCCGAACATCGCCTGCGACAACTGCCCGGCCTGCCTTGGAAACCGTCAGAACTTCTGCGAGAACTGGAACGGGGTGGGCGTCACCCTGCCGGGGGGCATGGCGGAGTATACGGCTGTCCCCGAGAAAGCGGTTTTCTCTATCGGAGAGCTCCCCTTCAAAGCCGGAGCTTTCGTGGAACCGCTCTCCTGCGTGCTGCACGGCGTGGAGCGCGCAGGCTTCCGGCTTGCCGACAAGGTGCTCATCATCGGTGCGGGACCCATCGGCATCCTGCTCTCCCAGACCATCCAGCTACAGGGGTGCTCGGAGATCACGCAGGTGGACAAGAACGAGGCGCGCCTCGAGCTTGCCCGCCGCTGCGGTGCCGCAAAAACGGCAGCCTCGCTCGATGGGATACAACCGGAATCCTTCGACGTGGTGGTCGATGCCACGGGATTTCCGCCCCTCATGGAAAAGACCGTCTCCTACGTGCGCAACGGCGGGAAGATTCTCCTCTTCGGCGTTCCTCCCAACGGGGCAACGCTGACTCTCCCCGCCTTTCTCATTTTCCGCAAGGGACTGACGATCCTCTCCTCGTACACGTCGGTGAGAAACTCGATCCAGGCGGTGCGCCTGCTCAGCTCAGGCAAGATCGACGTGAAGCCCCTCGTCTCCCACGAGCTTCCTCTGAATGAGCTGCAGCGCGGAATCGAGCTGGTGGAAAAGGGCAGGGAAGGGGCGCTGAAGATCCTGATCCACCCTGGAAAATAAAAGAGAGAAAGGGGTACGCGAATGAGGCAGGCGGTCATGACACAGCCGGGGGTCATCGGTTTTCGCGATGTCCCGGTTCCCGAAATGGGCCCCGACCAGGTCCTCGTGCGGATCGTGCGCATCGGCGTCTGCGGCTCCGACATCCACGTCAATCACGGCACACATCCCTTCATGAGCTACCCCGTCGTTCAAGGCCACGAGGTGTCGGGCGTGGTCGAAAAGGCCGGCCCAAGCGTCACGAACGTGAAGCCGGGAGACCCGGTCACCATCATGCCGCAGGTCACCTGCGGCACCTGCTACGCGTGCAGGCACGGCAACTATCACATCTGCGATTCCCTGAAGGTCATGGGGTTCCAGACCGTCGGCACGGCAAGCGACTTCTTCGCCGTCGACGCCGCGAAAGTGCTCCCCTATCCTTCCACGATGAGCTACGAGGAAGGGGCGATGATCGAGCCCTTGGCCGTGGCGGTGCATGCCGTGGGCCGGCTGGGGGACGTGATGGGAAAGGGGATCGCCGTATACGGAGCAGGGCCCATCGGCAACCTCGTGGCCCAGACGGCCCGGGGCCTTGGCGCCCGACGCGTGCTCGTCACGGACGTGAGCGAGCACAGGCTTGCCATCGCGAAACAATGCGGCGTGGATGCCTGCATCAATCCTTCGACGAGCGATCTTTCAGCAGCCACCGTAGCGGCGTTCGGGCCCGACAAGGCCGATGCGAGCCTCGAGTGCGTCGGTATCGATGCGACGATGGACCAGGCCGTCTCCAATGCCCGCAAAGGCACGGACATCGTCGTCGTCGGCGTGTTCGGACAGAAGGCTCACGTTGACCTGGGCCTCGTGCAGGACCGCGAGCTCCGCCTGATCGGAACCCTGATGTACCAGGAGAAGGACTATCGGAAAGCGATCGAGCTCATAGCAACGCAGAAAGTGCAGCTGAAGCCGCTCATGTCGGCGCACTTCCCCCTGGAGCGCTACGCGGATGCCTATGCCTTCATCGACAAGAACCGGGACACGTCGATGAAGGTCTTCATCGACGTCAGCGCGACAAAGTAGCCGCGGGCCGCCCACTCCTCCTCCGATTCTTGCCCCGGCGCGTATCCATCGGTATGTTCGATTGACACTGTCGTGCCGGTAGGCCATCGGCGAAAGGGAGAAGAATCGGATGCGTTCAGGGTTGATGCAGGGCAAAACGGTCCTCATTACCGGGGCAACGGCCGGTATCGGGCGGGTCACCGCGCACGAGCTCGCCGATGACGGGGCAAAGGTCGTCTTCGTTGCACGCAATCAAGTGAAAGCGGAAGCCACGCGCGCCTGGATAGAGCAGTCCACGGGCAATTCGTCCGTCGAGTACCTCATCGCCGACCTTTCGGTGCAGAAGCAGGTGCGCGCCACGGCGGCGCTGTTCGCGTCCCGGTTTGAGGGCCTCGACGTGCTCGTGAACAACGTCGGCGGATTCTTCCCCAAGAGGATCGAAACGGCCGACGGCGTGGAGATGACGTTCGCTCTCAACCACCTCACCCCTTTCCTCCTCACGAACCTTCTCATCGATTCGCTGCGGCAGAAGCCGGCGTCGCGGGTCGTCACGGTTTCCTCCGGTGCGCACGTGGGCTCGACGATGCGATTCGACGACCTCGAGGGAAAACGGCGCTACAGCGGCTGGAGCGCCTACGGCCAGTCGAAGCTCGGGAATCTCCTCTTCACCTACGAGCTCTCCCGCAGGCTTTCCGGTGCGGGAATCACCGTGAATGCCCTGCACCCCGGTTTCGTCGCCACGGATTTCGGCAAGAGTGATGGATCGTTCATGGGCGTCATGATGAGGATCGCGCAGAAGTTGGGAGCCATCAGTCCCGAGAAGGGTGCTCTCACGAGCATCTACCTCGCCAGCTCCGCCGAGGTGCAGGGACTAACGGGCAAGTACTTCACCAAGTGCAAAGAGGTGCCGTCGAGCCCGGCATCGATGGACCGCGACAGCATGCGGAGACTCTGGGAGCTCTCCTGCTCGATGACCGGACTCCCCGCTGCCGATTGACGCCTGTCCGGGTATCTGCGGGTGGCCGTGCGGGTCATGCCCCGCGTTGCGCGGTCGAGCGGTGCCTGACCAGGAGGAGGAGAGTAAGAAGGCAAATGGCGCCGCTCATGAACATGATGCGTGCGATGGCAGTGGACAGAATGCCCTTAGGGGCTGCGAGCACACCGCCGCTGACCCCTGCAAGCCGCATCTGCAGCGGGAGCAGGAGCGAGGCCATCGCGACGCCGAGCGTCATGCCGAGGTTGCGCACCGCGGCGGAGACGGAGGAGGCAACGGGGGTCTGGCTGCGCGGAAGAGCGTTCATCACCTCTGTGCTGTTGGGGCTCTGGAAGAACGCGCTTCCCAGACCGAGCAGGACGAAGATGCCGGCCATCGCGGGGATGCTGGGCCACAGCCGGGCGAGCAGTCCCAGGGCGATGTAGCATAGCGCGACAACGGACATTCCCACCACGCCGTAGTACGGCCAGTGGCGCTTGTCGTACAGCCAGCCCGAGGCAGGCGAGGCGACGATCATGATCAGCGGCATGACGAGGAAGAGAAGCCCGACCTGCGTGGGGGTGAAGCCCATGACGCCCTGAAAGTAGAAGGGGCCGACGACGTTGATCATGAAGTTGGACACGAAGTACAGCATCATGGCCAGAACGGGCAGGGTGAAGCCGCGATTGCGGAAGATGCGCAGATCCAGAAGCGGTTGCGCGGCGCGCGATTCGCGCAGGAGAAAGCCCGCGGTGGAAACGAGGAACAACGCGCCGCACAGGATCGCGACGAGCGGCGACGCCGACACCTGCTCCAGGCGCGAGAGGAAGAACATGAGGGAGAAGAGGGCCACGGCAAGGAGCGCAGCGCCAGGCCAGTCCATCTGAAAGGAGGGGGTGCGTTCCTCGTGAGCCTTCAGGAAGATGAGGGAGCAGGTGACGAGCACCACGCCGATGGGAACGTTGATGAGGAATATCGAGCGCCAGCCCAGCGCGTCCACGAGGAATCCCCCGAGCACGGGACCGAGGATGCTCCCCACGGCAACCGTCGAGCCGAGGTAGCCCATGGCCCTGCCGCGTTCCTCCGGGGGAAACGCGAGGAACAGGATCGCGCTGCTGATGCTGAACACCATCGCCCCGCCGACGCCCTGCGCTACGCGGAAGGCGATGAGCTGCGTGAGGGTCGTGGAAAGTCCGCAGGCGAGCGAGGCGAGTGTGAACAGGGTGAACCCCGCAATGAACAGGATCGTACGGCCGGTGAACTCGGCGACCTTGCCGAAGAACAGCAGCAGGCTCGTGAGGGTGAGCATGTACGCCGTGATCGTCCACTGCGACAGGGAGATGTCGACGCCGAACGACGCTGTGATCGTCGGCAGCGCGATGCTGACGACGATGCCGTCCAGTACCGACATGAGCACGCCGGTGAGGACGATCACCAGGATCACGTACCGGTGAGTGGGCTGGGTGCGCGCATTTTCCATGAGTTAGGGTTTTCCTACCATTTCCTTCACTTTAGAGAGAAGCTCGTCGGGTTGGAAGGGCTTGCCGAGAAACGGGACCGTCGAGCTGTCTGAAACGGTGGGAAGGCGCAGATCTGTCGCATAGCCGGACATGTAGAGCACGGGGAGCGTGGGGCGCGTACGGGAGAGGCGCTCTCCCATTTCGATGCCGCTGATCCCGCCGGGCATCACCACGTCGGTGAGGACGAGGTCGAGGACCGCCGAGCCTTCGGCCACCAGGAGCGCCTCGCGCGCGGAGATCACGGGGATCACGTGGTAGCCGCCGCGCTCCAGAACGCGTCGGGCGAGCTCCCGCACGTCGGGCTCGTCCTCCACGAGGAGCACCGTGCCGCTGCCGGAGAGAAGCGTCCGGGGCCGCTCGACCTCGCTCGGGGTGGCGTGGTCCGAGTCGGCGAGGGGGAGGCAGATGACGAACGTGCTGCCCATGCCGACGTCGCTGTCGACCCTCACACGGCCCCCCGTCTGCGTCACGATGCCGTACACGGTGGACAGTCCGAGGCCCGATCCCTTTCCTTCCTCCTTCGTCGTGAAGAAGGGCTCGAAGATGCGCGACCTCGTCTCCTCCGTCATGCCCACGCCGTTGTCCTGGACGCGCAGCACGACCCACTGCCCGTGGGAGAGGCCGGCGGGGAGCTGCACGGCGAGCATCTGGTCCGTGCCGTCCATGGCGGTCTGGCCGAGGGGACCGGCGATCACGCAGCCGGTCTCCACGACGAGCCTGCCGCCGCCCGGCATTGCGTCGCGGGCGTTGACCGCGAGGTTCATGAGGACCTGCTCCATCTGGTAGGGGTCGGCGCGCACGAGGAGCGGCTCGGTGGAGGGCCTCACGATAAGCTCGATGTCCTCCCCGATCAGCGGCCGCAGCAGGGAGACGGAGGCGTTGACGACCTTGTTCATGTCCAGGACCACGGGCTGCATGATCTGCTTGCGGCTGAAGGCCAGGAGCCGGCTCGTGAGCGCTGATGCCCGTTTGATGGTGGTGCGGATCTGGCCGAGGTCGGAGAGGGCGGAGTCGTTGCCCTCCATGCTTTCGGTCATCAGGCTCGTGTAGCCCGAGATCACGGTGAGCAGGTTGTTGAAGTCGTGCGCGATCCCCCCGGCCAGACGTCCCACCGCCTCCATCTTCTGCGCGTGCAGGAGCTGGCTCTGCATCTGGCGGAGCTGCTCGATGCTCTTCTCCAGCTCCCCCATGAGGCGCGTCTTGCGCCACGCGGCTGCCACCTGATGGGCGAAGGCGGTGAAGATGGGGAGGTCTTCGGCGCTCAGGTCCGCACCGGACACGACGAGCATTCCGTAGAGGGAGTCTCCGACGACGAGGGGGGAGAGGATCGCCTCGCTGGGCTGGGGGACCGCGCCGACCCGGGCCTTCATGCCGACGGTCACCGCAAGCGGGCTCATCGGCTCGAGGGAGGCGAACACCGCCTTGCGCTCGTCCATCGCGCGCGCCATGGAGATGATGTCGTCGAGCGCCAGCTCCTGCGCCGGGGTCTCGGAGCCCAGCGGCGCGCGGATCTCGCCGGTGAGCGCGTTGCCCCTGCATTGCATGCGCAGCATGCGGCTGCCCTCGGAGGCGATCAGCAGGACCGCGCAGTCGAAGCCGAGCTCCGTGAGCACGCGGATCGCCGCGGGGAAGACTTCCGCGGGCGTCAGCGCCTGCTCCATCGCCAGTGAGGCGGCGTTCAGCGATTTCAGGAAGCGCTCGGTGCGCTTGCGTGTCGTGATGTCGGTGACGAGCCCCAGCAGAGCCGGAGCCCCGTCGTAGCTGATGTTCTTCGTCGTGAGGATGGCGTCGATGCGCCGGCCGGTCCTCGTGATGATGACGCACTCGTAGGGCGGGACCTGCTCGCCCTCCAGATGGCGGCGGAAGTTGTCGCTGATCCGCTTTCGGTACTCGGGAGCGGCGAAGGACTTCAGGTCGATCGTGTACAGCTCCTTGCGCGGATAGCCCAGTGCCATCTCGCAGTGGCGGTTGGCGTACACGATGTGCCCCGCGCTCCAGATGAAGATCATGTTCGGCGTCTGTTCCGCCAGGTTGCGGAACTTCTCCTCCGATTCGCGGAGGATCTTCTCCGTGCGGAGGCGTACGTCGAGCTCCAGCCGCACCTCCTCGTACAACCGGGCGTTCTCCACGGCAACGGCGACCTGGTCGGCGATGGTGCTGGCAAGGAGCAGGTCGTCCGAATCGTAGGCGTGGTGTCTGTATTTCTGCACGCTCATGACGCCGATGATGCGGTCTCCCAGCAGCATGGGCACGCCGATCCACGAGGTGGGGACCCGTCCGGAGCCCCACGCCTCGGGGGGAGGCCCCTCCTTCTCCAGCTGCACGAGGTCATTGATCAGGAGCGGCTTTCGCGTGTTGATGACGCGCGAGGTGAGCCCCGTGCCCAGCGGCTCCTGGACCGGCGCTTCGTGCCGTCCCTGGTCCACGAGGATCCTGAAATCGACCGTCGCCGCTTCAGCATCGTAGAGCGCGATGAAGAAAGCGTCGGCCTCGAAGATGGGGGTGACCTCGCCGTACACGGTCTGCAGGAGGTCGTCGAGGTCGAGCACCGAGCCGGCAGCCGAGGAGATGCGGTTGACGAGCGCCAGGCGCTCGGCGCGCTTGCGCGTCTCTTCGTACAGGCGGGCGTTCTCGATCGAGGAGGACAGTTGATCGGCCACCGTCTGCTGGGTGAGGACGTCCTTGTCGTTGAAAGCGTTGAGACGTGCGCTCTGCACGTCCAGGACGCCGATGACCTTCTCGTCGCGCCGGATGGGGACCGCAAGCTCGGAGCGCGTGGAGGCGTCCGCGCCCCCGGGCACGTAGCGGGGCTCCTTGCGCACGTCCCCCACCACGAGCGGCCTGTTGGAGCCCGCCACCCAGCCCGTGACCCCCTCCCTGCCCACCTTCAGCCGCAGCGTGTTCAGGCGCTCCCTGTCGTGAAGGTGGGTGAATGCGCGCATCACCAGATCGTCACCCTCCGTGAGGAGGATGGCGACAGCGGTGTATTCGAATCGTGACTGGATGAGCTGCACAGCCTCCTCCAGGAGCTCGTTGAGATTCAGGAGAGTCGTGGTCCTGCCGCTGATCTGGGAGATGAGCTCCTGCTGGTGGGCGCGCTCGCGCAGATCCGCCGCCAGATCGCGCAGCGGATTGAAGAGCTGCCTGCTGATGATCCCCCAGCCCATGACGCCGATGCTCACCGTATTGGTGATCGCCATGACGGGGAACCGGACGAGCACGACGCCTCCCGTGATGAAGCCGGCGATGAGGAAGACGACGCTGAGCGCCATGAACGGGTCGTAGTCGCGCCTGTACTGTACCAGGAGGAGCACCAGGGAGACGAGCATGCACAGCGTCGGCATCGAGGTGCCCGCAAGGCCGATGGGGGAGAAGCGGTAGGAGAGGGTCCCGTTCGCGGCGAGCACCGGGTCGAAGACGAGCCGGGACTGGAAGAGAAATGCCGCGTTGGCCTCGATCACGAACATCACGCCGATGAAGATCCACAGCGCCCATCGGCGGCGGACATTCACGAAGTGCGAGCTGAACAGGAGGAGGAAGGGACCCATGAGGGCGAAGAACGCGCTGGCCTCCTCCAGGAGGACCTGCGGATTGCCCTGATGGAACCAGAGGGAGAGACGGAGGAGCAGGGAGGTGACTGCCCAGCCCGACTCCATGACGGCGAAGATCACGAAGCTGCGGTTGATCGCCTTGCGGAAGCCGGAGCCGCCGACAGTGAGCGCGAGGGCGCTGGACAGCACCAGAGAGAGCGACATGCCCGTGATATCGAGCACCAACAGGGGGGGCATCGTTGAAAGTCTTCCTGCATCCATCATCGGCAGGATGGGGGGGAATCTTTTCCTATGGGATCCTCTTGCCCCTGATCGATTCGATTCTGATTGCGAGGAGGCACGTCCGCTCCCGGGTGTCGGGTTTGTAGGTAAGCCTCTCCGCCGACTCGACGTAGTGCTTCATGATGGTGTCGAACCCCCGCGCGCGCTCCTCCGCGCCGTCAACGATCCGCACGGTGCCTGTGCCCACCACGCTCCTGGCCCGGCAGCCGTAGTCGCAGGCCGTCTCACCGCTCGTGACGACCATCTCCGTGGATGCGGAAAAACCGACCTCGGGCCGCGCGGCCAGGAGGTCCATCTTCGTGCCTCGTGCCGCTCCGTGCACGTACAGGGTGTCCCCGTCCTGCCCGAAGCATACGGGGATGACGTAGGGGGCCGGCTCGTCGTGGAACGAGAGGAACAGGACCGTGGCCTCGGCGAGGATCGCGCGCACCTCGTCGGGAGACGTCACCTCCCGCTGTGTCCGTCGCATGGG
>PLNO01000278.1 GCA_003141795.1 Spirochaetaceae bacterium | reverse complement strand
GACGTCGGTGTACGCTTCCGGGGGGACGAGTACTGCATCGTGCTCCCGGGGCGCAACGCGGCTGCGGCAGCGCAGGTCGCAGAGACTATGAGGTCGGCGGTGCGGGCCATCGACGTTCGCCAGGCGACGGGAAGCGACACGATCTCCCTCACGGGCAGCGTCGGCGTCTCCTCCCATCCGCGTCCCTCGGCTGACGCCAAGACGCTGGTAGCCAGGGCGTTCGAGCAGCTCTGGGCCGCGCGCAATGCCGGCGGTGACAGGATCCTCGTGAAGGTCGACGCATGAAGCCCGGATCAGCCTCCGTCCTCTCCCACGTCGGCGTCTTTTCCCTGCTTTCCGCCAAGGAGATCGAGCTCGTGGCCGAGCACATGGCGACTGCGGAGCATGCGGCCGGGGAAACCGTCTTTCGCGAAGGAGACGCGGGGGACAACCTCTACATCCTCGCAGCCGGAGCCGCCGCCGTCACGATCAAGCTTCCGGATGGGGGGGCGCACGAGATCGCCCGTTTTTCCCCGGGCGACTTCGTCGGGGAGATGTCGATCTTCGACAATGCCCCGCGCTCGGCGAGCCTCGTCGCACTGGAAAAGAGCACCCTGTACAGCCTGTCCCGGGACGCTTTTTCGGAGGTGATAGAGCAGCACCCGGGGATCGCGCTGAAGCTCATGTACCGGATGCTGAACATCACGACGCAGCGGCTGCGGGGCACGAGCGAGTTCGTCTCCGAAATGGTGCAATGGGGTGAGGGCGCGCGTCGGCGCGCGGTCACCGACGAGCTCACCGGTGTCTACAACCGTCGCTTCCTCGAGGACTCGCTGGGCACCTACGTCGCGGAGGCCGTGGAGAAGGGGCAGGAGCTCTGCCTCGTCATGGTGGACCTCGATCACTTCCGGGAGATCAACGAGCTGTACGGGCATGTGATAGGGGATGAAACGATCAAGGCCGCGGCCGGCGTCTTCAAGTCGCTCCTCCGTGAGGGGGACGTTATCGCGCGTTACGGCGGGGACGAGTTCGTCATCGTGCTGCCCGACACCGAGCCCGAGCACGGCACGGCGCTCATGGCGCAGGTGTGCGCCGAGGTGGCGCGCCTGGAGCTCCTGAAGGACAAGAAGGGTGCGATCACCGCGGTGACCTCCAGCATGGGCGTGGCGGGATTCCCCGTCCACGCTACGGACCTCTCCCACCTGCGCGCAGCGGCCGATGCCGCGCTGTACCGCGCCAAGGAGGGCGGCCGCAACCGCGTGGTCTGTGCAGAGGCGCCCAAACGGGTGGAACCGGAGCGGCTCGAGCCCAAGGCGGCCATCAGGAGCATCCGGGAGAAAAACAGGATCATCGAGCGGATCATCAGCTCGTTCACCGACAGACGCAGGTTCCTCATCCTGGGGCATCAGAGCCCTGACGACGACTGCATCTCCTCCATGATCTCCACGGCGCTGATATTGAGGATGTTCTACAGGGACACCATCCTCTATCTGGGAAGCAACGTGCACGACAGGTTCAAGTACCTTCTGGACATCTGCCGTTACAATTCCATTCCGCTCCTCGGGCCCTCGGAGGCGCCCCCGTCGGACCTCGATACGGTGATCCTCTGCGATACGCCCAAGCCGTCGATGATCGAGGCCAGCCCCGCGGTACGCGAGGCGCTGGCCAGCCCGCGCGTACTGCGCATCGAGATAGATCATCACCTCGCCGCGGACAGCGGCTACTTCGGGGACGAGGGGTACCGGTTCGTCACGGAAGCTTCTTCAGCGAGCGAGCTCATAGGCCATATTCTCCTGAAGCTGGAAGGCCACAAGGAACTGCTGGAGCGTCTCGAGGTAACCGACCTCTTCCCGCGCAACCTGGTGCTCGCCATCCTCACGGGGATCATCGGGGACTCGAACATGGGCCAGTACCTGAAATCGCGCAGGGAGAAGAAGTACTACCAGATCTTTTCCGGCATGTTCAACGACATGCTCTCACGTCGCACCACGAAAAAGACGAACTTCTTCACCATGGACCAGGTCTTCACCGAGCTGCAGAAACTCTCCACCCATGAGGAGGGGTGCTACAGCTACATGATGGAACGGAAGAAGACGGCGGGCTCGGTGTCCGTGGTGACGCTGACCGCGGAGGAGATGGCGCACCTGTACGCCGAGTGCGACGACGACACGATCATCTCAACGGCTCGCGTCGTCGCGGACAAGCTCGCGGAGGACAGCGGCAAGCTCGGCCTCATCGCCTACTACGACAACCCCGAGCGGAGTGACCTCGTGCAGTTCCGCCTGCGCAGGGCCGGGAGCTGGAAGAAGTACGACCTGCGCGGGTTTCTCACCCTCTTCTCCATCGCCAACGGCGGCGGGCACGAGGGGGCGATCGGTTTCCGCATCCCCCGGGGGGAGATCGGCGATTTCCCCGCTTACGTCGAAAAGCTCGTCAATGGGATCGAGGCCGCGATCAAGGAATAATCGCGGCCTCGAAAGCCCCCGCTACTTTCTATTGTAGACTTCAACGTCACCGTTGCCATCCGTGTACGTCAGCGTGTTGTTCGAGCTGCTGTACGCAGGCGTGATCGTCGAGGTGGTGCTGATGAACCCGAAGAAAGCTCCGGTCAATGTGTAGGTGCTCCCGCTCTTCGTCCACGTCCCGGCGTACGGTGTCACTGCGGCTGTCGACACGGTGTACGTCGTGTCGGTGAAGTCAACAATCGTCACAAGGCCCGGGGTGGACCCGTTGATCGATACCTGCTGCCAGCTGCCGACGATGAGGTCGGTGGTCGTGAAGAGGCTGCAGCCGGCGATCGCAAGGACGAACAGAACGACCGCGCCTCCGATGAACAACTTCTTTTTCATGATTCCTCCTGAGCACAGAATGGGAAACGAACGTGGTGAGAATGGACCTCACCTCGACACAAAGGTATGACGTCCTTCCGAGGACGTTCGTTCGGTATCGAACGGATCGACGAATGCCTCGCCCGTACCGGTATGCTATGTGCGCTATCCGGCAGAATCATGGTCCTGTCATTCGCACCCTTATTCCTTCGAGCCATTCATACGTTCATGAAAAGGAGACCAGTCACCGATGGGCGGAGTGAGTCAGACACGGGCTGGACAGTTCATGCAGGATCTCGCGCAGGGTTTCGTTCAAACGCCGACGCAGGTCCTCGTATTCTTCCTGATCATCGCTGGGCTCCTGTTGTTCTTCTCTCTCTCGTACGTTCTACGAAAGCGTCGGGCGGAGAGGGAGTTGACGAAGCGCGGGAGCGTGATGCTCGATCACCGCCTCGATGAGCTCGCGCTCGGCGAGGATCAGCTGCGGCTCCTGGCTAGGCTGGCCCGGTACCTGGACACGATCGACGGCGAGTATGCGCTCGTTCTCAATCGCCACGTCTTTGACGAGTGCGCACGCAGACTGCACGAGTCCGAGGGAGTGCCCGAGGCCGCTCTCGAGGCTCTGAGGAAAAGGATCGACTTTCGCGTCAGCGAGGGTGAAGACGAGCCGGTCACGAGCGCAGAATTGCCGAGCGGATCGACACTTGTTTTCGCTGTACGAAGGGGCGGTGTCCTTCGCGGGACTCTCGGGTCACAGGGGCCCCGGGGGATGACGATTCAGATGGCGGAGGGAAGCCGACGCCTGCCTCCCGGTACACCGCTCGCCGCGTATTACCATAATTCACTGGGTGTGTTCTCCTTCACGACGCGCGTGCTCGAAGAGTCCGACGGCTCCGTACTGCTGACACACTCTACGGCCTTGATACGTCACCAACGGCGCGCTTTTTATCGCTTGAACGTCTCCTTGCCGGTCTTCACGGCCTCGACCCTCTCCGCGGCCGCCCCCGGGGAATCCGTCCTCCTCAACCTGAGCCCCGGGGGAGCCAGCCTGCTGAAGCAGGGATTGCCTGTACAGCGCGGAGACCTGATCGAGTTGTCCTTCTCCCCCGCCATGGAAGGACTTGCACTCCTGGCACGGGTGCTTCGAATCACACGGGGGGGCAAGGTCCTGAACGTGCGCTTCGAATCGGTCACAGAGACTCAACGAAAGAGGATCATCAGGTTCCTCCGGCGTCGGATTTTCGCGTCACTCGTCGGGGAAAGACCGGCGGAGGAACTGCTGAAACTGTGACGGGGTGTGGCGGTTTGGCAGTATCTTTGAGGCAAGGAAAATGAAATGATCGAGCCTGTTCGAACTGCCCCCCAACGACCCGAAGCGGTGACCCCTCGTCCCAACGCGCGGCTTCTTGAAGCCCTGCAGATGCAGGCGCAGAGCTCGGTTCTGCTCGCCGGACTCGCCGGTCCTGATCAGAGCCTCTTTCGAGTTCTATCCCTGTCCGCCGCTGCGCCCCCCATAGAAACGCAGTTGCTGGGGAGCTTTCGCGCGGGCAGGGAGACGCAGGCGTTCCTCTCCAGCGTGGCACCGTTCAGTCAGCACGAGGCCATGTCTCGAGAGACCATTTCCGGAAACGCCCTGACGGCCATGAGGTCGGCGCAGCAGGTCCTCCAGATCTTCGGCATGGCGACGCCGTCAGCGGCGGATGGCAGGTCGGGCAGCGGCGCGTATCTGATGGAAATGCAGGCACAACGTGGCTATCAGAGTATGCTCATCGCAGGGATGTCGGGTGTGCGCGAGTGGTTCGCCTAGAAAGGGGCTGAAGAATGGGGTATGTGAATGTCGGCAGGGAAAACTCTACCGATATCGATCTGTACTACGAAGACCATGGTGCCGGGATGCCCGTCGTCCTGATCCACGGTTGGCCCCTGAGCGGGGCCTCATGGGAAAAGCAGGTAGCAGCGTTGCTGAAGGCCGGCTACCGGATCATAACGTACGACCGCAGAGGCTTCGGCAATTCCAGCAGGCCCTCCTCGGGATACGATTACGATACGCTTGCCGAAGACCTGCACAAGCTCGTGACGAAGCTCGATCTGCGCGATGCAGTACTCGTGGGCTTCTCCATGGGAGGGGGTGAGGTTGCCCGTTATCTCGGCACGCATCGCCCGGCGCGGGTGAGCAAGGCGGTATTCATGTCTGCGATTCCCCCCTTCCTCCTGAAGACTCCCGCCAACCCTGAAGGAGTGGAGGGGAGTGTTTTCGACGGGATCAAGAAGGCCGTCATCGCGGACCGACCGGCTTTTCTCTCGGGCTTCTTTTCGGACTTCTATAACGTGGATGTTCTTGGGGGCACGCGGATCAGCCCCGAGGTTGTCCGGCTCAGCTGGAATGTCGCCGCGGGCGCCTCTGCCAAGGGCACCCTCGATTGCGTTCAGGCCTGGTTGGTCGATTTCCGCGAAGATCTCAAACGGATCGACATCCCGACGCTCGTCATTCACGGCGATGCCGATCGCATTCTCCCGATCGCGGCCACCGGAAAGCGTACGGCCGAGCTCGTCAAAGGCAGCCGGCTCGTGGTCGTCCCCGGGGCTCCGCACGGTCTCAACTGGACCCACGCAGAGGAAGTCAACGGGGAGCTTCTTGATTTTCTGAAATAGAACGGTTCTGATTGTAGTGTCGGAGGGCGACGAGAGCGTGGACGCCATTTCTACGGTGATGCACGCGCCGCGCACGGCGGCTGCGTTCGACGCGGTGCGTGTGGATCTCGGCAAGAAGCTCGCTGAGCTGCGGCTCCAGGAGATCGATGCTGAGGTTCGCGCCCACGAGCACGCCCACGTCGCAGCCCTCGGCAAGGGAACCATCGTCTATGACATCGTTGCGGGCCCGGACGGCGCTTCCTACGCGGTCGGCGGAGGGGTCGCCGTCGATCTGGATCCCGTTCCCGGCGACCCCGAAGCCACAATCAGGAAAGCGAAGACGGCGATTCAGGCTGCATACGCGGTCGGCGAGCCTTCCGCGGCAGATCTCAGAGTGGCGGCCGAAGCCTACCAGCTCGAAGTGTCGGCGCAAAATGAGCTGGACCAGGAGCAGGCGGAAGGCGGCGTTCACGAGTGGTACGCGTAACGCCGATGCCGCCGCAGAGATGAAAGCGCGCCACCGCACGGAGCGTGATGGGGAGTGTCAGTACCTTTTCTCAGGAGTTCAAAATGAAAAGAACACTTTTAATCGCAGCATTCGCCCTGGCCGTAGCCGCAACTGCATCGTTCGGCTTCGGACGCATAGAGGTCACCACCCGCCCGGTATACGACGATCAGAGGGACCAGCAGTGGGTGCAGTCTCAGCGGAATCAACAGGCGAGAGAACAATGGCAGAGGGCTGAGTGGCAGCGGGACGGACGGCGTCGGATGCAACGTCACGAGCAGCAGGTGAGCTACGAATGGTGGCTGCGGATCCACATCGGCGATTACGATAGAAACAGGAACTGAGCGGCGCTGGTACGGATGGAGCTGTCGACACGATAGATCGTTCCGTCAGCGCAATTCGCGCTAACCGCCGACGAGGCGGTTGGCGCATTTTTTCCCGCGCGCGAGGCGCGGATTTCCCGGCTATCCTTCCACTTCCTCGTCTTCTTCGTCACCCGCCTCATCGTCTCGATAATCCGCGAGGCTTTTCCAATCGATGGCATTCAGATCCTTCGTGATGACGGTCGTATCAGCGTCATCGTCGTAGCGATAATCGTGAACGACATAGCCTTCGATCGGGCGGTAGGCGACCTGAAAATACTCTGTATCGCCATCCGCATCCTTGCGTGAGTACATCACCAGGGCTTCTTTCTTGCTCCAGTCGATCTCGTCGATTTCCGGGCTCCTGTTGCCGTTGGGATGAAGACGCGGGTAGTCGTCCCTGCTTTCAGCGATCAGGATGGCGACTCCGTTGGGACATTCAATCGTTTTCATTGGTTTTCCTTTTCTCTGGCCGTTGACATTTTTCGAACCGAAGGTGGGCACGCTCACATTTCATCATGGGTTAATATAATCATTTCAGCGCCGCTGCTGCATTGTATCGTCGAGGTTTCTCCGATGAGGAGGGGCGATCCCTCGCCCGAAATCTCCCCGCGCTCACGAGTCCGTGGAGGCGACCGTGCGTGCCGTGTTGCGGTAACGCAGGGGAGGGGTCCCTTCGATGGCTCGGAAGGTCTTCGTGAAGTGGCTCTGGTCGAAGAACCCGCACTCCGAAGCGATCTCTGCCATGCTGCGCTCCGTGTTGCGCAGGAGATAGCGCGCATAGTCGATGCGCAGCGCGGCGATGTAGGCCGAGAGCGACATGCCGCTCTCCTGACGGAAGAGGTGCAGCGCCCTGCTGACGCTGAGTCCCGCCGACGCGGCCACCTCGCGTGCCGATATCTTCGTCGTGAAGCTCCTCGAGAGGAAATCTTTCATCCGCGTCATGTGCGCCAGGGCCGTGCGGCCGCGCTCCTCGGAAACGGCGCGCGTGAAGTTTTCCAATGCCTTGGTCACCTTCCAGAACAGGTCGTCGAAGCCCGTCGCGGCGTTGATGTCGGTAAGGTAGGAGTAGCGCGGCCCGAGCAGGCCCTCGGCGCTGATGCCCTTGCCCATGGCCGCGCGGCTGATGATGACGATGAGCTCGAGGAGGCGCACCTTCAGCATGTCGAAGTTCATTCCGCTCTCCAGGAGGATGACGCCGAGGAAGCGGTTGATGATCTCCCGCGATCCGCTCAAGTCCCCGAGCACGACCTTGTCGATGATCTCGTTCTGCATGACGGCGAGCGACGTGAGGAGGTCCGTGTGGCTGTTGCGCGCCTCTTCCAGGTAGTTGGCAATGGTGAACTGCTGGATGCTCTTTGCCCGGCTCTCCTCGATCTGCTCGACGTCGTTCATGCCGTAGGCCGCCGTCAGGTCGAAGAGCAGGTGCGCGCTCCTCCGCAGGCCCTCCGAGGAAACGATGCGGAAGGACAGCCGCGTTCGCGCGCCGACGGCGGAGCGGATTTTGAGCCTGCGTATCCGCTGGGCGACCTCCTCCTTCATGTCCGCGGCCATCTGGGGAAAGATCGAGAAACCGCTGAGGAGGCCGCCGGAGAGGCGGCGGTCCTTCGAGAGAGGAACGGCGAAGGTCACGAGGCCGAACGGGCATACGGAGATGAACGGCTCCCCCCAGCGGAATGATTCCTCGACGGCCTTGCGGCGATGCGCGCGGCACAGCGACTCCCGTTTTTCGGCGGGGGCGAACCGCGCGCACAGCGTGCAGCCGCCCAGCCGCCACTGCTCCCGCCCTTCCTCGTCAACGAGGATCAGCGGGAGCCCGGTGGAGGCGCGGTAGTCCGCGGCCATTCCCCGCACCCGCTCCCGGTCGGTCGTCTTTTCATGCATAGCATGATTTTACAAAAAGCAGCCCGAAGAATACAAGACGGGAACCCGGGGCGGGGCTATAGTGAAGGGCAAGGAAAGGAGGAGATCATGGCAACACTCGAAGAATTGTCGGAATCCATCCAGAAGGGGAACGCCCCCAAGGCGAAAGAGCTCACCACGGCGCTTCTTGCGGCGGGAACGGGAGCGGGGGACGTCCTCAACAAGGGGCTCCTGGACGGCATGGAGAAGATCGGCAAGCGCTTCAAGGCCAACGAGGTCTACATCCCCGAGGTACTCATCGCGGCGCGCGCGATGAACCAGGGCATGGAGATCCTGAAGCCCGAGCTCGTGAAGGCCGGCGTGAAGCCCGTGGGCAAGATGCTCCTCGGCACCGTGAAGGGCGACCTCCACGACATCGGAAAGAACCTCGTGAAGATGATGGCGCAGGGCGCGGGGCTCGAGGTCGTGGATCTCGGCATCGACGTGTCCGCCGACAAGTTCATCCAGGGCGTCAAGGACAATCCGGACGCGAAGGCGGTCGGCATGTCGGCGCTCCTCACCACCACGATGACCGGCATGAAAGACGTGATCGACAGGTTCGCCAAGGAAGGGCTTCGCGGCAAGGTGAAGTTCATGGTAGGGGGAGCGCCGCTCACCGACCAGTACGCCAAGGAGATCGGCGCGGACGCCTATGCGCCTGATGCGGCAAGCGCCGCGGAGAAGCTCAAAGTGTACGTCGGCTGAGGAGAGCGACATGGCGGGACAGACACTCGCCGCGCGCGCGCGCGGGGCATTCGACGAGGGCAAACGGCTCGTCGCCCCGCTCGCGGGTTTCCCCGGCGTGGAGATGATCGGGAGCACCATCAAGATCGCGCAGCAGAACTTCGGCGAGCATTACAAGGCGGTTCGCGCCATCGTCGACACGTATCACCCCGACCTGGTCTTCCCGCTCATGGACCTTTCCGTGGAAGCCAACGCACTGGGCCGTTATACGATTTTCCCGCAGGGGGAATCGGCAACGGTGCCGAAGGAGCCGTTCAACCTCGACGAGCTGGACACGCTGGCGCGGATCAACATCACGTTCGACAGCAGGCTCATGGGCTACGTGGAGACGCTGCGGTTGATGAGCGTCTCCCTGCCCTCCGGCATGCTGAAAGGCGCCTACGTCGTGGGGCCTTTCACCCTGGCCGGGCTCATGATGGGCGCGGACGACACGGTCATGTCGACGGTGCTCGACCCCCAGGCGCTGCACAGGCTCTGCCACTTCACGACGGAGAGGATCCAGGAGTACATCCAGCTCCTGCTTGCCGCGGGCGCCGACCTCATCTGCATCCTCGAGCCCACCGCCGTCATGCTGAGCCCCGAGCAGTTCTCCGAGTTCTCGGCGATCTATATCCGGCACATCACGACGAGCTTCAAGTACTCACGGGCGAGCTTCGTCTACCACACGTGCGGGAACACGATGCACCTTGTTGAGAAGATGGCAGCATCCGGGGTGCAAGGGGTGAGCCTGGATTCGCACGACATGGGGGTGGATCTCCCCGCCGTCGCGGCGCGGCTCCCCGATGACGTGGTGGCCATCGGCAATATCAGCCCCGCCACGACGATGAGGTTCGGCACACCCGGCGACGTGACCAGGGAGGTGAACGACCTCCTCCGCGCAATGTCTCCCTATCCGAACTTCGTGTTGAGCACGGGGTGCGACCTTCCGCAGGAAACGCCTGCCGCGAACATGCAGGCCTTCATGGATGCGGGACGGGCCTACCGGAGGTAGAGCCCTCAGTGGGCCGCCGTGCCCCCGCGCACATCGTAGACGTCGGCAAGCAACCGGGCCGCGCTCTCCAGGTCAGGCGGGCAGGGCGCGGGCAGGGAGACGAGCTTTTCCGCCGCGGCGGTATCCTTGAACCCCGTCCCCGTCAGGAGCACAACGACGCGCGCGGCGGGATCGATGTTTTCCCTGTCCTTGCGAAATCCTGCCCACGCCACCGCTGACGACGGCTCGACGAAGACACCCGCTTCCCGACAGAGCTCCGCCTGGGCGGCACTCGCTTCGGCATCGCTCACCTCGATCGCGCGGCCGTACTTCTTCAGGAGCCCGAGCGCCATGGCGCCCGCGGCGGGCCGCTCCACCGCAAGAGAATCGGCGATCGTCGACGTCCGTTCCAGCACTGTCTCCCTTCCGTCGCGCATGCTGCGGAAGATCGCGTCGCTGCCCTCCGCCTGGACCGCCACGATGACGGGCACCCTGTCGGTGAACCCCGCGCTATGAAGGTCCGCGAACCCCTTGCACACTCCCGAGACGATGACCCCGTCCCCCGTGGGGACGTACACGACGTCAGGCACCGCTCCGCCGAGCTGGTTGTACATCTCGATGGAGACGGTCTTCTTGCCCTCCACGGTGAACGGGTTGAACGCGGTGTTGCGGTTGATGCCGCCGAACGAGCGTGTGTAGGCGATGGACAGCGAGTAGGCGGCGTCATATGTCCCCTGCACGGGCACGACGCGTGCGCCGTAGAGGAGCGACTGGAGGAGCTTCGCACGCGGGGCGGCGGCTGGCACGAACAGGATGACCTGGAGACCGTAGGCGGCGCCGGCGCAGGCCATGGAGGCGCCGGCATTCCCCGTGGAGGCAAGAGCCACGCTCGTCACCCCGTGCTGCCGCGCCTGCGCGGCAACGAGCAGCGATGCGCGGTCCTTGAGCGAGCCCGAGGGGTTCAGCGTGTCGTTCTTGAGGAAGAGGTTCTTGAATCCCACCGTGGTGCGCAGCCGCTGCGGCTGCACGAGCGGCGTCTCCCCCGCGGGGAAGCTGCGCCAGTCCTGGACGGCAAGCGGAAGCAAGGCGAACGGGTCGACAAGCAGGCCCGGCCGCACGCGGTCGGGGATCGGGGCGTCGACGCTGAGATAGCCGCGCGGAAAGCCCGTAGCTGACGATGCGGCCCCCGTGCAGGCCGGGCATTCGTAGACGACCTCATCGGATGCTAACGTCGCGCCGCAGGTGACGCAGCGGTAGCTGACGTTCACCGCCCCTTCTCCACCTCGGCGTTGAACTCGGTGATGAGGCCGTCGATCTCGGGGGCCTGGGCTTGGATGGACTTCCAGTAGGTATCGTCGCTCCACTGGGCGTGCAGCTCGTTGAGGCTCTTCCCCTGCTGCTCGATCCACGTGTAGTACTTGAGGTTGTGCACGCGCTTGCGCTCGGGAAAGGAGAGCTCCAGCACATTGTCCGTTCGCTGGCCGGCGAGGGATCCGGCCCACGCGGAGACGGCTGCGTCCCTGTCGAATGGCCCGTCGGAGGCGGTGAGCTCCGTGAGCCGTGAGCCGTAGAGCTCCATCGAGTCGGTGAGGATCGTGAACACCGCGTCGTGCTCGGACAGCTCGTAGTAGCGGGCGAGCTTGATGGAGGCGAGGAGGTTACCGATGCCGGAGATGCCCAGCAGCGGCAGCTTGCCGATGAGCTCCTCCGAGACGCCGTGGCGGCTCAGACAGGAGAGGCCCTCTTTCTCATTGAAGAGGCGCAGGAGCTTCATGCAGTCAGCGTCATCCACGGCGATGACGGCGTCCGTGTTTTTTGCATTGTGGATCCACGGCACGTGCTTGTCGCCGATGCCCTCGATGCGGTGGGCGCCGAAGCCATTGCGGAGAAGGGTGGGGCACTGCAACGCCTCGGCAGCGCCGATGCGAACGCCGGGGATGATCGCCTTCAGCCTGTCCCCCGCCGCGATGGTACCCGCGGAGCCGGTGGAGGAGACGTAGGCCGCAAGCCTGTCCGCGGACCCGAGGAGCCTTTCCGCGACGCGCAGGAGCGCGGACCCCGTCACTTCGTAATGCCAGAGGTAATTGCCCGGCTCCTCGAACTGGTTGAAGATCACGATGTCGTCGCCGCGTGTCCGGGAGAGCTCGTGGCACTTGTCGAAGATCTCCTTCACGTTGCTTTCGCTTCCCGGCGTGGTGATCACCTCACCGGCGATCTTCGACAGCCATTCGAAGCGCTCCCGGCTCATGCCCTCCGGGAGGATGGCGATCGACTGGCATCCCAGCAGCGCCGAGTTGAACGCGCCGCCCCTGCAGAAGTTGCCTGTCGACGGCCACGCGGCTTTCTGCCGGCTGGAGTCGAAGGCGCCGGTGACCAGGGCGGGTGCGAGGCACCCGTAGGTGGCGCCCACCTTGTGCGCGCCCGTGGGGAACCACTTGCCCACGAGGCCGATGATCCGCGCCGGCACTCCGGTGAGGGCAGGGGGGAACTCGACGGTGTTCACCTCCCCGAACAGGCCTCCCTTTTCCACTGGCTGGTTGCGCCACGTGATGCGGAACAGGTTCAGGGGGTTCACGTCCCACAGGCCGACGCTGCGCAGCCCTTCCAGGACGCGTTTCGGAGCCGACGCAGGCTCCTTCATCTGTGCAAATGTCGGAAGGGTGATGTTCCGTTCCCGGCAGAGGCGGATGTTCCGCTCCCGGGATTCTTTGTCGACCGTGAGTGTGATCATATCTGCGATCAAACTCCGAGCGCGGGGCGCTGTCAAGGAGCGGTGCGCCCGCCAGGGTGCACTGATTCACCCGCTAGGGTGCACTGATTCACCCGCTAGGGTGCACTGATTCACCCGCTAGGGTGCACTGATTCACCCGCTAGGGTGCCGGCTTCAGCGTATGTCCCGCGGCGAACCTGCTCATGGCCATGAGGTTCTCCTCAGGGGTGCCACGGGGGATCTCGCACCCCGCCGCGACCGCGTACGCCGTTTCACCGGCGTCCTTGAAGCACGTGGACAGGCGCTCGGTGACGAGCTGGGGGGTTCCGTTTCGTACGTCAGAAACGGGGTTGATGTTGCCCGCGATGCACTGCGTGGGGCCCATGGCCTTGCGCGCGTCCTTCACCGCGACCATCGAGTCGAGGTCCACCATGTCGGCGCCGACCTCGGCGAGCATGCCCAGAAGCGGCGTGATCTGCCCGCAGATGTGGAGGCGCACCGGTACGCCGAGACGGTGCAGCTCGGTCACGTATCGCTTCTCCGCGTCCCAGACGAACTCCCGGTACAACTCGGGGCCCATGAGGGAGGCTGCGGCATCCCCGACGCCGATGTAGTCGGCCCCTGCCTCCACCTGCGCCCGGCCGAAAGCGATCTCGAGGTCCACGACGAACGCGATAAGGTCCCGCACGAAGCCGCGACAGTCGTAGAAGTCGATCATGATCCGGCTGACGCCGCGAAGGTCGCAGGCTTCGGCGATCGGGCCTTCGATCCAGCCCTCCACCGCCTTCTCCCCCGCGCTCTGCTCCTTCAGGCGTGACACGACCTCCAGGCGCTTGCGCATCCGCGGCGACGACCAGGGGTCGGGCAGACGGAGCGAGTGCAGGCGGGAGATGTCCGCCAGCAGTGTCTGCGAATCGTCGATCGCCGGTGGGGCGTCCTCCCGGTAGATGACCTCTGCGCCGAGATCCGCGGCCTCAACCCCGGGATCCGAGATCACGGAGACGTGGTCGATGCCGTACTTGCGGCTGACCGCCATCTGCCCGCGCACGTGCGTGTCGGCATCCAGCGCATAGGTCCTGTAGGGCACGCCGATTTCTTCCGCAGCCTTCATCATCGTAATGGCAACGTTCGCCAGCGCGTCGACAGGTTCGCCACGCATCGTCCTGAGCACTCTTTCCTTTCCGGTCATGAGGCCAGCATGCAGGCTGTGTCGCGGAAATGCAAGCGCCCCGGCACGATGGACACGGGCGGGTATCATCCACTACATTGCCTGCGCTGCCGGGAGGAATCCGATGATCGGGATCCGTGGATCGAGTTTCATCGACGAGCAGGGGCGGACGCTGATGCTGCGGGGCGTGAACCTCGGAGGCTCGAGCAAGGTCCCGTCACGGCCCGACGGTGCAACCTATCTCCCCGGGAGCCTCGGCGGCGGCAATGTGTCGTTCGTCGGCCGTCCGTTCCCCCTCGAGGCCGCTGACGAGCACTTCGCGCGGCTGCGCCGTTGGGGCATGAGCTTCCTGCGGCTCGTCATCACGTGGGAGGCCGTGGAGCACGAGGGCCCCGGCATCTACGACGAGGCGTATCTCGATTACCTTCACGGGCTGTGCGAAAAGGCTGCTGCTCACGGAATCTCCCTGTTCATCGATCCCCACCAGGACGTCTGGAGCCGCTGGACGGGAGGCGACGGCGCGCCGTCCTGGACCCTGACGGCGGTCGGTTTCGACATCGCGGCGCTCGACGAGACGGGCGCCGCGGTCACCCACCAGGGGCGCGGCGATCCGTTTCCCCGCATGACGTGGCCAACCAACTCCGGCAAGCTCGGCGCGGCAACGATGTTCACGCTCTTTTTCGCAGGCAATGCGTTCGCCCCGCGCACGCAGGTGGACGGAGAGCCCGTACAGGAGTGGCTTCAGCGTCGCTACATCGCGGCCATGGTCCGTGTGGCCCGTCGGCTTTCCGACCTCCCCAATGTCGTGGGCTATGGGACGATGAACGAGCCCCTCGCGGGCTACGTCGGATGGAATGACCTTCGAAAAACCGGGGGTATCGTCTCCATTGGAGAGAGTCCCACCGGCATTCAGGGCATGTTGCTCGGCTCCGGGTTTCCCCAGGAGATCGAATACTTCCAGCTGCGGCGGTTTCACATCTCATACGTGGGTAGGAAGCTCGTCAATCCGCAGCGGCGTTCGGCGTGGCTTCCGGAACGGGAGTGCGTCTGGAAGAGCAACGGCGTCTGGACGACGGACGCACTGGGCAAGCCGAAGCTGCTCTCCCCGTCGTACTTCGCCGCGGTGAAAGGCCGCGCTCCCGACTTCACGAACGATTTCTACAGGCCTTTTGCCGTCCGGTTCGTCAAGGCGGTACAGGAAGCGCACCCCGGTTGCCAGGTCTTCCTCGAGTCCCTGCCGTTCCACCAGCCGCCGCGATGGACGGCGTCGGACGGGGCCAACGTCGTGTTCGCCCCGCACTGGTACGACGACATCGTGCTCGCACAGAAGGAGTTCCATCCTCTGCTCGGGCTGGAATCCATGACGCACAGGGTTCTTCTCGGGCGCCGTGCGGTACGCGGGGCGTACGCACTGCAGCTCCTCCGGTTGCAACAAGGTGCAGTGGAGCAGATGGGGAGCGCGCCCACGCTCCTGGGCGAGTTCGGGATCCCCTTCGACATGAACGGGGGACGCGCTTTCAGGACGGGCGATTTCAGGGCTCAGGAGCGTGCGCTGGACCGCAGCTTCCGTGCCGTCGAGGACGCGCTCCTCAGCTGCACGATCTGGAATTACGCATCCGACAACACGCACCTTCATGGGGACAACTGGAACGGGGAGGACTTTTCGATCTATAGCGCGGAGGATCGACACACGGGCGACGGGACCCCGGATTCAGGGGCGCGCGGTCTTGCCGCGTTTGCACGACCGTACCCGCGCGCTACGGCGGGTATGGTCACCGGCGTGACGTTCGACTATCGACGCAGCCTCTTTACCCTTGAGCTCCGTCACGATCCCGCGGTGGGCGCGCCCACCGAAATCTACCTTCCGGCCTGTCACTACGGCCGGGGGTGCACCGTGACGGTGAGCGACGGCACGTGGGAGCTTCTCCCCGACGCCCTGCTCTACCGTCACAGCACGACCCGAATGGACCACTGGGTGCGCGTGGCACCTGCGGTCACGCCCCATGGTGGTCGCGCCCCCTGGTAGTCGCGCATCACACTTTCGATTTTGGAATGATCATTCCAAAATCGACCCTTGTCTGTAATCGGGCGGCGGCGGGCCCGCCAATCGCGCCTATAGCGTGGCGCTCAGGAACGCTATAAAGGCCACCGCCACGACCACCACGGCGCCTAACGCGCTCATGACGACGATTGTGCTCCGCTTCATACAGCTCTCTCCTTGTTGCTCAGCGATTCCCGGTGGGCCGTGTAGAGGTCCTGAAGGTCCTCGAAGCCCATGCGCAGGAGGTCCATGGTCTTCCATACCTGCGGCAGGTCCCGGCTCACGAAACTCTTCTTCAACATCTCCCGCGTGATCTCGTAGGCGCGATCGGAGAGGAAGAAGCCGATGCCGCGCTGGTTGTGGATGATCCCCTGGTCCTCCATGTACCCGTAGGTGCGCATGACCGTGTTGGGGTTCACCTGGATGCTCTCCGCGAGCTCCCGGATGCTGGGGATCCGGTCCCCCGGCTTCCACATGCCCGCCAGGACATTCTCGCACATCAGGTCCGCGATCTGCAGGTAGATGGCTTGGTTGTCCTTGAACTCCATCGTTACACCTCTGCTTCTGCGAGCCTGAAGTAGGTCGCCAGCCAGCAGACCGGCGCCATGGCGTAGAACAGGTCCTGGGTCACGATCTTGAACGCGGAGAGCCCTCCGTGCGTGCGCGAGCCAGGACCGAACATCTGCATGAAGTCACCGTTGTTGAGGTTCATGCTGAATCCCATGCCCGTCCAGTTCATCTTGTGGGCGAGGAATATGCGCGCGGCGATCCCCGCGACGATCGCCAGTCCGACGGCGAAGATCCCCACCCAGACCGCGGTCTTGATCAACGCGACCTTCTTGAACCAGATCGAGCCGAGGAGGAACACCGACTGCGTGATGACGTAGAACAGGCAGGCCTTAAGCGCCGCGACGAGCATGCTCCCCACGTAGAAGTAGCCGTGCCCGAAGCCGAAGAGGAGATGATCGATGAGCTCGCTGAGCGCCGTGACTCCCGTCATGAAGAGGAGGCTCCCGACGGCGAAGCCGACCGAGGTCACGAGGAGCTTGCTGAGGAGCTTCTCGAACACCGAGCCGGGGAGCGACAGATAGAAGATCCCGCCGCCGTTCTGCCAGACCTCGCGGAAAGCGAGGCTCGTCACGATGAACCCTCCGAGGAACAGGAGGTTGTTGAAGAGGCCGAGGTAGAAGTCGGACCCCGGTCCCCCCATGCCGCCTGAGGTATGCGCGACACCGAGCGTGGTGAGGATCGACATGATCACCACCACGCCGCCCACCGCAGCCATGGCGATGAGGATGCTGCGATACCCGCTCGTGAGCTCCCTCAACAGGAGCTGTCCCATCCGCTTGAAGCTGATTTCCATGTCACGCCCCCTGGACCGCGGCGCTGCCCGCGAACAATGCCTGGATTTTTTCCCTGCTGGTCGTGACGGCAT
>PLNO01000241.1 GCA_003141795.1 Spirochaetaceae bacterium | reverse complement strand
TCTCGGCGCGTAGTCGCGCCCCGGCTTGCATCTTCACCTGAAAACTCATAGCATGGCCGCGCGGAGGGTGCGATGGCCATCAACAGAGTCGGGACGATCGATGACCGGGTGACGGTCAGGACCGTCCTGGTGAGCGTCTCGGACAAGTCGGGTCTCGAGCCGCTTGCTCGCGGCCTGCTCGCTGCCCCCGGTTCCCCCCTGCTCCTGTCCACGGGCGGTACGTTCTCTGCACTTGATAAGGCGCTCGGCGCCGATGCAAAGGGACGTCTTCGTCAGGTCTCCGACTATACCGGCCAGCCCGAGATGCAGGGCGGTCTGGTCAAGACGCTGGACTGGAAGATATACCTCGGGCTTCTCTCAGAGACCTACAACGAGGCGCATGCCGGCGACCTGAAGCGGACCGAAAGCCTCGCCATCGACATGGTGGTATCCAACCTGTATCCCTTCGAGGAGACGATCGCGAAAAGCGGCGTCACCTTCGAGGACGCCCGTGGAAACATCGACATCGGCGGGCCGTGCATGGTGCGGGCAGCGGCGAAGAACTTCCACAGGGTCGCCGTGCTCACCGATCCCGCCGATTATCCCGGGGTCATGGCCGAGCTTTCAGCGCAGGGAGGCACGAGCCTTGCCACCCGGTACCGTCTCGCGCAGAAGGCGTTCCGCATGATCGCGCGCTACGATGCCGCCATTGCCGATTACCTGGAAGCCACGGGGATCGCCGCCGCACGCTCCGTGTACGCGGTGAAAGAGGGACGCTAGAGATGGCCGCCCCGGACCTGAAGAGCGCCTATCGGCGCATCATGGACGATCATTTCCCCGACCGGATGGAGATCAGCTTCGTGAGCGGCGCATCCCGCCAGACCCTCGTTTACGAGAAGGCGACGTGGGTGATCGACGGCGAGGACAAGGGGCTGCGTTACGGGGAAAACCCCGGACAGGAGGCGGCGCTCTACCGTCTGGTGAACGGAAACCTCGTACTCGGCGAGGTCATGACCGTTGCGCCGGGCCGCCATCTGGCCTCCGACATCGAGCTCCTCCAGTCCGGCAAGCACCCCGGCAAGATCAACATCACCGACGCTGACAACGCACTTGCCATCCTCCGCTACTTCAGCGGTACCCCGTTCGCCGTCATCGTGAAGCACAACAACCCCTGCGGGGCTGCAAAGGGCAGGACACTCGCCGAAGCCTACCACAAGGCGCACATGGCCGACAGGCTGGCGGCGTTCGGCGGCGCCATCGCGTTGAACCGCGAAGTGGACCGCGAGACCGCCGAGCTCATCGCTGAATCGTACGCGGAAGTGGTAGTCGCTCCCGAGTTCGCCCCCGGGGTCATGGATGTCTTTGCCAAATGGAAAAACCTGCGCGTGATGAGGATCGCCGCCATGGCGAAGCTCGAGAGCTTCATCGGCGCCTCCTACGTCGACTTCAAGAGCCTCATCGACGGGGGGATCATCGCGCAGACCCCCTACGTTCCGAAAACCCTGACGACGGCCGACTTCCTCCCCGCGCAGGCCACGTACAAGGGGAAGGACTACCGTGTCTCGCGTGTCCCCACCGAACGCGAGCTCGACGATCTTCTCTTCGGCTGGCTCGTGGAGGCGGGTGTCACGAGCAATTCCGTGCTCTACGTGAAGGACGGCGCCACGGTGGGAATCGGCACCGGTGAGCAGGACAGGGTCGGCGTGGCGGAGATCGCCCGGGACAAGGCCTACCGCAAGCTCGCCGACCGTATAGCGTGGGAGAGCTTCCACGTTCCCTACAACACGCTGGACAAGCCGGAGGCCCGGGCGGAGATCGATCGCGAAGTGGCACGGCAGAAGGGCGGTATCGCCGGCTCCTGCATGGTTTCCGATGGCTTCTTCCCATTCCGCGACGGGGTGGAGGTCGGGATCCGCGAAGGGGTCACGGCGGTGGTCCAGCCCGGCGGGTCGGACAGGGACTTCGAAACGATCGAAGCCTGCAACGAGGCGGGGGTCGCCATGGTGTACACCGGCCAGAGATCGTTCAAACACTGATGCCACTGATCGACATGCCGCTCTCCGAGCTGAAGCTCTACAAGGGAATCAATCCGCGACCGGCGGATCATGACGCCTACTGGGATCGCGCCCTCGTGGAAATGCGCGGCGTGGATCCCCGTGTAGAGCTCGTCCCGCATGCGATGAATGCCCCGTTCGCCGAGTGCTTCGACCTCTATTTCACCGGCGTTCGCGGGGCTCGGGTGCACGCGAAGCTCCTGCGGCCGGTAAAAGCGCGGGGAAAGCACGCTGCGGTCCTGCTCTTCCACGGCTACTCGATGAGCAGCGGTGACTGGTCGGACAAGCTGAAGTGGGTCGCACGTGGCTTCACCGTTGCCGCACTCGATGCCCGCGGGCAGGGCGGGGCCTCCGAGGATGCAGGCGGAGTGAAGGGCACGACGTATCGCGGGCACATCATCCGCGGCCTGGACGGCGGTCCCGACGATCTTCTGTATCGCCAGATCTTCCTCGACACTGCAGAGCTCGCCCGGATCGTCATGGACATGCCGGATGTGGACCCTGATCGTGTCTGCGCTACCGGCGCATCGCAGGGCGGTGGGCTCACCCTGGCATGCGCGGCGCTGGAGCCGAGGGTCCGCCGCGCCTTCCCCGTGTACCCGTTCCTCAGCGACTATCGCCGCGTATGGGAGATGGACCTCTGCAAGCTCGCATATGACGAGCTTGCCTACTACTTCCGCTCCTTCGATCCGCTCCACCAGCGGGAAGAGGAGGTCTTCACGAGGCTCGGCTACATCGACCTGCAGTACCTGGCGCCGCGCATCAAGGCGGAGACCCGGTTGGCCGTGGGGCTGATGGACGAGATCTGCCCGCCCTCCACACAGTTTGCAGCGTACAACAGGATGAGCTGTCCGAAGGATCTGGTCGTCTATCCCGACTTCGGCCATGAGACGCTGCCGGGTCTCGACGACATCGTGTACGAGTTCTTTGCCGCCCTGCAGGCGGTGTGACAGTAAAGGAAGGAATCCAGATGTACGAGAGGAACGCGTCCCACATCGAAGCGCTCGTCAAGGACCAGAACGACTGGCGCGGCACTTGCATCAACCTCATTGCCTCGGAGAACGTGACGAGCCGCCGCGTGCGCGGGCTCATGGGATCCGACTTCGCGCACCGCTACGCGGAAGGCCACCCGGGAGAGCGCTACTACCAGGGCACGGAGATCATCGACGAGATCGAGAGCCTCCTCAAGCAGCACATGAAGAGCCTGTTCCGCTGCAAACAGGCCGACGTGCGTCCCATCAGCGGGACGATCGCCAACGATGCGGTCTATAGCCGCTACATCAAGCCGGGGGACATCGTCATGGTGAACTCCACCCCGGCGGGCGGGCATATTAGCCACCACAAGGCGGGCTCGGTCGGCAAGTACACCCGCAACATCATCAACTTCCCGCTCACCCCCGACGGATGGCATATCGACGTCGACCATACGCTGGACCTGATGAAAGCGCTGGAGCCGAAGGTGCTGATCATGGGCAAGAGCCTGTTCCTCTTCCCCGAACCGGTGAAGGAGATCGCCCCGTACTGCAAGCAGAGAGGGATCAAGCTGCTCTTCGACGCCGCCCACGTCCTGGGCCTCATAGCAGGTCACCAGTTCCAGGATCCCCTCGGCGAGGGGGCCACGCTCATCACGGCGAGCACGCACAAGACCTTTTTCGGCTCCCAGAGAGGAGTGATCCTCTCCGACGTGGACGACGAGGAGTGGCGCAAGATCGACAAGGGAGCGTTCCCCGGCTCATCGTCCAACCACCACCTTGAAACCCTCGTCGCTCTGACCTTCGCCACCTACGAGGAGATCGAGTTCGGCGTCGAGTATGCCCGGCAGGTCATCGCGAACGCGAAGCACTTTGCCCGCAAGCTCTACGACCTCGGCTTCAAGGTCGCGGCGGAGAAGTTCGGGTTCACGGAGAGCCACCAGGTCGCCATCGACATGACGGAGTTCGGCGGCGGGGACGCGGCGGCACGAGACCTGAAGGACAACCGCATCATCTGCAACATGAACCTGCTCCCCGACGAGCCCCTGTCCCACGCGACGAACCCCGCGGGCATCCGCCTGGGCGTTCAGGAGATGACGCGCGTCGGGATGAAAGAGCCCGAAATGGAGCGGATTGCAGAGCTGTTCAAGCGCTGCCTCTTGGAGAAGAAGTTCGTCGGCGACGAGATCCGCGAGTTCCGCGGCAAGTTCCAGGACGTGGGATTCTCCTTCGACGCCCAGGGCTGAGACGGTGAGGCCGCGCTACAGCGCGGCCTGATAGATCGACAGCACGTCCTTTTCAGACAGTTTCGTGAAGTTCCCGAGCGGGCCGCGCTCGGTGGCCTTCTTCGCCATTTCCGCCAGGCGTTTTCCGTCGATACCCAGGTCCTTGAGGCTCGTCGGCAGGCCGACGTCGCGGAAGAAGGCCTTCGTCCTGCCGATGCCTTCCAGCGCGGTCCGCTCGGACCAGTCGAAGCGCGGCTCCACGCCCCAGACCCGGACGGCGAACCGGGCGAACCTGTTCACGTCGGTGCGGTAGACGTGCTTCATCCACGCGGGAAAGATCACCGCAAGCCCCGCACCATGAGTGACGTCGTAGATGCCGGACAGCTCGTGCTCGATGTTGTGCGACGCCCAGTCGCCGACGCGCCCCGTGCTCAGGAGGTCGTTGTGCGCGACCGTGCTCGCCCACATGATCTGGCTCCGCGCGTCGTAGTCGTCGGGCTTGGCCAGCACGACGGGAAGGTTCTCGATGATGGTCTTGAGGGTCGCCTCGCAGAGCCTGTCGGTGAAGTCAACGGCGTCCACGCGCGTGAAGTAGCGTTCCATGACGTGCGCCATGATGTCAGCGCAGCCGCTCGCGGTCTGATAGGCGGGCAGAGTGAAGGTGAGCTCGGGATTCATGACGGCGAACCGGGGCCGCATGCACTCCCCGCCGGCATCCATCTTGTAGTCCCCCTGCTCGTTCGTGATGACCGAGCCGTTGCTCGATTCGCTGCCCGCCGCGGGGATCGTAAGGACGACGCCCACGGGCAGCATTTCCTGCGGCGCCGCGGCCTTGGTGTAGAAATCCCAGACATCACCGGCGTACGGTACACCGATGCCGATGGCCTTGGCTGAATCGATGACGCTCCCCCCGCCGACGGCGAGGATCATGCCGATCTTCTTTTCCCGGCAGATGCGGATGCCTTCACGGACGAGGGACAGCCGCGGATTGGGCTTGACCCCGCCGAGCTCGACGACCTCCACACCGGCCCCGGCAAGGGAGGCACGGACGCGATCGTACAGGCCCGAGGCCTTGATGCTTCCCCCTCCGTAGTGCAGGAGGACCTTTTTCGCGTGTCGGGCCGTCTCCTGTCCGACTGCGGACTCGACGCCACGGCCGAAGACGATGCGCGTTGCGTTCTGGAAGGTGAAGTTGTCCATGCCGGCGATTGTAGGGGCAAACGGAGCCGGGGTCAATTCAAGCCATGCTCAGGTCTTGACAGGTGAAAAAACTCATAGTCTACTGATCTAAAGCGCTTTAAATGCGCTGGACTCATCACATCCATTCAAAGGGGGAAGGTCGAGATGAAGAAAACCTTGGGAATCCTAGGCCTCGTGCTCCTCAGCGCCGGCATGCTGTTTGCAGGCGGCGCGAAGGAACAGGGGAAGGCCGGAACGGCCGCGCAGTTCGTGAAGAAGGACAAGGTCGTCATCGGTTACTCCGTGTACGACATGCAGCAGCCCTACTGGCAGGCCTACGCGAAGGGCATCGAGGATGCCTCGAAGAGCGCCGGCTACGGGTTCGTGCTCGCGGATCAGAAGAGCAGCCAGCAGGCCGAAGTATCGGGAAGCATCGACCTGATCAACCAGGGCATCAGCGCCCTCGTCGTGTCGCCGGTCCAGCCTCCCGCGCTGCCGGCGGTCATCGATGCCGCGCACAAAGCGAAGATTCCCGTCATCGTCGGCGACGTCGGCGTCGCGGGCGACTATGACGCGTTCGTGCTGTCCGACAATGAAGGCGGCGGCAAGCTCGCGGCGCAATACGTCGTGGCGGCCCTCAAGGGCAAGCCGGGGACCAAGGAAGTGCTGGCAATCCAGCTGCATCCGGGCTCCGCGGTGGGAGACCTCCGCATCAAGGGCTTCATCGACGAGCTGAAGAACTATCCCGACTTCAAGGTCGTCGCGACCCTGAGCGGAAACGACACGGTGCAGGGCGGCTACCAGGTCACGCAGAACACCCTGTCGGCGAACCCCAACCTCGCCGCGATCTATGCCGCGAACGATCCCGAAGCCGAAGGCGCTGTCCAGGCGCTGAAGGCGGCCGGAAAGAACGGCGTCACCGACGTGTTCGTCGTCGGGTTCAACGGTGATCCCCCGGCGCTCGAGCTCATCAAGTCCGGCGACCTCGCGGCGACGATCCGCCAGGATCCTTACGGGCAGGGGCAGAAGGCGGTGGAGATCGCCACGAAGCTCATGAACAACCAGCCCGTCGAGTTCTCCGATGCCGCTTCCAAGTCGGTGTATTTCCCTGTGAAGGTCATCGACAAGACCAACGTGAACAACTGATCTGACGAGAGTTTCTCAAGCGGGCAGCAGCGGGCCTCCCTGATTGCTGCCCGCCCGCATGAAAAGTACACTACGATTCACGGAGTGAACGCCAATGGATCCCGTCTTGCAGGTCGTCAAGATAAAGAAGCAGTTCGCCGGGGTGCGTGCCCTCGACGGGGTCGACTTCGACCTCCTTCCCGGGGAGGTGCACGCGCTGATGGGGGAGAACGGGGCGGGGAAGAGCACGCTCATCAACATCATCAGCGGTCTCATCCGTCCCACGTCGGGGAGCGTGTTTCTCGAGGGAAGAGAAGTTCACTTCAACAACTCCATGGACGCCAAGCGCGCCGGGATCAGCACGATCACGCAGGAGTTCAACCTCGTGCCCCAATTGACCGTTGCGGAGAACATCTTTCTCGGCCGCGAGCCGGTGCATGCGGGTGGGCTCATTGACTGGAAAACGATCCGCGAGCGTGCGGAGCGGACCCTTGCTGTCCTGGGACTCGATGTCGGACTGAATCAGCGCGTCGAGTACCTCGACGTGGGAGACCGACAGCTCATCGAGATCGCAAAGGCCCTTTCGGGTGACTTCCGGGTCATCATGATGGACGAGCCCACGGCGGCGTTGAACGCGGCAGAGGTCGACCGGCTCTTCGAGATCATCGGTACACTCAAGAAGCAGGGGGTCGCGGTTCTGTACGTCTCCCATCGCCTGAACGAGGTGTTTCGAATTGCAGACCGCATCACGGTCCTGCGGGACGGCGCGCGCGTAGCCACGCGTTCCCTCGCCGGACTCCATGAGGACGACGTCGTGACGATGATGCTCGGGCGCAGCCTCGCGCGGCAGGCCGCTGTGGTGGCGACGACGGATGCGGGAAAGCGAACGGCCCTTTCAGTGCGGGACCTCTCCGTCGCGGGCGCCCTGCGCGACGTCTCCTTCGATCTGTCCTACGGCGAGGTTCTGGGCTGCGCGGGTCTGATCGGATCGGGACGTTTCGAGCTGTTGCGGACCCTCTTCGGCCTGCAGCAGCGCTCCGGCGGCGACATCAAGATCGAGGGCAGGCCTGCTGCGTTGAGAAATCCCCAGGAGGCCATCCGCGCAGGAGTGGCGATGCTCGCGGAGGACCGAAAGACGGAGGGGATCTTTCCCGATCTGGAAGTGCTGGAGAACCTCATGATCACGAGCGCCACCACCAAGGAGCGCAAAGGGAAGCTCCTCATCGACACGGACGACGAGCAGAAGCAGTACCAGGAGATGCGCGATCTGCTGGACATCAAGGCTTTCTCCCCGCGCCAGCTCATCACGAAGCTGAGCGGGGGGAATCAGCAGAAGGTCATGATCGGGCGGGCGCTGGTGAGCAAGTCCCGCATCCTCCTGTTGAACGAGCCCACCCGCGGGGTGGACGTGGGAACCAAGATGGAAATCCACGCACTCATCCGTCGGCTGGTCGCGCAGGGATTCGCTTTCCTCGTGAGCTCTTCCGACGTTCCCGAGCTCGTCGCGGTGAGCGATCGCTGCATGGTATTCAGTGCGGGACGCATGACCGGAACACTCGCGAAGGAGCAGATCACGGAGGACACTATCACGGCCCTGGCGATCGGCAGGGGAATCATGGAGGAGAACGGCCATGAGCAGAAATAGAGACGCATCCTCGTCCCTGCGCTTCTTCCAGTTCTCGGAGAGCCTCGGCGTGCTGACGTTGCTCGTCATCGTCGTCGTCGTCGCCTCCCTCGTCGCCCACGGGTTCTTCACGTACACGAACATCACCAACACGATCATCATCGCCTCGATCACCGCGGTCACCGGGTTCGGCATGACCTTTGCCATCGCGATGGGCGGATTCGACCTGTCCGTCGGATCCGTCCAGGCTTTCACTGCCATCACCGCCGCTGCCCTCATGCAGGTGACGAGCATGCCGGTTGCGATCATCGGCGCTCTGGTCGTCGGGATCGCACTCGGGCTGGTGAACGGGGTCCTGATCACGCGGCTGCGCGTCCCCGCCTTTGTCGCCACCTTCGGCATGATGAGCATCATCCGCGGCGCGGCCCTCCTCGTCACGAAGGGCCAGTCGGTGATGATCACCGGTCACAAGGCCTATGCGGCGATCAACAACGGCAAGCTCCTCGGCGTTCCCGTGCCGCTTCTCATCGTGCTTGTCGTATTCGCCCTCCTCTATCTGCTCCTGAAGCATACGCCCTTCGGCCGGCACGTCTGTGCGATCGGAGGCAACCGCAAGGCGGCAATCGCATCGGGAATCAACATCGACAGGACGACGCTCCTCGTCTTCGGCCTGGTCGGCCTCACGGCGGCAATCTCCGGCGTCATGTTGAGCTCACAGCTCCTCATCGTGGACGGGACGCTCGGAACGGGCTTCGAATTGCAGACCATCGCCATCAGCGTGCTGGGCGGCACGAGCATGGCCGGCGGCGGGGGGAATCTGGTCGGCACGCTCATCGCGTCCCTTCTGCTGGCAACGATCAGCAGCGCCTTGAACATCCTCAAGGTCGCCGCTTTCTACCAGTACCTCTACCTCGGGTTGCTCCTGGTCCTGGCCCTGTATCTGGACACGCTGCGCCGCGACCTGATCGCGAGCTCCATGCTCAAGCGGAGATAGTGATGAAAACGCCAGAAAAGACAGATCTCCGGAAGATCGATGCGCCCGAAGGCCGTCAGAGGGGCTTCGCCGACCTGGTGCTGCGCTACTATATCCAGGTGCTGCTGGTCGTCGCGGTGGTGATCCTGAGCATGGTCAATGCGAACTTCCGCAGACCGGCCAACTACTCCAACATCCTCCTGCAAGCATCATTCACCGGCATCGGCGCCGCGGGCATGACGCTCCTCATCATCACCGGCGCCTTCGACCTGTCGGTCGCCGGGATCCTCGGGTTCGGGGGAATCGTTCTTGCCCTGCTCTCCCCGGTGCTCCCTCCGCTCGTCGCGGTGCTGGCGACGCTCCTCCTGGGCGTGGCCCTCGGGCTGCTCAATGGCTTCGTCGTCACGAAGATGCGGATCCCCGCCTTCATAGCGACGCTCGGAATGATGAACGTCTACCTCGGGGTGGCGTTCATAGTCACCAAGGGACAGGTGCTGGGGATTTCCAGCGGTCTCCTCCGTGCCCTCGGCACCGACAGCCTCTTCGGCTTTCTCCCGATCCCCTTTCTCATCATGATCGTCGTGTATGTCCTCTGCTCCCTTTTCCTGGGCAGGACGGTGTACGGGCGCTATCTGCGGGCGATCGGCAGCAGCGAAACGGCGAGCAGATCGGTCGGCATCCCCGTGGATTGGATCAAGATCGTCTGCTTCATGATCGTCGGGGTGTGCACGGCGATCGCCGGGGTTCTTCTCTCGGGGGAGCTGTCCTCGGCGAACGCGATCATGGCGAGCGGGTACGAGCTGAACGCCATCGCGATCGTCGTTGTGGGCGGTACGAGCCTCAAAGGGGGGAGCGGGACCCTGTTCGGCTCCTTCACCGGCGCGCTTTTCTTCGCGGTGATCAACAATGCGCTGAACATTTTCGGCGTCGGGGCCTACTGGCAATACGTCGTTTCCGGTCTCCTCCTGATCAGCGCTGTGGGCATCGATGCCATCCGCAGCTATCTGCGAGGGGCCGACTGAGCGGGCGCGGCGCCGCGGACAAGGAGACATGAGCATGGAGCAGTCCACGATCAGGAAGATCGTCGAAGCGGAGATCGGAAAGGGCAATGGGCTTTTGCGCCTCCGACCGGCATGGGTCGCGCGTGATTTCCTGAAGCCCGGCAGACGCCTGGGGCTCACGGAGAAGCAGTACGACGTCGGCAAGCGCGGCTTCATCTGCGAGCGGTGGCTGGGCTCGGAAACGGAAGCCGACAATGCGGTGAAGTTCGCCAATGAGGGCCTGTCTCAGCTCGGCATCGACGGAGAGGACATCCTCCTGCGCGACGCGGTTTCCGCCTGCCCGGACCTCATCATGGGGGCACCCTACGCGGCGACGCACCAGAGCCTCGGGAGGCTTGCCAAGATCTACGATTTCGAAAGCCGCATCTTCTTCCACTATCATCAAGTGCAGGCCGATGCCCGCAAGCTGGGGCACAATTCGAAGGAAGAAGCGTATTACTATCCCACGCACGTGGACATGGGCCGCCACCCCGAGACCTTCTTCGGTGTCCACCCCTCCCTCGTGGAGCAGAACAGGCAGTACGACACGCTGCTCCCCTACCTCGTGCAGTGGGACAGCGACCTCATCCTGATGCATTCCCGCGCCTTCCTGAACGTGCCCGGGGAAGGCTTTCATCTTCCCTCGGGGTTGCTCCACGCGCCCGGTACGGCGCTCACCATCGAGCTTCAGGAACCGTCGGACGTCATGGGAGTGCTCCAGGCGGTGGTGGACGGGCTGCCGGTCTCCAAGAGCCTGCTCTTGAAGGACGTCCCCCTGGATGAGCGGCAGAGGTTCGGGGAGAGGGCGGCATTGAACCAGCTTCTCTGGGATCAGAACGGCGATCCGTATTTCTACGAGCACCATCACACGCCGCCGGTTGCGATTGCTCTGCCCGACGGTACGCCTGCCGCCGAGGAATGGATCTACTACAACACGACCAAGTTCAGCGGAAAGAGGCTCGTCGTGCGGCCCGGCGGAAGGGTCGTCAGCAGTGAGAGGGGTGTCTACAACATCCTGGTCTGGAGGGGAACCGGGACACTCGACGGGCTTTCCATTGCCGGGGGGCGTTCCGAGCTGGACGAGGTCCTCGTCACGTATGAGAAGGCGACGGGGGGCGTTTCCTTCGTGAACACGGGCACGACGGACCTGGAGATCCTCAAGTTCTTCGGACCGGACATCAACAATGACGTCGTGCCGATGCTGCCGAAGTACAGGGGCTAGTCTTTGCGGGAGGGCGCGCGCTCCGCGTTCGTCGTGGAGGCGCGAACGATCAGCTCGGGGCGCACGGAGCGGAAGTGAAAGGGTTTTTTGTAGGGGTCCTTCAGGGCGAGCAGCGTCATGAGCTCGTGCACGGCCAGCCTGCACATCTCCGGCACGTCCTGCTTGACGGTGGTCAGAGGGAGCTCGGAGATGGAGGCGAAAATGACGTCGTCGAATCCGGCGACCGCGATGTCGTCGGGGATGGTGTAACCCGCTTCTCCGATGGCGCGTTTGGCTCCCAGGGCAAGGATGTCGTTGATCGCCATGATCGCGTCCGGTTTTCTCTTTCTGATGAGGCTCGCGGTCTTTTCATAGCCATTTCTGAAGTTCGGCTCCCTGCATCGCACGATCATGTCGTTCTTGAACGTGTACCCGCTGGCCTTCAGCGCCCTGGCGAACCCCGCGATGCGCAGCGCAGCCGGGACGACCCTCGTGTCGAAGGGGGCGAGCAGGACGATGTCGCGATGCCCCAGGGAAATGAGATGCTTCGTGACGAGATACGACCCCTTTTCCAGATTGGTCATCACGCAATTGCAGTCGTACCCGGGGTAATAGGAGGTCAGGAAGACCTGCGGGATCCCGAGAGCCCGCAACCGATCGAATATCGAAAAATCCTCCCTGAGCTTTCTCAGGGTGGGAATGATGATGATCCCCTCCACCATCTTGCCGATGAAATCCCGGATGCTCCGCTCTTCACTCTCCAGGTCATCGTTGGTGATCTCGAAGATCAGGCTGTAGCCGGCGGCCTTGATGAAAGAATCCAGGTACCTCGTGATGCTGGCGAAAAAGGGGTTTTCGATGTCGGTGACGATGAGCCCGATGGTACGCGAACGCTGCGTGGCCAGTCGCTGCGCAATGCTGTTGGGGGTGTAGCCGAGCTCGCGGGAGGCGCGGAAGACTTTCTCCCGGGTCTGGATGTTCACGCCCGGCTTGTTGTTGAGAACGAGGGATACCGTCGCCGTCGAAACCCCCGCAGAGGCCGCGACATCCTTCAGCTTTACCATCAGCAACTCCACGAAAGGCTTGTCGCCATTATTCCGGGTGGCGGCCGCCAGAGCAACCGTCGCCCTGGGGAAAAGTATACATGATTCGAGCCGCGATAGCGCGCTCGTTCTCTCATGAAACACGCAAGGAGGTACATCGATGACGAGGTTGTTCGGAAAGGCATGGACGCGGGGCGAGCTGCAATCGTATCTCTCTGATCCAATGCAGGTTGCAGGGGCGGTTCCTGCGGTCCTGAGCGACGGCAAGTCCGACGGGGTGCGCAGCATCGCGGTCAGAACCGGAAGCGGGCTTGCATTCAGCGTTCTGCCGGGTCGGTGCATGGATATTCCCGAATGCACTTACTGCGGCAAGCCGATCGGCTATCAGTCGGCAACCGGAATCACCTCACCCGCTTACTACGAGGAGCCGGGGCAGAAATGGCTGCGCTCATTCGATGCGGGTCTTTTGACCACATGCGGCATCACCTACTGCGGCCAGCCGAACACGGACCAGGGCGTGGAGCTGGGCTTGCACGGCAGGATTGCAAACTCCGCAGCGGAGAGCGTCGGCATCACCCAGGGATGGGACGGAGATGATTATCTCATATCCCTGCGGGGCACCATGAGGGAGGCCCAGACCATGGGCGAGAATCTTACCCTCACGCGTGTCATCGAGACCCGCATGGGCTCATTGACGATCCGCCTCCACGATACCATTGAAAACAGGGGATTCGAGGAGCAGCCCCTCATGATGCTTTACCATTTCAATCTCGGGTTCCCCCTGCTCAACGAGCGCTCCCGGATCCACGCTCCGATCGTCACCACGAAGCCGAGGGACGCCGATGCGGAAGCTGACCGCGGGGTGGAGGAATGCCTCCGGTTCAATCCGCCCGTCACCGGCTATCGGGAGAAGGTCTTCTTCCATAAAATGGCCGGTGGGAAAGACGGGAAGACCTGCATCGTGATCGCAACCGGGGACGTCGGTGACGGTACTGCCCTGGGTGTCGCGTTGCGCTATAACACGAGGGAGCTTCCCGAGCTTACCGAATGGAAGATGATGATGCGGGGCTGGTACGCTCTGGGAGTGGAGCCGGGGACGGTGAATCCCGTTGCACGAAGCCTGTTGAGGAAGAACGGCACCCTGCCCACCATCGCACCCCAAAGCTCCTACTCGGTCGATGTGGAAATCCAGGTCCTTTCCAACCAGAACGAGATCAACGGGGCCATCGAAGAGACCGAGCGGCTCGGAGGGGCGAAGCGATAGACCGCCGATAGCTGTCGGGACCGGCCGCTCAGGAAATCTCAGTATGCGTCTCACTGATCCGCATTTCTCATTTTGTCCGAAGAAAAGGGCTCCATTTGGCAGTGCGGCCGCTCTTTCGCAAGCGCCGAAGGTACAAAATGAGGAATGCTGCCGGCCGCTTGCCAAGCTTGACCCGCGGCCGGCTTCCCGCCTATCATCCCTTCATCCCATTGCTGTCAGAGGATCGCGTCAAACAGGGGGTTCCATGCTCATCATCGGAGAGCTCATCAATTCCACGCGCAAACAGATCCGCAAGGCCGTCGAGGAGAAGGACGCGGCCGCTATCCAGAGCCTCGCCAAGAGGCAAGTGGAGGCGGGGGCGCACTGGATCGACGTGAACGCCGGTGCGTTTCCCACCGACGAGGTGGGCAAGCTCCAGTGGCTCATCGATGCGATCCGACAGGTCACCGACGCACCGTTGTCCATCGATTCCCCCCGGCCCGCTGCGGTGGAAGCGGGACTTGCCGTTGCAGGCAATGAGCCCTTCCTCAACTCGATCTCCGCGGAATCGGAGCGCTACTCGACTCTCATCCCCTTCGTTCTGAAATACAACGCGCGCGTCGTGGCCCTGAGCCTCGACGACAACGGCATGACCGAGGACATGACGAAGGTATGGGACGTGGCCGACGGCCTCATCAAACGTCTCGAGGACGACGGGGTGCCCCCGGACCACATCTTCGTGGACCCCCTGATCCGTCCGGTGAGCACCAATGGGGACTACGGAATGGGCGCCCTTGCCGTCGTGGAGAAGATCAGCGCTGCACACCCCCTTGTGCACAAGACCTGCGGCCTTTCCAACGTCTCCTACGGGCTGCCCAAGCGCAAGCTGGTGAACCAGATCTTCGTCGCCATGGCGATCGCGCGGGGGATGGATTCGGCGATCATCGACCCGCTGGATCCGCGCATGATGGCCAACATTCTCGTGGCGGAGGCGCTGACGGGAAAGGACCAGTTCTGCATGGGGTATATCACCGCCGACAGGGAGGGCAAGTTCGAGGGCATGGCCTGAGCGCCTTTGCGCGAAAGGCTTGTCCGCTCGCACGATTTGACGCTATACTCAAGGCAAGTGGGAGCCAACGGCATGAAGAAATTACTTCCCATCGTCATTTTAGTGCCCTTCATCATCATGGGCTGCGTCTCGGGAGACGCGATGTTCCTGGTGAAAAACCTTGACGATGCAGACAAGGCGCGTGCGATCACCTCGGCGGGCATCGACGAATACAACCAGCACCTCGTGCGCATGCAGCAGTTCGACGACATCCCCCGGGTGCGGGAGTACTTCACCGTGGCGCTGAGGCTCGATCCGAGCAACCAACAGGCGCAGCAGTACCTGACGCTCGTCGACAACTTCAAGAACCAGAAGCTCGCGGCAAACATCAAGAGCGCCGACAAGCTGCGGACAAAAACCAAGCGCACGGACGACGAGAACTACACGATGCTCGTCTCCCTGCAGACCGCGTCGCGCATCGATCCTGCAAACCCCAACGTCAAGAAAATGCTCACCGATACGACGCAGGACAGGAACGCCCTCGTTACCACGTATCTCGGCAAGTCCAAGGCGGCTCTGAGCGGCATCGACAGCAAGAGCACGGACGCCGTCCGGGAGAAGCAGTACATCGAAGCGTTCCAGAACGCGAACAAGGCGCTCGATATCGACCCGGGCAACGGCGCGGCGCAGGGACAGGTGAGCTCGATAAAGGTGGAGCTGGCCAAGCTCGTCGCCAAACGGGTCACCGGTATCCAGAAGCTGCTCGCCGCCAGCAACTACGCCGACGCGCGGACCCAGGTCACCGCGCTTGCCGACCTGAACAGGAAGGTCGACAACAGCTTTGACGACGACGTGAGGACGAACAGCTACGCGCTGAACTTCGGTTGGGCGAATGCGCTATACATAAAGAAGGATTTCGCCGGTGCGGAGACGCGCGTCAACGCGGCGCTCGTCGTCTCCCGCACGGACGAGGCCATGGCGCTCAGGCGGAAGGTGGTCGACCAGCGCACCAAGGTCGACGCCAGTGTCTCCTTCGAGGTCGGGCTCCAGGACGTCGACGCGCTCATCGCGGCGAATGACCTCGTATCCGCGCATCGCAAGCTCGTCACCCTTGACCGGGATACCACCGACGATGCAAAACAGGCGATGCTCGATACGCGGGCGCAGACCATCGTGGGAAAGCTGAAGGATCTCTACGACAGGGGTGTCCAGTCCTACCGTGACGAGGATTTCAAGACCGCCATCGAGCTCCTGCAGACCGTCGTCGGAGTGCAGGTGGACTACGAGCAGGCGGGAGACTACCTGGACAAGGCAAAATCGAAACAGAAGCTTCTTGATCAGTACTAGGAGGGGTTCATGAAATCGATCCCGCGTGCGAAGCTCGGTTTTCACGTTGCGGAAGTCGTCTATGCGGTCGTGATCCTTCTCTGGTACGCGCTCCCTCTCATGAGCTCGAAATTAGGCGGTTTCGATCCCCGATCGCTCCCCGATCTCCTGTTCGGCTCGCCGCCGGCAAAGGCCGGGTTGTGGGGCCTGGTGACGGTGCTGGTGTACCTCGTGCCCGTGATCTGCCTCTGGAAGATCGCCTCGGTCTTCCTTGCCGATATCCTGCCCGTCGTCAGCGACCCAGAAAACGCCATCCCCGTCATCCTGAACTTCCTCTCCTCGGGCATCGTTCTTGCACTCGTCATCATGCACCTGGTGCACGTTGCCTCCAACGCGAGCTACTTCGCGGCCTTCCCTCCCATCACCTACGTAGTGAGTGCTGCTTCCATCGCGTACAACGCATTCTTCATCGTCATGCTCATCCTCGCTCTGAGCAAGCGTGACGCCACCTTCCAGGAGTACCTGGAGTTCCGCCGCACCGCCGACGACCAGCAGGCCGCGGGCGCCGTGGCGGTCGCTGGGCGTCAGGGCATCCAGCGAAAACTCCTTCTTACCTTCGTTCCCTTGATCCTCGTGATCATCCTCGTTCTGGCTTTTCTGCTCCTGAACGATTTCAGCCGTACGATCCTCGCCGCAGTGAATGCCAACGGGGAAGGTCTTGCCGACAGGACGGCGAGCGTCGTCAAGGCGAACCCCACGGACAAGGATCGCATCTCCCTTGACGATTACTTCGCCGCGGAGGCCAAGAAGAACCAGTCCAGCGCCGCCTCAGCCTCGACCTTCCGGTACAATACGCTTTCCTTCTACCGCAAGGACGTGAAAGCCGGCGGGTTCCTCATCTGGACGAGCACTGACCGAGCACTCATTGGGAAGCACACCGCGCAGGTGGATCCCTTCACGCAGGTGATGGCCCGGTACAACGCGAAGGAGAAGTCCTACGAGTATCTTGCCCCCGTCACCCTGAGCAACACCTTCCTCGGCTACGTAATGGTCGATTATGCGCGCGACGTGATCTACGAGCCGTACTTCCGTACGCAGGTGAAGACCTTCACGATCGCCGCGCTGTTCATGTACGTGTCCATTTTCCTCATCTACCTCTTCGGCCGCAACATCGTGTTCCCGATCCTCTTCCTCCGCATGAGCGTGAACTCCATCGCGAACGTCCTGCAGAACATGATCAAGGGGAAGCTGAAGTTCTCCTCCGAGCTCCTGCAGTACAAGGACCGTGTGACGACCCACGACGAGATCAAGCTCCTCTCAGGGGAAGTGGGGCATATGGCCACCGTCATCCGAGGCGTGATCCCCTACGTCTCCGCCTCGACATTGAAGCACTCCGAGCGGGAGGTACCGACAACCGAGCGGCGGGACCTCACCTTCCTCTTCACCGATATCCGCGGCTTCACGTCCATCAGCGAATCGATGACGCCTGACAAGGTCGTGGAGATGCTCAACCATTACCTCGATCTGCAGGCAACGATCATCCAGGAAAACGGCGGTGACGTGGACAAGTTCGTCGGCGACGAGGTCATGGCCATGTTCGAGGGGCCCCGCCGCAACCAGAACGCCTGCAAGACGGCCATCGAGATCCGCAAAGCCATGGCGCGGGAGAAGGAGCTGGCCAAGGCACAGGGACGTGAAAGCGTCTCCATCGGAATCGGCATCAACGCCGGACCCGTCGTTCATGGGAGCATGGGCGCGAAGGACCGCATGGACTTCACGAGCATCGGAGACACGGTGAACCTCGCTGCCCGCCTGGAGGGGACCAACAAGGAGTACGGAACAAAGACCTTGCTCACGTCCGCCGTGTACGACAAGGTGAAGGACACCTTCATCTGCCGCGAGGTCGACCTCGTGACGGTGAAGGGGAAGACCCAGCCGGTGCGCATCTTCGAGCTCCTCAATGAAAGCAAGTCTACCAACGAGAAGCTCGAGCGGATGCGGAAGGTCTTCGAGGACTCCCTTGCGCTGTACCGTGGCCGCAAATGGGACGCGGCGTCCAAGGGCTTCGCACTCCTCGTCAAGGATTACAAGGACGAGACGAGTGAGGTGTTCCTTGGGCGCATAGCGGACTTCAGGGAGAACGAGCCGCCCAAGGCCTGGGACGGTGTTTTCCACAGGACGACGAAATAGCCCAGCATGGCCGAAGGCCATGCTGGGCTAGACTTCGATCTCCCCCACTGACGTGGCAATCCGCGTGGGCTGGTAAGGGTAACGCTCGACATCCTCCAGCCCTGTGACGCCGCTGAGGACGAGGATCGTATCCATCCCGCTTTCCACCCCCGCCACCATGTCGGTGTCCATCCTGTCGCCGATCATCACCGTGTTTTCCGAATGTACTCCGAGGTAGTTCAGCGCCGTGCGCATCATAAGGGGATTCGGCTTGCCGATGAAGAAGGGAGCTACACCGGTGGCCTTTTCTATAAGGGCGGCCATCGCGCCGCATGCAGGAACGATCCCGCCGTCGCCGGGCCCCGACGCATCGGGATTCGTCGCGATGAAGCGCGCTCCCCGCTGGATGAGACGTATGGCCGTGGTGATGTTGTGGATGTTGTATTCGCTCGTTTCGCCCAGCACCACGTAGGAAGGCTCGATGTCGGTGATGATGAACCCTGCATCGTGGAGCGGCCCGGTGAGACCACTTTCCCCGATGACAAAGAGCTTTCCGCTTCCCTTCTGGGACTTGAGGAAGCTCGCCGTGGCCATTGCGGAGGTGAAAATGCGCCGCGGCTCGACATTGAGCCCCATGCTGCCCAGGCGGTAGGACAGGTCCTTCTGCGTGTACTGGGGATTGTTGGTCAGAATGAGGAACTCGAGTGAGAGTTCCTTCAGTCGGCCTATGAAAGCGTTCGCTCCCGGGACCATGTTCCTTCCGCGCACGAGCACGCCGTCCATGTCGATGAGGTAGTTCTTCTTCGTTTCAGCCATGCACTGTGATGATAGTCGTGGATGCCTCAGCGGACAAGCCGTTCCCATGCCCTCCGAGCCTGGGTATAGTCAGGCATGCGAAAACCCGAGGCGCTTCTTTTCGATCTGTGGGGGACCCTCATCCAATCGGAGGGATTTGAGCCCACTCGCGGCCATGCCGCAATGCTTGGGCTGTGCGACAATCCGCTCGGTGTAAGCCTCCAGGAGACGCTCGATCTGGGAGCGCGGGTCGTGAAATCACTTGAATCCCGGGAGGACGAATCAGCGCTGGAGTTCACGCAGTTTTCCCTCATGCGCATCATCGCCGATTCCTTCGGGCTTCGATTCAGGCTCAGCCTGGAGGAAACCGAGTGGGAGTTCTGGAACGCGGCGCTTTCGGTGCGGCTCATCGACGGAGTGCGGGATCTGCTGGAACATCTGAAGGCCCGGGGAATGCCCCTCGGTGTGGTGAGCAATTCGTCGTTTGTCGGCCTCACGCTGGAGAGGGAGCTCGAGCGGTTGGGGGTTCGTCGCTATTTCGAGTTCGTCATCTCCAGCGCCGACTATGGGGTGCGCAAGCCCGACCCCATCATTTTCGAGATCGCCCTGCGCCGGTTGGGCCGTGATGCGTCCCGGGTCTGGTTTGCCGGGGACAATGTGGGTTACGACATCGTCGGTGGCAGGCGCGCCGGCATGTTCTGCGTTGCGTTCAATCCGCTCACGGCGATCCCGTCCGGGCTCGGCGAATACACCTCGATCACCCGCTGGAGCGAGCTTCCCGGCCTCATCTCATCCGCGGGCGGAGCCTGACACCATGGCGAATATGTCGACTTGCCGGAAGCAGGGGTGTGGTGCTACACTTGTGTCGGATACTTTCTCCGAATGCTGAACGAAGGAGCCGTAATGGAACAGACTGACCCTGGGAGTAGGAGCTCGATCGTAGCATAGGAGATGTCTCCCATCTCCTGTGCGGTTGTCCCGTACATGGAGGTGGATCATGAAGAAGAATCGTTCCCTGCTTGACGCTTTCGTCATCAGTGGATTCGTTGCAGGCTTTTTTTCCGGCTTTCTCAACCCTCTCTACATCAGCGCCATCCTGTCGCGACTCGATGGGCGAGTGATAGCCCTCGGCTCGTTCATGGCCTCGGCGTTCCCCGTCCTCATCGGTGCGGCGTTCAGCAACCGGGCCGTATTCCAACGGTTGTATGCGGCGTTGCCCGTCATCATGCTCGTCGAGCTTGCAGCAGCAATAGGAACCGCCGTCCTCGCGGCGGTTGACGTGGGGGCTTATTACGTCGTCTCCATGTTCGTGCTCGGCGTTTTTTCCTCCTCGGTGGTGTATCTGCTGCAGAAGATGAAAGAGGTGCGCTATCGGAGGAACCGCGCCGCATTCGATCGCCGCGTGGACATGGCCGACGGGTGCGGGCTTGTTGCGGGCTCGGCGCTCAGCGTTGTCGGCTTCTCCCTGTTCCGTGACCCCTTGACCGTGGCTCTCCTCGGAGTGGCACAGACCGCGATCGTCTACGGCCTGTTCCTCCTGCTCTACCGGGCAGTGCCCGTCCGCCGCAAGGGGCGTGCGGACGAGGAGGGGCACCCATGGCAGCAATCGCCTACACTCATGATTGCAGCCTGACCCCGGTGTGCTACACTGCCTGCTCGAGGAGGACCGCATGATCAAGGGCACGCTCAGTGAGGAAGTTCTCGCGTCTCTCCTGGAGACGCTTCCGGTGGAGTTTTCCATAGTCGATGCCGATGACAAGGTGCTAGCGTGGAACCGGCACGAGACCCGGATTTTCAGGCGCTCGGAAAACGTGCTCGGCAGGGACGTGAGAAAATGCCACCCCGGCAAGAGCCTGGAGAAGGTGGAAATGATCATTGCGGAGATGAAGCAGGGAACACGGGATTCGGCCGAGTTCTGGATCGACATGACCCTTGAGGGCGCATCCGCTCCCGAAAAGATCTTGATCCAGTACTTCGCCCTCCGCGACCCCGCGGGAAAATACCTCGGATGTCTCGAATGCTCGCAGAAGATCGGGCATATCCAGTCCCTCACCGGTCAGAGGAGGCTCCTGGGCTGAACCCTCGGTATACTTGACTCCCTGTCCCTGGCCGGGTAACTCTTGTCCAACCGCGCCCCTGAAGCGCGGCGGAAGGAGATCACCATTGAACGATCCATCGCCCGCCCCTGCGGCGCCCTCAGACTTCATCAGAGAGGCGGTCGCCAGCGACCTGAAGAACGGACGGTTCACCTACGTGCGGACGCGCTGGCCCCCCGAGCCCAACGGCTACCTGCACATCGGCCACGCCAAGGCCATCTGCCTCGATTTCGGCATCGCTTCGGAACACGGTGGAGAGTGCAATTTCCGCTTCGATGACACCAACCCCGAGAAGGAGGAGCAGGAGTACGTGGACGCCATCACGGCGGACGTGCGGTGGCTCGGCTTCGAGTGGGGGGAGCGGCTCTTCTTCGCGTCCGACTATTTCGAGCAGCTCTACACGCGGGCGGAACAGCT
>PLNO01000154.1 GCA_003141795.1 Spirochaetaceae bacterium | reverse complement strand
GCGACACGATTGCCAAGGGCGAGGCGATCGCCGTCATCGAGACGGACAAGGTAACGATGGAGCTCGAGGCCGAGGACGAAGGCACTCTCCTCGGGATCGTGCACGGGGACGGCACGGTGGTGAAGGCAACCAACACCATCGCGTGGATAGGCGCGCCGGGCGAGAGGATCGAAGCAGCGCCGGCGGGACCTGAGCCCGGTTCCCCGCGCGGAGCGGCCGCCACAGATACCCCGACTGGACAAGCGCCCGCGGCTGCCACGGGCACGCCGCTTGAAACGGTCGCGGGACGTGTTCCGGCGACGCCTGCCGCCCGGCGACTCGCGGCCGAGGCGGGGCTCTCACTCGGCACGGTGAAAGGATCCGGCCCGGGGGGCGCCGTGCGTGCGCGCGATGTCGCCGGTGCGACGGCAGCCGCCGCCTCGGCCGCCGCCCCGCGCGCGACCCCCCTCGCCCGCCGGGTGGCAGAGATGCGCGGCGTCGACTTGGCCGCCGTCGACGGCACGGGCAGCGGCGGAAGGATCCGCCGCGCCGACGTCGAGGCCCGCGCGGCGGCAGCGGCGACCCCCGCCACGCTCCCCGCATCCGGGACCGCGCTGCCCATGACGGGCATGCGGCGGGCTATCGCGGAGAAGATGCTGCGCAGCCACCAGTCAGTGCCGTCGGTCACCCTGGTCACCCGCGCCGACGTCTCCGAGCTGGCCGAGCTGCGCGCGAAGATCAACGCGACAGGCGGACCGAAGGTCTCCTTCACGGATTTCGTGGTGCGCGCCGTGGCGACCGCGCTGCGCGAACAGCCGCTCCTGAACTCGGTGGTGGACGGGGACAGGGTCGTTCTGAGGGACGAGGTGAACGTCGGCGTCGCCGTGGCCCTCGATGCGGGTCTCATCGTCCCCGTGATCCGCGGAGCCGATCATCTCGGCGTCCGCCAGGTGTCAGAGATGCTGCGTGACCTGTCCGCGCGCGCCCGCGCGGGAAGCCTCGTACCCGCCGACTGCACCGGGGGTACCTTCACCATCACCAACCTCGGCATGTACGGCATCACCGAGTTCACGCCGTTGATCAACGTGCCCGAAAGCGCCATCCTCGGAGTGGGCGCCGTCGAGGAGGTGCTGCGACGCGGCGCGGACGGGTCGATTGGGGACCACAAGCTCATGAGCCTGTGCCTTACGCACGATCACCGGCACATCGACGGCGCACCCGCGGCGGTCTTCCTCGGCCGGGTGAAGGCGCTGCTCGAAAACTGCTGGTCCCTGCTCGCCTGATTCCCAGGCGGGGGCCGGAGGGAGACGGACGCATGGCACGGGACTCGGAGGCCGCGCGACGCGAAATGCTCGTCGCTGTAGCCCGCATGTACTACGAGCAAGACCTCTCCCAGCAGGAGATCGCCGAGAGGCTCGACGTGTCGCGCTCTTCCGTCTCCAACATGCTGAGGCTCTGTCGAGAGCAGGGCATAGTGGAAATCCGGATCAACGATGAGAGCTCGCACGCGGAGCGTCTGGCCCGCGACCTTCGCGGCCGCTTCGGACTCGCTGACGCCGTGGTGGTGCCCGGGAGCAGCGACCCCGCGCAGGCAAAGGCCCACGTCGGCATGGCCGCAGCCCGGCGCCTGAAGCCCCTCCTGCGCGACGGGCTGCGCATCGGCATCAGCTGGGGCACGACCCTCTACGAGCTGGTGCGCCACGTGGAGCCGCTTGCTCTGCGCGGCGTGGAGGTCCTGCAGCTGCACGGGGGCCTCGGCGCCGGCGATCCCACGATCGACGGCTTCGGCCTCGCTCAGAAGCTCGCGGAGAAGCTGCAGGGGAGCTACCGCATCGTGCAGGCGCCCATCGTGGTCCAGAATGCCGCGCTGAAACGCCTTCTCCTGAAGGAGCCCGGCATTGCCCAGGTGCTCACCGACGCCTCTTCGGTGGACATTGCCCTCTTCGGGATCGGATCCAATGTGCCCGACATCAGCTCTCTCGTACGCGCCGGCTATCTCGGTAAAAAGGAGTCGGCCGCCCTTCTCTCCGCGGGGGCGATGGCTACGGTATGCGGTTTGCAGATCGATGCGGAGGGCGATGTGCTCGTGACTGAGGTGAACGAACGGCTTGTCGGCATCGACCGCCCCACTCTGAGGCGCATCCCTGCCCGCCTGGGCGTGGCGGCGGGGGCGAAAAAAGCCCCCGCAGTCCTGGCCGCGCTGCGCGGTCGCTGGGTCACCATGCTCGTGGTGGACGAGGCGATCGCCGAGATTCTCCTCGCGCCGTAGGCCGTCTGCTCTCCGCCGGGTGCCGGGCGGGATTCGCGCCCTCCCCGGCATATGATATGCTCTATACTCGGTCGAACAACACGATGTCAGAGACACCCTTCTTCGATCCCGCATACCTCATCAAGCTCGCCAACGCCACGATGCCCTTCGGGAAGTACGCGGGGCGCCTTCTCCTCGACCTGCCCGAGCCCTACGTCATCTGGTTTTCTCATGCGGGTTTTCCCAAAGGGGAGCTCGGGGAGCTTCTTGCCTCGATCCAATCCGTCAAGGAGAACGGCCTCGAGAGCCTCCTGAGGCCGCTCGTGAAAAAACATCGGCCATGACAAGCCTTGTCACCTGTGTCTTCATCGCCATCGGCCTGGCCATGGTCGTCTTCGCCGCTCTGCAGCTCACCGCGCGCAAGAAGGTGGCCGTCAACTACTGGCTCGGCCTGCTGTTCCTCGGCTTCGGATACGTCTGGCTGTACTTCGGTCTCTATCGGGCAACCCGATTCGCGTGGGCGCCGTGGCTCCTGTACAGCGACGTGTTCGTGACCTTCCTCGTCGGTCCCTTCATGTATCACTACACGCGAGGCCTGGCCGGGGGGCCGAGCGGCCGGAGACTGACCCTCCGCCTCCTTTCTTTCCTCCCCGCTCTGGCGGTCCTGGTGTACCTCATCGTGGCCCGGCCGTATCTCGCTGTCTTCCCCCCGGCCTTGACGGGTCCGGACCCTGACTATCAGGCGGTTCGTGGCGTCGATGTGCTCAACACCGTCGGCGACGGATATTTCTTCCTCTTCGTCGCAGCCTCCACGGGTATCGTCATTAGTCTCTACCGGAAGGGGGACGCGGAGTTTCGAAGGGCTTTTCGAGGAGTCCTCGCCTATTTCGTCATTGGATTGTCGACCTTCGTCGTTTACTTCGCGGGCCATGCCCTCGGCAGCGACAGCCTCCTGGCCCTGGCGACCCTGATCAACGGCGTGAACAGCACCTATTTCTTCTTTCTCAGCTACCGGTATCCCGAGTAGTCTCAGCGAGTGATCCGTCGACGCACGGGCCGCGTGCGGTCAGCCGATACCCCGCGCGACGCCGACGTTTCGCGGATCATCGCTCGTCTCGAGGAGATGATGGAGAGCGACAAGGGTTTCCGCGACCCGAATATCACCCTGCAGTCGCTGAGCGAGCGGCTGGGGATTCATTACTATCACCTCTCTCAGATCCTGAATGACGGCCTGGGAACGAACTTCCGAGGCTATGTCAATCAACAACGACTGGAGGAAGCCAAACGCCTGTTGGCCGAGAGGCCCGAGATGTCGATACTGGATATCGCCTTCGCCGTTGGTTTCAACTCGAAATCCGCCTTCAATTCAGCCTTCCTCAAGCATTCGGCCCAGTCTCCCACCGACTTCCGGAAAAACTCCTCCCGAACGTCCTGAATTCGCGAAACGGGACGACTTGCCGGCTCGCATGCGCTACGATTCCTCTCAAACAGCTCCGTAGCTGACGAAGTCCTTTTGTGACACGCGTCGGCGTCGCGGAGACCAGCAACTGGCCCACGAGAGTCCACGTCCCGTTTGAGGGAGAGGCAAGAATGTGACAAGTAAACATGTTCAATTCAAAAAGTCGCTCGCCGCGGTGTTCTTCCTCTTTATACTTGGCATCTCGGAAGCGGCCACGCAGGAGCTCGCATCACCGCCTTTGCCCTTTTCTCTCGGGGTTTCACCGTCTCTCGCTATCCCAATCCTCGACAGCGCCGACTACTTCACGGTCGGCGGCGGCATGGGGTTGGACCTCTCCTATCAATTTCCTGATTCGATATTCTTTGTCCAGGGGGGGCTCGACTACGCGTACTCCCCCACTTCAGTTGTTCATACCGTTTCACTCGCCACCGCCAATGTCGGGGGCGGGGTGAGCTTCCCGGTCGCACCGATCTTCTCCTTTTTTGCGTACGGAAAGGTGGGCTACTGGTATGCCACCTACAACGACGATACCTCGGTGTATTCGACGAATCCGTTCATCGCGGCTGGGGCAGGCATTCGGTGTGCACTCGGCCCCGTGATAAGTCTCGGGGCGGGAGCGGAATACCAGTACCACGCCGGCCTGTGCCAGGGGCTCAACGTGAGCATCGGCACGAACATTACCCTGGGAAGCGGATCCACGGCCGGGACGGACCTGGAGTTTCACTCCACCTTCACCGATGCGTTTCCGGTTTTTTTCAAGTACTACGACGATCATCCCATCGGGAAGCTGGAGATCGAAAACCGCACCACGGCGGTCGTCTCCAATGTCCGCGTGCAATTCAACATCAAGCAATACATGGACGAGCCGAAGGAAGTGACCCTTCCCGGGACGATCCCCCCCGGCGACACGGCGCAGATGGACATCTACGCGCTTCTCACCGACACCATCCTCACGGTGACGGAGGGGACGAAATCCGCGGCGCAGCTGGTGATCACCTACGATGCCAACGGAGAGCACCACGAGGAGAAGAGGGTCGTCACGGTCAGCTTCTTCGGGCGTAACGCCATGACCTGGGACGACAACCGCAAGGCAGCAGCCTATGTAACGGCAAAGGATCCCCAGGTTCTGGGCTTCTCCCGCAGCGTCACGAGCAGCATCCAGAACAGTGAAACCCGCTCCATCAACCAGAACCTCCAGGCGGCAATCGCCCTCCATGAAGCCCTGGACCTGTACGGGTTGAACTACGTCCCCAATCCCACGACGCCCTATACGCAGGCGTCCAAGCAGAAGGGTGTGGTTGATTTCCTGCAGTTTCCGCGGGAGACCTTCGAGTTCAAGTCGGGCGACTGCAGCGACATCTCGATCCTGTACAGCGCGCTCCTGCAGGCCGTGGGCATCGACACGGCATTCATCACCGTCCCCGGCCATATCTTTGTCGCATTCACCACCAAGCTCACCCCGGAGCAGGCCTCCTCCGCTCTGATCCCGGAAAGCGAATACATCGCCTACCAGGGAAAGGTGTGGATTCCGGTAGAGGTCACCATGCGCCACAAGGGTTTCCTGAAAGCCTGGGAGCTGGGGGCAAAAGAGTGGAACGAGAGCAACCCCACCGGCCAGGCCGGATTCTACCCTGTCCAGGACGCCTGGAAAGTCTATCAACCCGTGGGCATTCCCGGGGTGGCGGGCCAGGTCGCCACGCCTCCCATGGATCAGGTTCTCGCCTCCTACTGCGCGGAATCCAATCGGTACGTCGACAGCTCGACGTATCCGCAGATTCAGAAGCTTCAGGCGGAGATCCAGGCCACCGGTAGCGTTGCGGCGACGAACAAGCTCGGCGTCCTGTACGCCAAGTATGGTCAGATGGAAAAGGCGGAAGTCGAGTTCAGACGCGCACTCGAACAGGAGCCCTTTCTTCCCGCCATCCTGAACCTGGGGAACCTCTACTTCATTCAGGACCAGTGGAAAAATGCCCTGAAGTACTACCAGCAAGCTCTTGGCATCGACGGCAAGAACCCCCGCGTTCTCCTTGCCATCGCAAAAGCCGACCAGCAGCTGTCGATGTTCGACGACATGCGGCAGAAATATGACCAGCTGAAGACGCTCGATCCCGAGCTGGCCGGAGAGTTTGCCTCACTCGGCGAGGGCTCTGCCGCGGGAGGGAGAGCCTCGGATATCGCGACTGAACGAAGGAATGTCGTCTGGGAGGATCAGTGAAATCTCGGTATGCACTCATGCTTCTTGCCCTGCTTTCGGTCTCGGGCCTGGACGCCCAGACCCTCACCGTCTCCTACGTGGACGGTCATGTGCAACTCCAGACAGCTTCCGGTCTGTCCACGCTTTCCATCGGTGATTCCGTCCCTCGCGAAGGAACGCTACGGGTAGCGGACGCGAGCTACGTGGAGCTAGCGGGCCAGGGGCTTACCATCGTCTGTTCACAGCCAGGGGCGTACTCCGTCCAGGCTCTCCTGTCCGCGTCGAAGAGCATCGGGGCGACGGGAGCCGCTCATGCGATATCGACTCTGTTCTCGAAGCTGGTGAGTGGTCCCTTGAAAGCACAAAACGCCGCGCTCGGTGCGCGCGGTGCAAACCAGAGCAAGGACACCCAGACAGGCTGGGTCACTAGCGACTCCGAGGCGTATCTGCAGAGCGGCAAAGACCTCATCAGACTGGAGAAATATCCCGAGGCGATCCAGGAGCTCCAGGAGGCCCTCGAAGCGGCAAGTGATCAGGAGCGTCCTGAGGTGCGCTACTACCTCGCCTCCGCCCATTCGCTGCGCGGCGACGTGAGGAGCTCCTTCCAGCAGATTTCAAAGGTGACGTGCTCCGGTGGAGAGCCGTGGGCAGCGGATTACGTGCTCCTCAAGGCCAGGATTCTCATCGACACGTCCGCGTTTCAACAGGCAATCTCCTTGCTCACCGAGCAGGGCGGAGAGCTGCCGCAGGATGCCCAGCGCGCCCCCCTCTACCATTTCCTTCTGGCCTTGAGCTACCAGGGCGTCGGTGACGTGGCAGACGAAAGGGAGAACCTTGCCCGGGTAGTACGAATTGCGGCGGGCACCAACATCGCCGATGTGGCCAAGGAAATGCTCGGTGGACTTTAAGGCAGAGGAAAACATGAAGAATAGGAACGCCATCGATAAAAGTGCGCCAGTCGATTGTGAGGCGAGGACTGCTCCGACCCGGGTGCGGAGGATTTCTGCCCCGCTGGTCGTCGCCATGGCTGTCACGCTCCTTGCCTGCCTTGCCGCGTGCTCACCGACATTGTTGCTGGACACCCTCATCACAGAGAGGGCGGACCAGAAAAGCGGCACGGTTGCCACTCCCGCGATCGACCCGACAACGGGATCGTACTCGAGTGACCAAAACGTCGTGATCTCCTGCAGCACGTCGGGGGCGACAATCCACTATACGACCGATGGCTCGACTCCGAACGAAGAGAGCGCGACATACAACGGCCCCATCGCGGTCGCCGGTGGTGGGACGGTGAAAACGATACGCGCAATCGGCGCGAAAGCGGGAATGTACAGTTCGTCGGTAGCGGATGCAACCATCACGATCGACTACACGCAGGTCTCCACCCCCCAGTTCGCCCCGGGTGAGGGAACCTATAGCAGCGCCCAGAACGTGACGATCTCTTCGTCGACAGCGGATGCGGCCATCCGGTACACATCGGACGGGTCCATCCCGTCGGAAACGAACGGGACGTTGTACGCGACGCCGGTCGCGATCAGTGTGAGCACGACGTTGAAGGCCATAGCGTACAAGTCAGGGATGAAGAACTCGACAATCGCCACCGCGAGCTATGTGCGGACCTATGCCGTCACGTACAAGCCGAACGGCGCCTCCAGCGGAAACGTGCCGCTGGACAACACAGCATATATCCAGAACCAGTCCGTGACGGTCCGGGGCAACACGGGTACCCTCGCGAAGTCCCTCTACGGCTTTGCCGGATGGAACACCAGCTCCGATGGCAGCGGTGTCGCATACACCGAGGGACAGACATTCACAATGGGGACCTCCGACATAACCCTCTGGGCGCAGTGGCACGTCTCCCGGCTGGCATCCGCCGACGCCGCGGCAAGCGACCTGTTCGGCTCGGGTGTGGCAACCTCGGCAGACGGCACAGTCCTCGTCGTCGGGGCGTATGCCAAGACGATTAGCTACGGAGGTCAGGGCGCGGCGTACGTGTACACGAAGTCAGGGAGCGACTGGGTGCAAGCCCAGCGGCTCGTCGCATCGGATGGGGCAGCGGGCGATCTCTTTGGCTGGAGCGTGGCGTGCTCGGGCGACGGCAACGTGGTCGTGGCAGGCGCCTACAGCAAGACCGTGAGTGGCAACACGATGCGCGGCGCCGCGTACGTGTTCGTCAGGTCCGGCAACTCGTGGACCCAGATGCAGAAGCTCACCGCCTCCGATGGCGCCGCGAGCGACTGCTTCGGCTTGTCCGTCGCCACGACCTCTGATGGCGGCACGGTCGTCGTCGGCGCGTGTCAGAATCTCTCCTATCGCGGAGCCGCCTATGTATTCACGAGATCGGGAAGTACCTGGAACCAGGCGCAGAAGCTGACTGCCTCCGATGGGTCGGCGAATGACTACTTCGGCACCAGCGTGGCATCATCGAGCGATGGTGCCACGCTCGCCGTCGGGGCGCCCGGCAAGACAGTCAGCGGCAATGCAGCGCGCGGCGCGGTCTACGTATTCATCAAGTCAGGGAGCTCGTGGGCCCAGCTCACGGAGCTCACCGCATCCGACGGCGCCGCCAGCGATCAGTTCGGATCCAGCGCTGCGCTCGCGTCCAATGGCAGCACCCTCGTTGTCGGCGCACGCGTGAGTACGGTGAGCGGAGTTTCCTCGCAGGGTGCGGCGTACGTGTTTACCTGCTCAGGGACGACGTGGAGCCAGGCGCAGAAGCTCACTGCCTCCGACGGCGCCGCGAATGACTACTTCGGCGCCAGCGTGGCATCATCGAGCGATGGCGCTACGCTCGTCGTCGGTGCGTACGGCAAGAACAATGAGCAAGGAGCCACCTACGTCTTCACGAAGTCGGGAGGCTCGTGGAGCCAGGCGCAGAAGCTCAC
>PLNO01000297.1 GCA_003141795.1 Spirochaetaceae bacterium | reverse complement strand
GCCGCAGCCGATGTCCAGCAGCCGCTGCCCCGGGTGCAGTCGGAGCTTGCGGCAGATGAGGTCGAGCTTCGCCAGCTGCGCTGTGTCGAGGTCCCGGGCGCTGTCTTCGAAGTACCCGCAGGAGTAGACCATGCGGGAATCCAGGAACAGGCGGTAGAAGTCGTTTGATACGTCGTAGTGATAGCGCACCGCCTCACGGTCGCGCTCCACGGAATGCTTCGCCCCGCGCAGACGCGCAGGGCCGCGCCTGCCCGTGGCATGCCGGGCCGTGGCGGGCAGCTGCCGCAGCTGCCCGAGGGCGGAGAGCTTCTTCCTCCAACCGCCGGTGCGGCGGCTCAGAATGTCTGCAACGTCGAACACGCGCTCGACGTTCCCCTCGATGTCGAAGTCTCCGTAGAGGTACGCCTCGGTGAGCGCAAGCTCCGTCCCGCTTGAGAACATCGCGCGAAGCGCACCCGGGTGGTTGAGGACGAGAGTGGCGGCTGCGGGCTGCGCGTCCGGCCACCGCGTCCCTTCCCACAGCCTCACCGACAGGACCCCCGCGGCGTCCTTGCCCAGGAGCTCATCGAGAAGATGCAGCGTGTGATGGACGTGAAGACCAATCGGTTCAGCGTGCGTGCTCATGGTGCCTCCGACGCAATGCGGCAACGGTATCACCCGGAGGGTGGCGAGTAAACCCACGGACGGAGAGAGCCGTGGTATCATCCGGTGCTGTCGATGGTGTTCGAGAAGGGGGGGACAGGAATGTCAGATTCGATTCTCGTCGGGTACGCAACGCGGAGCGGGTCAACGAAGGAGGTCGCGGAGGCGGTCGCAAAGGCTCTTCGCGACGCGAACGTCCCGGTCGACCTGAAGCTGCTGAAGGACGTGAAGTCCCTCGACGGGTACCGTTCGGTGATCATTGGCGCGCCACTGTACATGTTCCACTGGCACAAGGATGCGCTGGGCTTTCTGAACAGGAACAAGGCGGCCCTCGGTGCGCTCCCCGTGGCGGTCTTCGCCCTCGGCCCGTTCGAGGACAAGGAGGAGAGCTGGCGGGAGGTCCGCAAGGAGCTCACCGGAGAGCTCGCCAAGTTCCCCTGGCTCACCCCGGTTGCAGAGATGGTTTTTGGAGGAAAGTTCGATCCCGCCAACCTCCGCTTCCCCATGACGCTGATCCCTGCCATGAAAAAGATTCCGGCAAGCGACATCAGGGACTGGAACGCCATCCGCACCTGGGCGACCTCGCTGGCCGCGAAGCTGTAAGCGGACCTGGCTTTCAGGCGCGGCGGTCATGGACCTTTCAGGCAGTCTTTCCCTTGGTCCCTTCACGGTTCCTCTGCGCTTGCTGGCTGTAGCAGCTGTCCTTGCCGCGGCGATCGTGGTGGCGCGGATTCCTCTCGCGCGACATCGTCGCCTGCGCTCGTTGGTTACCGATCGACTCGCCAATGCGATTGTCATCTTCGTTGTCGTATGGAAGCTCGCCCCTGCAGCTCTTAACCCCGCTGAGCTCTTTCGGGATCCCCTGCCGCTCCTCATGGGATCACCCGGCCTGCCCGGGGTAATCGCCGGAGCACTTGCGGGTGCCGCGTACCTGGCAATTTCGATTCTTCGGCACCAGGGGCTTCGCCGTGCGGCGGTCGTCCCTCTGCTGATCTTTGTCGGTGTCAGTCTTCTCGGGATCGGTGCAATGGAGGTGGCGTCCCTCGCGCCTCCCGCGTCGCTTTCCCCGTCACCACGCGCCGCTCCCGAGCTCTCCCTCCCCACCCTCGACGGCCCCTGGATGTCCCTCGACGCCCTTCGCGGAAAGGTCGTCATCGTGAACTTCTGGGCAACATGGTGCCCTCCCTGCAGGGCCGAGCTCCCCGCACTCGCTGCCTTCGCGCGCGCCCAGGGCGCCGGCGGTACCGTTCTGCTCGGAGTGAACGCGACCACATCGGAGCAATCGGAAGAGACCGTGCGCGCATTCGTGGGGAAGCACGGACTGGATTTCGCGGTGTTACTGGATCGCTCGGGGGAAGCGAGCGAAACCTGGGGAGTGCGGGCGTATCCCACGACCTTCGTCATCGATCGCTACGGCGGGGTGAGCGCCGAACGGACGGGCGCGGTTGACCCCGCGTGGCTCAGGCGTGAGACTCGTGCGGCAGCGCGGCGACCCGATCCCTCAGGCGCAAGGTTCTGATCGCACCGCCTCTCATGCGCGGACTCTTCCGTAAGAGCTCCCCCCGCTGAGAAGCGGACACAAGGGAGACCTGAATAGAAGGCCGCCGATCAACGATCGCGACGCGGTGATGGCGATACCTCGCGGAGCTGAACACGCCGCGCGATCGCCTTATTTCCGCCACAGCCCCTCCTGGAGGCTTCCCCCGTGCTGGCGATAGAGGTCCTGATGGGCCAGGCGGTGCTGCACTTCCTTCATCACGACCTCGGCCGCTTCCTCCAGCGTGCGCTGACCGAACGCCGCGGTGGCATCCTGGGGCGGCACGTTCTCCACCATGATGCCTACGAGCGGCTCGCCCTTCGGGGGCAGGAGGCTGAGGTCCACCGTCTCGGGGTGGAGAGCCATCATGCGCGACGTCTCCCACCCCGCCGCGTGATCGCCTGCGTCCGGGTACTTGTCACGGACGAGGAGGTAGTCCACGCACGCCCAGGCGAGCATGCCGTGGTACTTGCTGTATCGCCTCTTGTTGAAGAGAAGCGTGGCGGCGCGCCCGTGGTCGATGAGCGGATAATGCCCGGCAACGAGCACGCCGAGTGCAAAGCCCAACGTCTCCGCCTCCGCGAGTATGTGGAGGAGCAGGCGCTGGTAGTTGAGGACCTGATCGGTGGGGCTGAAGGGCTGGCGGTCCGGCAGGAAGTTGTCGGGCGACAATCCCATCGCCTCCGCGATGGCCTCACGGTCCTCGGCGTTCGCCTCCATCAAGGACTCGCTGCGCGTCTCCCCGTAGTACAGCGAAGGGAACACGACACCGCCGCCCCGCTCGGCGCACATCATGGCAAGCCCTTCGGCTTGCAGCGTATCGGCGCCCACGGGGTTGTGCGGGCCGTGCCATTCGAGGGTCCCGATGGGGATATAGGCCACCGGGCAGGCGTCGCGCCGGGCCCGGATCTGGGCGGGGCGCATCATGTGATAGCGAACTTCACTGCTCATGGGGGAAGTGTGACACGGCACGCGCTGAGCCGTCCAGATATGGTGCGGCGGACTTGCAGGACGCGCCTGAGGCCCCGCCGCTCACCTTCAGCGCGGCGATTTTCCCTTCGCTGTCGACCGCGTGGGGTCGACGATCCATTCGCTCCACGACCCCGGGTACAGACGGGGCATGCCTTTCCCGGCATGTGCGCAGGCCAGCACGCTGTTCGTTGCGGTGACGCCCGAGCCGCAGTAGAGCACGGTATGGTCAGCGGCATGGCTGCCCATCGCCGCATCGAAGAGCGCGGCGAGGTCAGCGGCGGGCTTGAACGTGCCGTCGACGTTCATGTTCGCCATGTACGGCGCTGAAACCGCGCCCCGGATATGGCCTGCCACCGGATCCAGCGTCTCTCCCAGGCCCTGATAGCGTTCAGCGGATCGCGCATCGAGCACCACCCAGGCAGGGTCGTCGAGAACAGCGGACACTGCGTCCGCGTCCAGCATCATCTGCGGCCGGAATGCGGGAGTGAAGGTGCGGGATTGCTTCGTCTCGATCCCCGTCGAATAGGAAAGCCCCTCGGCGCACCACTTCTTGAAACCACCGTCGAGCACTGCCACCGCGTCGTGACCCGCCCACTTGAGGAGCCACCAGAGCCGCGCCGCGGCGATCGCACCCGTCGATTCGTCGTAGGCGACCACTTGCGTGTTTGCACCGATCCCCCACGCGGAAAAAGTGCGCACGAGCGCCGAGGGGTCCGGCAACGGATGGCGCCCGGTAGTGCCCTCGATGACGGGACTCGAGAGGTCCCGGTCCAAGTGCGCATAGACCGCGGTGCTGATGTGGGCCTGGCGGTACTCCCGTTCGCAGCGATCGCGGAGCTGTATGTCGAATCGGCAGTCGACGAGCACCCAGTCGGGGTCATCGAGATGGGCGCTCACGGTGGCACAGTCGACGATCGTCTCATGGCTCACGGCGGAACCTCCCCTTCGTGCGGCTAAAAACCGCGAGCCAACATCATAGCAGGAGAGGGCGGTCATGGGGAGATGGGTCGTCATGCATCAGGCCGGGCAAACGGCGCTCAGTAGGTTACCGCGGCCACGTCTGTCCTTGTGAAATCGCCCCCTTTGAAGAGAAGCCTCTCGCCGGAAATGCGCGAGAGTGCGTAGGCACAACAATCCCCGATGTTGAGATCCGCTGCGTGACGTCCCTTTCCATAGCGTCTCCAGGCGTCCCGCGCCACTTCAGCCTGCGAAGCTGTAAGGGGCACACACTCCAGCCCCATTCGATGCATCAGAATGTCGAGTTCCCTGCCACCCNNTCGCCTTTCCGCGCTTCGACGACGATCCCCGATTCGAGAACGGTGAAGGCGCTCGCCAGCCTGCGGGGATCGGCCGCAATAGCCTGCGCGATGCGCTCTGCTTCCGGTTCCTTGAACAGGATAGCAAGAAGGGCCGACGTGTCGAGCACCATCAGCGCGGCGCTCCGTCCGCATCATACCCGAGGATCTCGTCGGCGCTGCGCGTATCCAGCTCTGGAAGCTCCGCGCATCGGGTCCCGATCCTGAGGATTTCCGCAGCGAGGTCATCGGCGACTCTGCTGCCGGTCAGCCGCAAAAGACGCTCCTCCAGGGACCGGAGAATTGCCTGTGTGATTGTTTCGCCCGTCTCATGTGCGACTTCGCGTGCGAGCCTTTCGGCTTCGCTGTTTCGAATGCTGAGCGCCATGTTTTTCTCCGTTCGTATTTATTCTATATAAACGTATATTTTCTATACATATTCGTCAACTCGATAATCGTGCGTCGTCCCCACACGATTTCGCTTGACATTTCTGTTTCGTTATATAACTTTTAGGTTATGAATATGGTGACGGATGATAGCCTCGACGCGGTGTTCGCAGCCCTCGCGGATCCGACGCGCCGAGCGATCGTCGAGCGACTGGCCGGCGGAACGGCCTCCGTCATGGAGCTCGCCGAGCCTTTCAACATGAGCCAGCCCGCCATTTCCAAGCACCTGAAGGTGCTGGAGCGTGCGGGGCTCATTTCCCAGGGCAGGGATGCCCAGCGCCGTCCCCGACAGCTCCGGCTCGAACGGCTCGATCAGCTGTCACAATGGATAGAGACCTACCGACAGAATCTCGAGGCGACCTACGTGGGCCTCGAAAACTACCTGCAGACATTGCAGGCAAAGGAGGATCCCCATGCCCACCTCTCAGCTCGAGGTCATCGCCCCGGTAAATGAGCCGGTGATCATAACGCATCGTTTCATCAAGGCATCGCCCGAACTGCTCTTTATGGCGTGGACCACGCCGGAGCACATGAAGCAGTGGCTCGGGCCGCGGGACGGCGGCACGATGGTGACCACTCTCACGCTGCACTCGAGCATCGAGGCGCGCAACGGTCACCTCGCCGGTGGCATGGAGCGGGGCATGACCGAAGGGTACGAGCGCCTGGAAGGGATCGGGCGGAAGCTGGCGGGGTGAAGACCATGATCGACACACCGAAGATCACGACGACTCCGGCGCAGATTACAGCGATGATCCATCTCACCGTCCCGCGCACGGAGATCCAGAAGGTCATGGGCCCGGGCCTCACCGAGGTGATGGCGGCCATTGCCGCTCAAGGCATCACAGCCACCGGGCCGTGGTTCACCCATCATCTGAGGATGGATCCGAAGGTTTTCGATTTCGAGATCTGCGTGCCGGTGAATACGCCCGTGACCCCCGTGGGGCGCGTGATGACGGGAAAAATGCCCGCCGCAAAAGTCAGCCATACCGTCTACCATGGCCCTTACGAAGGACTCGGCGAGGCATGGGGTGAGCTCACCGCGTGGATCGAAGCAGAAGGCCTCAAGCCCGCCCCCGATCTCTGGGAAGTCTACGCTCTGGGGCCCGAGTCCGGTCCCGACTCCGCGCAGTGGCGGACCGAGCTCTACAAACCACTCCTGAAATAGAGGAAATACGCGGGGGCGCGGCGCAGTGCTCTGCGCTGCGCACCTGCCGCATCACCGGCCGGCGGCCTGCTCGAGCCTCGCGATATCGAGCTTTCCCATCGTGAGGAGCTCCCCCATGACCTTCCCCGCGCGCGGCGAAGTGCCGTCACCGAGAAGCTCGCTGAGAACCGAGGGCACGATCTGCCAGGACACCCCGAACCTGTCGGTGACCCAGCCGCACTGAACCTCTTCTCCGCCAGCGGAGAGCTTTTCCCACAGCCCATCGATCTCCTCCTGCGCCTCACAGCTCACGTAGAGCGAGAGGGCCGGAGTGAAGGTGAACGCGTGCTCCCGGACGCTGTCGATAGCCATGAAATCCTGCCCTGCAAGGGTGAAGCCGGCGTGCCTGACCGTTCCCTCCGGCTCCTCCTCGCCCGCACCGTAACTGTCCATGTGATCGATGCCGGAGCTCTCGAACAGTGAGACATAAAAATCGACCGCTTCCCGGGCTTTCCCTCGCTGATTTCCTGCGAACATGAAGAACGGAGAGATCGTTGTCGTTGCGCCTCCCGTGAGGTTCAGCTGCCAGGAGACACCGTACCTGTCAGCGACCCAGCCGAACCTGCTGCTGAACGGATAGGCGCCGAGCGCCATGAAGACCGTGCCGCCTCCGGCAAGTTCCTTCCACAGCGCGTTCACCTCCTTTTCGGTTCTGCAGCTTACGGAGAACGAGATCGCCGGCGTGAAGGTGAAATCCGGGCCGCCATTGAGTCCAACGAAGTCCTCGCCTCCGAGCTGGAAGGTGACCGTCATGATCGATCCTTTCGGCCGGTGCTGACCCTCGGGATATGCGACGGTGCTGATGATCCGTGAACGATCGAAGAGGGACGTGTAGAATCGTGCCGCCTCTTCGGCCTGACCGTCGAACCACAGACACGGGGTGATCTTCCGCATGGAGGAAATATATCGCTTGGCGGGCAGGGTTCCCACGCTCGTGTTCCGCCGTTATACTCAGGCTTCCCCGGAGGATACTTCCATGAAACGCTTCCTGTTGCTCGCCGGTGCCGCAGGCGCGCTGGCCTACGCGTCCCATGTCCTGATCGGTGGCTTTCTCTGGCAGGGCTACAATCACCTGATGCAGCCCATCAGCGATTTGACCGGATCAGGAGCGCCCGATCGCCAGGTGTTGAGCGTCATCTTGTACGTCTATTCGTTGTTCTCGATCGTCTTCGGCGTTGCAGCGCTCCTCCGGTTCAACGAGCTAAAAATGAAAACCGCCCTCTGGGGCATGATCCTGTTCCTGGCAATGCAATGCGTTTCCCTTTCGTACAGCTTCTTCCCGGAGGACCTGCCCGGCGGCAGCGTCACCTTCCTGGGCACGATGCATATCGCCGTTACCGCCCTGATCGTTCCCTTCACCATCGGATCCCCGCTCGTCACCGGTCTTGGGCTGCTGAAGGCCGCCGGCCTGCGCCGGCTTGCCGTTTTCTCGATCGTGTGCGCCATCATCATCTTTTGCGCCGGCGGCACTTCTGCGATCTTCTTCGCCCGGAGACTTCCGTACTTCGGTCTCGTCGAGCGGATCAATATCGGAACGCTCCAGACCTGGATGTGTGTCACGTCAACCGTGCTGTACAAAGGAGCACACCATGCAATCTGAAAAAGAGCTTCGTCTCGGTTACTGGAGCGCCATCGCGGTGGTCGTGTGGGTGACGCTCTTTGCCGTCGAGCTCGTCTGGTACCTCATCGCTCCGTCCGCCGCGGCCAACAATGTCAGCTACATCGTGTGCCTTCTCTTGGCCCCGTCGTATGTGACGATGATCGCATGCGTCCCGGGCGTCGCGGTCGAAGGGCGACGCACCTTTACGAGGGCCGCGCTCGCTCTTGCCACGATGTACGGCGTGCTCTGCGCCAGCGTCTACTACCTGCAGCTCTCCGTCCTCCGCCTCGGCACCTACCCCGCGTCGGCCGACGCCCTGAGCATTCTGCGATTCACGCCCGGCTCCCCTGCGTTCGCGCTGGACATGCTCGGCTACACGTTCCTATGCTTGTCTGTCTTCGCCCTTGTCCCGACCACGACAGGCAGGGGGGCTGAAAAGGTCCTCAAAGTTTTCTGTGTGATCAACGGCGTTCTCGCCGTGCCAACGCTCGTTTTTCCGGCATTGCGGCTGTCTCAAAGCGGCACGGGTGCATCGGACAGCTTCGGGTGTCTCGTGCTCCTTCTCTGGTGCGTGCTTTTCCTCCCCATCCCGATCATCTACACGCGTCTCTTTCGACAGAAGAGGTCAGCGGGCGCGGTGTCCGGCTGACCGACACCCGCGCCCTTCAGGTCCTGGATCGCCTTCATGAGCTCGGGGGTCCGGCGCTCGCCGCATCGGCATGCACGATGGAGAGGAACTGCATACTCCTACTTCCTTTCCGCGGACCGCGTGCGCAGCCGCTCCTCGTTTTCGCGCAGCTCGCGTGTGAGCTGCGGCCCGAAATCGTCGGCCTCGAAGATCTGGCGGATCTCCAGCTCGTTTCCGTCGGCGAACGGCGCGCGCTTCGCCCATTCGACGGCCTCCGCCAGAGACTTCACCTTCCATATCCAGTAGCCCGCGATGAGCTCCTTGGTCTCCGCGAAGGGTCCGTCCGTCACGACCCGCTTCCCCCCCGAAAATCTGACGCGCGCACCCTTCGAGCTGGCCTGCAATCCGTCCCCCGCGAGCAGCACGCCGGCATGCACCAGCGCTTCGTTGAACTTTCCCATTTCCGCCAGGAGCGCCGTGTCGGGAAGGACTCCCGCCTCGGCTTCCTGCGTGGATTTGACGAGAACCATGAACCGCATCCTGCACCTCCTGCCTGTAGTCGATTGTCGCGGCCGAATTCGACATATGCCGCGCCTCTATTCCAGTTCTTTGAGCCTCTGCATGAGAAACCGCCTCTCGGGCTCCTGCAGGGCGAGGGACAAAGCACGCGCGTACGCCTCGGCGGCCTCCTCCCTCCTCCCCAGTCTGCAGTACAGGTCCGCGCGCACGGCATGGGCGAGGTGATAGTCGGAGAGCTCACCGCGGCCGATGATCTCCTCCACGAGCACGAGCCCCGCGGCAGGGCCGTCGCGCATGGCCACGGCAACCGCACGGTTGAGCTCCACGACGGGCGAGGGGTCCACGCGGGCCAGCACGTCGTACAGCCCGACGATCTGCTCCCAGTCGGTTGCCGCGGGGCTCGCCGCGTCGGCGTGCAGCGCGGCGATCGCCGCCTGCAGGGAGTACGGCCCGAACCGTCGGGATCCGAGCGCTTCCTCCACGAGCCGCACGCCCTCCGCGATCTGATCCCTGTTCCATAGTGAGCGATCCTGGTCGGCCAGGAGCACGATCTCCCCGTCGGGGTCGACGCGCGCGGCGCGGCGCGATTCGTGGAGGACCATGAGCGCGAGAAGACCGATGGCCTCGGGCTCGGGGAGGAGCTCGATGAGCAGCCGGGCCAGGCGGATGGCCTCCTCGGAGAGCGACGAGCGCGTCACCGAAGCCCCCGAGGAGGCGGAGTATCCCTCGTTGAAGACGAGGTAGATCACGCGCAGCACGGAATCGAGCCGATCGGCGAGCTCTTCGCGCGCCGGCACTTCGTACGGAATGCGCTCGTCCCTGATCTTCGCCTTGGCGCGCACGATGCGCTGCGCCAGGGTGGAGGCGGTGGTGAGAAATGCGCGGGCGATCTCCTCGGTCGTCAGGCCGCAGACCTCGCGAAGTGTCAGCGCAACCTGGGCGTCGGCGGCAAGCGCGGGATGGCAGCAGAGGAAGATGAGACGGAGCCGATCGTCTTCGACGCCGGAGCCGTCGCGGGCGGCGTCTCCCGAGTCAGGCCCATAGGCTGCTTCCAGCTCCTGCTCGAGCCTCGCCACCGACGCGTCGAAGCGGGCGCGGCGGCGGATGGCATCGATCGCCTTGAACCGCCCGGCCGAAACGAGCCACGCCCGCGGGTTGGCCGGCACGCCGTCCCTCGGCCATTGCCGCACAGCCGCGGCAAACGCTTCCTGCATCGCCTCCTCGGCCAGATCGAAGTCTCCCAAGAGCCGAATGAGGGTCGCGAGCACGCGGCGCGACTCGGAACGGTAGACTGCGTCCACCGTGTCCTGAACGCGCTGCGCGCTGCCGCCGGCTTCAGCCACCGCCGCCTACTTCGGGTCCATGACCGCGACCGGCCGCACCTCGATTCCCCATCCCAGGTGCTCGCCCACGTGGGCCGCGGGGTGCATCGAGGCGATGCGGATGGCCTCGTTCAGGTCCCGCGCCTCGATGAAGAACACACCGCCGACGTGCTCTTTGGTCTCGACGAACGGTCCGTCGGTCACCGAGACCTTGCCGTCCTTCGGCCGGATGCTCGTCACCTCCCAGGTCAGACCCTGGTCGCTGAGGAGATGGCCGCTGCCCTGGAGCTCCTTCATGTGCGGCTCGCACTCACGGCCGATCGCCTTCATATCTGTGGAGGACAGTGCCTCCATTTTGCTTTGATCCCCGTACGCCAGACACAGGTACTTCACGACGTCCTCCCTCGTGGCGCGCCTCTGTTCATTGGAAGGCCGCCATTCACAAGGTAGTCGAGCAGGGAGGGTCGATTTCGACACCGCCCGCCGGTCCGCCCGTGAAATAAAGATACTGAATCGGAGGAAAGCCGGCCGTACGGGAGGCTAAACCGGAACATTCCTGTGGCGGCTACACGTACCCGACCAGAGCTTGTCTGCATCGAGCACCCCAGCGGGAGTCAGTCGAGTTCGACGAGGATAGACTCGCCGCGGCTGGTGCTCTACCAGTCGTTCACCGCAGCTTCCGCGGAGCCGAACAGCCGATCAGACTCCCTGATCACTATCCATCGACCGTCGTCCAGGCGTACCCGCCCGGTAAAAAACCCGTACACTTTCAGCAGGCTGGTTCGGAGGATCAGGTAGTTCGTGCTGCCGCGCTCGATGCACACCGGTGTGAGCACGAGCTCCAATCGGTTTTCGTTGTCGGTGAAGACCCACGGCTTCATCGGATCCGCACGGTCGAAGG
>PLNO01000005.1 GCA_003141795.1 Spirochaetaceae bacterium | reverse complement strand
CCCTGGGGACGAGCGGGAAGGCGTGGGATGCCTACATGGCGTCGGACAGGAAGCTTCTCAAGGACAGCGAGGAGACGCTCCAGGTCGCACTTCAGAACGTCAAGCTCATGAAGCCCGCCTTCGTTCTCGTGACAGGAGATCTCACCAAGGATGGCGAAAAGCAATGCCATGAGAAGTTCGCCTCCTCTCTTGCCGATCTGAAGGCCGCCGGAATTTCCTCGTATGTCGTCCCCGGCAACCATGACGTCAACAACCCCGACGCGGCGAGGTTCCTCCCGTCGGGAGAGAAACAGAACGTACCGACGGTGACACCTGAGGAGTTCGCGCGGATCTACGCGGACTTTGGCTATGGCCGCCCCCTCTACCGCGACCCGGCGAGCCTCAGCTACATTGTGGAGCCGACCCCGGGGCTCTGGCTTCTGGCCCTCGACAGCGCAAAGTACGAGAACAACGCAAAGCTGAAATACCCCGAGACTTCCGGTGCAATTCGACCCACCACCCACGCGTGGATCGAGCAGCACCTGAAGGAGGCAGCAGAGAAGGGGGTGGCCCTGCTCGTACAGGGCCATGACGCTCGACGGTAGCGGCCTCGTGACGATCGCCACTTCGCGGGTGGACCAGCTGCCCTCGTACGCCGCGGCGGGGAAGAGCTTCATGGGTGGCCTCGTTGTCTCCTCGTACAGGAACTTCATCAGGGGTGTGTGGAAGGTGCAGCCCCCCGCCAATGTCGATCTCATGGAGGACAACAACCTCATCATCGACTCAGACGGAGCGTGGAAGAAATCGTGATGTGGAGGAGCTCACTCAGGTCCCGAAGATTGTCGGGTTCACGAATATCCGAAAGTCAGGGTAGTCCCGCGAAAGCCGAGTGTCGCCAATTCGCTAACTTGTTTTTGTAAAGAGATGTTTGCCGGAGACGGGGGTCGAACCCATACACCCCTTACGGGGCTGAGGATTTTAAGTCCTAAAGGTGCTATTAATCAAGATTAGCGCTAAAGAGCGGACTTTAGCAATAATCTATTATCCTGTATATAATAGCTCGTGTTTTTCGGCATCTGCGCTTACGATGGCTGCGGGCCGCTATCTTCAACTATAAAGGTGCCTCTTCTCATTTTTCATCTCATTCCAAAGACAAACACTTGTTCGACGATTTATGCCACGCTCACTGCTCCTGTGCCTTCCATCTGGCGCAAGGCTCGACAAGATAGCAGCGCAAAAGCAGAATTTATTGGAACATAGCCCCACGTAGCCAGCCGTGGATCATTTCCAAGGACAGGCCGCATAACGAATTATCGTGTTTGTAGTTGAAATTAAGGAAGCTATTGACGCATGCACTTTACGGCATGAGTATGGGCGCTACATGGGAGGCCGCAAGGTGGCAGAAGATCGAGACCCGAAGACTATACTTCATAAAATCCCAGTAGTGGCGGAGCGCATGGGGATACATCGCGTCACGCTGTACCGTGGGCTTGAACAGGGAACGATTCGTTTGAGAACGATCCGCATCGGCCGCTCCATTAGGGTGAGCGAAGCCGATCTCGTGGCGTTCATTGCGTCGCAAACGCGAGAAGCAGTCGCGCAGTAGGCAGCATCAATGGACACCGAACGCGAATCGTTCGGCGGTGGCGGTCCTCTGGGGGAAACGGGGCAGGCTGTCGCTGAAGATAAAGAGGGCGCCCGACCGGAGGCGCCCGCCATGGAATCTGAAAAAGGAAGAAAAGGTATCAGTAACATAGTCGATGCCCTTGCATGCGTCAACTTGTTTCATCCGTCCGTTTTACAGCGAGCGCCAGCCTGCCCTGATAGGTTTCCGTCATGAGTGAACCGACAAGCGGTGTGGTTGGGGCTGGCACAGGTTCGAGCGAAAGCATGGGCACTCCAGAGGTTAGCGTTGACGATTCGTTTGATCCCTCTGAGTTCACGCCAATAGATGAATGCACGGCCGTCGCAGAGCCCGTCGCGGAGAGCCCCGGTGTTATTCAAGTGTTTCTCTCTGGACTTGCGCCGACACTCAGTGCTTTTCCGGGATCATCCTGGGCGGAGCGCGCCCGCCTGCGGCAGCTCTCGCCGGAACAGATGGTGGAGTCATACCTCAAGTACTGCGAGGTCGCTTCATCCGGCGATCCCCTCGCGCTGTTTGATGCGCTCGATAAGCTGATCGGTGGGACGGCGCCCTACGCGGGCAACCCCGCGACGGCGCTGTACGACGCCGAGGCGATCCTGGAGGAGCGCCGTACTGAGGCGGGCCGACTATTCGAGGGCCTCCGCGTTCACATGAGGAGTGTCCTCGAAGACATAGACGCGGGTGCATTCGATTTCAACGAAGACGGAACCGCCCGCTTGCTCGTCCGTTTGCTCGAAGGGCGGATGTTCAGCGTTCCCGAGCTGGGCGGCCCGCTGTTCTATGGCGATGGCTCCGGTCTGTGGCGCCGGGAGGATCTCCTACCTGAATGCGTTAGGTTCACTGCGCGTGTGATCCACAACCTTCCGCTGCCCAACGATCCAGAGGAGTTGAAGCGCCGCGGGAGGCACGTTGCAAAGCTGTTCTCCGCGCAGGGTGTGCGCGCAATCGAATACTTGGTCCTGAAAGATCCTCGCGTCATTTCCTCCGCGGAGCGCTTCGACCAACGACCTGACATCGTGGTGTTCAACAATGGCACCCACGAGCTGGAGACGGGCATCTTCCGGGGGCACCGGCCCGAGGACATGGCGACCATTGGTGTACGCGGCAACTACAACCCGAAGGCGGTTGCTCGTCTGTTCAAGAAGATCGTTGCCGAAGCGCTGGACGGGCAGCAGGACGACGCGCTGTTTTTCCAAAAGTGGGTTGGCTACTGCCTCAGTGGTTTCACGGACGAGCAGGTGTCTCTCTTTGTGCCGGGGCCGACCAACACCAGCAAGTCAACAATCTTCGGTGCAATCCATCATGCTTTCGGCGGCTATTCCCGCGTGCTCCCCGTTACCACGCTCATGCAGCAGCGCGAGCGAACGGCCACAAATGACCTTGCCTCACTGCGGCCGATCCGAAACACCATTTTCAGTGAAGTGGTCAAAGGGGCGCGTCTGGACGAAGCGCTGTACAAGACCATGGTGTCTCAAGATCCGATCACGGCGCGGTTGCTCTATCACGAGTACTTCACTTTCCTGCCGCAATTCAAAGTGAACATGCACACCAATTTCTTGCCCATCGTGAACGGCGCAGACACGGCGGTGTTCCGCCGAATGCGCGTCCTCCCGTTCCTGCACGTTGTCCCTGCCGATGATCGCGATCCCGCGCTGAGGGAGAAGCTCCAGGCAGAGGCGGACGGGATTCTACAGTGGGCAATCGAAGGGTTTCGCTTGTGGCGTGCTGGTAGGCTCGGGCTCACGAGCACGATGGCGAAGGCTGTAGAGGAGTATCAGCGTGCCTCAGACTCCCTGGCGGACTTCCTGGACGAAGGCTGCATAGTGGAACAAGGCAGGGAGTCTGCATCCTCGGACTTGTATCACTGCTATGAGGCGTGGGCAAAGTCCGGGGGGATTGATCGCCCCATGACACAGAAGTCCTTTGGACTCGCGTTGAAAGAGCGCGGGTTCACAATCGAGCACGGGAGAGCAGGCAACAAGGTAGTGGGTATAGAGGCAAGGGTCATGGACCAGGAGAGGATACCCTTTTGAGTACCGTTACGCTGCCTATCGAAGTCCGTGAAGGGTGTGAACAGACAATCGGAAACTTTCTAAATGCAATTTCCATGTATTACTCTCCGGACAATCCTTCACATCCTTCACACTCCAAACCTTCCTCCCTCACCCGCGCTCTCTCAGGGCATGGGCACTCCGTACCCTCTGCCTCACTACTACATAAACAGAGTTATTGGAGATNNCCGGGAATCCTGTCCTGACTATCGTTTCATCAGGTTGACAGCGGTTGACATGTCAACCTGGGTTGACGCGGCGGCTCTCCGGCGTGAAAAGAGGGCCCGGAAAATGCGAGAGGGCGAAAGGGGTGCAGCATGAGGAACACGGTCGTTCACACATACTCGGGGACCCCGTTTCTGGGCGGTGGGGATCGCTGGATTGCGGCAGAAGCGGAGAGGATTCACGGGGGCCCGGACGCTTGCCGCCCGATCGTGGGAGGCGGTGCAAGATTGAGGGAGAACAACGGCGTTG
>PLNO01000016.1 GCA_003141795.1 Spirochaetaceae bacterium | reverse complement strand
AAGTCCCCGACTTGAACATCGTCGGAAACGTCGTACGGAAATAGGTCCGCGTGCCGAACCCCGTCACCCGCGCCGAGGGATCCGAGAGGATGTTGCAGATGAGCCACGCGGAGAAGGGATCGAAGATCCTGCGGTCCTTTCCCGTGACCCCCGCCTGCAGCGTCAGCTCTGCGACGGTCCCTCCGCGCGGGAACACCGTGAATGCGTGCGCGAGCTCCAGGAGCGATACCTCGGCATTGCCGATGGCAGTGCCCAGCCCGTAGCGCGTGACGGAATCGTTCGGCAGCGTGAACCCCAGCTCACGGAGCGTGCCCAGGAAATCCGGCAGCCCCAGGCGTGAGAGCGTGTACACCGCCGGGACATTCAGCGAGCTGGCCAGGGCCGTGCGCAGCCGAACGACCCCGTGATTGCGCTTGTCGAAGTTCTCCGGGCGGTAGGCCTCCTCGTCGGCGGTGCCGAAGACCAGGGGAACATCCGGAAGGAGCGTTGCGGCGGTCCAACCCCTGTGGATCGCCAGGCCGTAGAGGTAGGGCTTGAGCGTCGAGGCGCTCTGACGGCGGATGAGCACGCCGTCGATCTGTCCCGAATGCGCGGCGTCGTTGAAATCCCGTGAGCCCACCCACGCGAGGACAGCGCCGGTGGCGTTGTCGAGGACGACCACCGAAGCGTTCGTCACTCGTGCCTCGGCGTACCGGGCCAGGACGAACTGGAGCCTGCTCTGGACGGCGGTGGTCAGGCCGAGATCGAGTGACGTGCGCACCGTCCCGTCTACGGGCCGCAGCCGGCCGGCGAGGACCTCGCCCGCGACATAGCGGGCGAAGTGCGGCGCGGCACCCGCAGGCCTGCCCGGGCGCGCTCCCGCGACCGCGCGGGCGATCTCCGCCGGGTCGACACCCAGGCGCTTTCGCGCGTTGATCGTGCGCGCGGCGTCGATGAGCCGTTGGGCGTGGTCGAAAGGATCGAAGAGGGTCGGATTGCGCGGGATGACGGCCATGACGAGGAGCTCGGCCCGGGACAGGTCTCCTATGTCCGTGCCGAAGTAGGTCCAGGCGGCAGCCCCGATCCCGCGCGTGTTCCTCCCGAAGGGGATGGTGTTGAGGTAGGCGGTGAGGATCTGCCTCTTTGTCAGCCGGGATTCGACGCGCAATGCGTTTCCCGCCTCCCTGATCTTGCCGCCGATTCCGTGGGAGTGCGGGGCGACCAGCCGGGCGAGCTGCATCGTTATGGTGGAAGCGCCGGACTCCGAGCCCCTGCCGAGCACCCTGTCGCCCACCGCGCGGGCAACGGCGACGGGGTCGACGCCGGGGTGGTCGTAGAAACGGGCGTCCTCGAGCTGCACGAAGAATGCCGCGCACGCCACGGGGATGTCGGCGGGTGCTTCCTGGATCTGGAAGGCGCCGCTTCGCGACGCGACGACCGTGAGGAGGGTTCCGGATCTGTCGACGATCCGCGCACCCGAGGGGTCCGCCAGGAAACGGTCAAGCCGCGCCCATGGGAGCACGAGCGCGACCGTGGTGAGCAGAACGGGCACCCCCACGAGGAGGAGCACCCGACGGAGGAGACGGGGGCGCGGCATCCGCGGGCCCGGGGTCACCGCGAGCGGCGCGTCGCCGTGGCCAGCCACGCGAAGATCCTCTCGCCGTACAACATGAAGAGAAGCCCGATGAGCGCGAGCGGGACGCCGAAGCGCAGGAGCGGGGTGGCCGACTCGGAGCCGAACCCCAGCCCGATCACCAGGGCGATGAGCGGGTTCACAAGGGCGTAGCTCACCACGCGCTCGGCCGGCTCCACGGTCACGAGGTAGGTATACGCGCTGAATGCCAGCGAGCCGAATACCCCGAGGTACAGCACGCCGAACAGCGAAGCCCCCGACATATGGGACACGATGACCGAGGGAGCAGGGCCCACGATCAGGCCGATAGCACAACACACCAGCCCGACGAAGAGCATCTGGAGGCCGCTGTTGACCGTGTTGTCCCCGCTCACGGGAAAACGGTGGCCGAGGCTCGTTGCCAGAGCCCATGAAACTACCCCGGCCAGGCCTATGAGGACCGCGGGCGTGAGGCTCGAGAGGACCGACTGCCCGTTGTAGAGGAGCACCGCCACACCGGCGAAACCGATCACGACACCGACGATCCGGGCAAGGGTGAGCTTCTTGCGGAGCAGCACGGCATCGAAGAGAGCGACGAAGATCGGAGTCGATGATGCGAGGAGCGATGCGATGTAGCTGTCGATCCTGCGCTCAGCCACGGTGATGAGCCCGTTCCCGCCGAGGATGAGCAGGATGCCGAGGACGATCGACGAGAGTATCTCCCTGCCCGTCGGCACGGTGCGGAACGCGCCGCGTACCGCTGCGAAACCGATGAGAAGCGCTCCGCCGATGGTCCAGCGCACTGCCATGACCCCCAGGGGCGGAATGGTCATCACCGATTGCCTGATGAAGAAGTACGTTGAGCCCCAGACGAGGTAGATGACGAGATAGCAGGCGATCACCAGGGAAGCGCGCGCCTTCGGGCGTGCTGTTGTCATGCGCACTTCTACCATTTTGACGGCTTTCGGCCAAGGAGGAGCGTCCGACGACGGCGACGTTCCGCTCCCCGAGCGGCGCGCCGCGGCCCTGTTGGGTCGCGGCCATTGACAACCCCCGCATCCTCCTCGTACCTTGGGGGGCATGACGGGCAACGAGCTTCGGCGTAAATACATCGACTTTTTCAAGGGAAAGGGCCATGCGGAGATCTCCGGCAAGTCCCTCATCCCGGAAAACGACCCCACGGTCCTCTTCACCACCGCGGGCATGCACCCCCTGGTGCCATATATCCTCGGCGAGCCTCATCCCGCGGGCAAGCGACTGGTCGACGTCCAGAAATGCGTGCGCACCGACGATATAGAAGAGGTCGGTGATTCGGCGCATCTCACCTTCTTCGAGATGCTGGGCAACTGGTCGCTCGGCGACTATTTCAAGAAGGACGCCATTGCTTTCAGCTACGAGTTCCTCACCTCGAAAGAGTGGCTGGGGTTCTCCCCTGACCGTCTGTCCGTCACGGTGTTCGCCGGTGATAACGAGGTCCCGCCGGACAACGAGGCAGCCGGACACTGGAAATCGATGGGCATCCCCGAGGAGCGCATCCACTTCCTCGGCCGCAAGGACAACTGGTGGGGCCCCGCCGGCCAGACGGGCCCGTGCGGACCCGACACGGAGATGTTCATCGACACGCTCATTCCCGCCTGCGGGCCCGATTGCAAGCCCGGCTGCCATTGCGGCAAGTACATCGAGGTATGGAACGACGTGTTCATGCAGTACAACAAGTCCCAGGAGGGCACCTACCCGCCTCTCGACCAGAAGACTGTGGACACCGGCATGGGCGTCGAGCGTACCCTCGCCATGATGCAGGGCAAAAAGACGGTCTTCGAGACTGAGCTCTTCTGGCCCATTATCCTGAAGCTCCAGGAGATTTCAGGCAAAACCTACGGCGCGGACCAGGCCATCGATACGTCGTTTCGCATCATCTCCGACCACCTGCGATCCTCCGTCTTCATCATCGGGGACGACCGCGGAGTGAAGCCGTCCAACCTCGGCCAGGGTTATATCCTGCGCAGGCTCATCAGGCGCAGCATCCGCCACGGACGCAAGATCGGCCTGGAGGGCGGGTTCCTGGCAAAGCTCGCCGCCGAGGTCGTCACGATCTACGAGGAGGCGTATCCCGAGCTGCGACAGCGTGCCACGTCCATCGCGGATGAGCTCACCCTCGAGGAGGGGCGGTTCTCCGAGACGCTCATCAAGGGGGAAAAGGAGTTCGAGAAGCTCCTGCCCAACCTCATGAAGAACCCCCAGAAGATCATCCCCGGCCGCGTCGCCTTCCGCCTGTACGACACGTACGGGTTTCCCATCGAGATCACGGAGGAGCTCGCGAAAGAGAACGCGATGTCGGTGGACCGCAAGGGATTCGACGAAGCGTTCGAAAAGCACCAGGAGCTCTCCAAGGCGGGGGCCGAGAAGACGTTCAAGGG
>PLNO01000140.1 GCA_003141795.1 Spirochaetaceae bacterium | reverse complement strand
TGGCGCGCGCGCGAGCTGGGGGTCACCAACTTCAGCGTGCTCGTGTCGCACGTGACGGTGCCGCCGGCGATCAGCGCCATCATGCAGTCGCCCGGGAATCGCGTGCAGGGATTTCTCGCCGCGGGTTCCGTGTGCGCGGTGATGGGGTGGAGCGAATACGAACCCCTCGCCGAGCAATACAAGATTCCGATCGTCGTCACGGGTTTCGAGCCCCTGGATATCCTCGAAGGCATTCTCATGGCGGTGCAGCAGCTCGAGGACGGCCGCCATGCGGTGGAGAACCAGTACGTTCGCTCGGTGCGGCGCGAGGGAACGCCGCCGGCCCGCGCGCGGATCGAGGACGTGTTCGAGCTCGCCGACCGGAAGTGGCGCGGCATCGGCGAGATCCCCATGAGCGGCCTGCGCCTTCGCGAGGAGTTCGCGGCGTACGATGCGGAGCGCAAGTTCGGGCTCGGCGGCATCACGGTGAACGAACCCGTCGAGTGCCGCGCGGGCGACGTGCTCACGGGCCGGCTCAAGCCGCCGCTGTGCGCGGCGTTCGGCACGCGCTGCACGCCCGAACATCCGCTCGGCGCGCTGATGGTCTCGTCCGAGGGCGCGTGCGCCGCCTACTATCACATCGGCAAGCATCGCGGTGCCGCGCCCGCCGGGGTGACGGCATGACGGCCATCGAAATCGCCCGACTCGTCTGCGCGATGCCGATCAGCGTGGTCGATCGCGTGCAGCTCGGTCACGGCTCGGGCGGAAGGATGAGCGCGACGCTCCTGAGCGAGCGGTTCCTCAGTCATCTTTCGAATGACGCGCTCGCACAACTCGGCGATGGCTCGGTCGTGAGCGTCGCGGGCACCGAGATCGTCATCTCGACCGACACGTTCGTGGTGAGCCCGCTCGAATTCCCGGGCGGCGACATCGGCGAGCTGGCGGTGAACGGCACGGTCAACGACCTGGCGATGATGGGCGCCCAACCGTTGGCGCTGTCGCTGGCCTACGTCATCGAAGAGGGCCTGCCGATCGAAGACCTGCGAAAGGTGACCGAATCGGTCGCCCGGGCTGCCGATCGGGCGGGCGTTCGGATAGTCACCGGCGACACGAAAGTCGTTCCCCGCGGCAAGGGCGGCGGGCTCTTCATGACGACGGCGGGCATCGGGCTTCGGGCTTTTCCCCATGAGCTCTCCCCGAACAGGATCCGTGAGGGTGACAGCGTCATCGTATCCGCTCCCATCGGCGCGCACGGGCTGACCGTGCTTGCCGCGCGGGAATCGTTGCCGGTTGCCGATTCACTGCGCTCCGACATGGCATGTCTCTATCCCGCGGTGAGCCTGCTGTTCCCTCTGGCTGAGGGCCTGCGCTTCATGCGCGATGCCACTCGGGGCGGGGTTTCCTCGGTGTTGAACGAGATCGCGCACGGCCAGTCGTGGGGCATCGAGGTGGAGGAAGAGGCGTTCCCTGTCACGGAGGAGGTGCGCACGGTCGCCGACCTCCTCGGGCTCAACGTGCTCGAAATAGCGAACGAGGGGGTATTCGTCGCGGTGGTGTCGAAAGAGCGCGAGGTATCGGCACTGGAGGCTTTACACGTCCACCCGCTCGGAACCGCCGCACGATGCGTCGGGCATGTTTCGAAGTCCCGACCGGGCGCCGTGGTCATGACCACGCGCGTCGGCGGCACGCGGCTGGTCGACTTCCCTCGGGGGATCCTCATGCCGAGGATCTGCTGAGGCGGGTGCCTCTATTCCACGCACTCCCCATTGTACTGGATGAGCGTCTTCACGGGGAAGCTCGACAGGACTTTTCCGTAGTGGAGGAAGGGCAATCCCACCACGCCGAAAACGCCGGTGACCTTCGCCCCGCCCAGGGCAAGGAGCTGCGCTGCGGCGTTCAGAGTACCCCCTGTAGCGATCAGATCGTCGATGAGGAGGATCCTCTGCCCCGACTTGATGTCGCTGCGGTGCACTTCCAGCACGTCCTCTCCGTACTCCAGGGTGAAGCTGATCCTGTAGGTCTCCCCCGGCAGCTTCCCCTTTTTACGGAGGAGGATGAGCGGGAGGTGGCGGCGCACGGCGAAAGGAGCGGCAAAGAGAAAGCCGCGCGATTCGATGGCGGCGACCCCGTCGAGACGCTCCGCTGCATACGTTTCATCCATCATGTCGAGGCAGGCGGAAAAAGCGTCGGGGTTCACCAGCACTCCCGTGATGTCGTAGAAAAGCACGCCCGGTTTGGGGAAATCGGGGACTTTGCGGATGGCTTTTTCGATCTGCGCTTCTCGAGGATCAGGCTCCGACATACTTCAGCTCCTGGTGCCTGGCCATCAGCCGTCGCACCCAGTCGGCGATCTCCGTGGAAGTCCCTTCCTTCTGGTCGCTGAAGAGCGGGTCGTCATCCGACTGAGCGATCTCGGTATCCTTCAGCACCTTGCGGAACCGGGTGGTCGATTTCTCCGATCCCATGGAAAAGAAGCCACCGGTCCTCCCGGCGAGCGTAATGCCCTTGAAAATCCTCAGGAGCTCAGCATAGTCGGGCGGTACGTCGATCGTTCCTACTTTTTGGACTCCAAAGACGACGATATCGGCGCGATTGACGTCGACAATCGTGGCTTCCCCCGCCTTTTTGACGAGCGGCGCGAGCTTGGCTGCTTCGAACGCCCGCGTCACCGCGTCCACGATCCTTCTATTCTCGAAGGTATCGGGAGCCCAGAGAATGAGCACGCTGTACATTCACTTCTCCTGACCAGAAGTCTAATATCCAGTGTATGCCTTGTCAAATTGAAAAATCGGCGTAACGGAGGAGGTTATGGGTAGGTCCGTTTGAACATTGGCACTCGCGCTTCGGCGTTCAGAGAAAAATCGGAGACTTTGCCGTCCAGGAAAGCGTGATAACCGACGCCCGCCACCATGGCTGCGTTGTCAGTGCAGAGCTTCAGGGATGGAAAGAACACCTCGAGCCCCTTCTCCGCCGCCATCCGCTGTCGCAGGTAGCTGTTCGCGGCAACCCCCCCCGCGGCAACGACACGGCGGAGCCCGGTATCCTCCGCGGCGGCCAGCGCCCTGTCGACGAGGATGTCGATCGCCGTTTTCTGAAAGGAGGCGGCGATGTTTGCGAGGCTCTTCTCCGATTTTCCGTTCCAGAACTGCTCGCTCTGGTGGATGACGGCTGTCTTCAATCCCGAGTAGGACACGTCATAGAACGCTTCGCCCTTGTGCAGGGACGGCTTGGGAAAGCGGAACGCGAGGGGATCGCCCGAACGGGAGAGCGCGTCGATGGCAACCCCGCCGGGAAAACCGATCTGGTAATGCTTCGCCACCTTGTCGAAGGCTTCCCCGCACGCATCGTCGATGGTCGTGCCGAGCACCTCGATCCTGTCCCATCGTTCCACACGCGCGATGATCGTGTGCCCGCCCGATACGAGCACGCCGAGGTACGGGTAGTCGATGTCGTTTTCCAGATGGGGCGCATAGATGTGCCCGAGGATGTGGTCCACGCCGATGAGCGGCTTGCCCAGGGCCCAGGCGAGGCCTTTGGCGAAGGACAGCCCGACGAGCAGCGACCCTATGAGGCCCGGACGGTAGGTCACCGCGATGGCATCGACGTCTTCCGCGGCCGTTTCCGCGCGGGCAAGGCCCTCCTGGACGACGGGGAGGATCCACTCGACGTGCTTGCGCGATGCGATCTCGGGCACCACGCCGTAGTAGGGCCGATGGAAATCGATCTGCGTGAGTATGACGTTGCTCAGGATGCGCCGCCCGTCCTCCACCACGGAGGCGGAGCACTCGTCGCAGGAGCTTTCGATGCCGAGAATCCTCACTGTGCAGGCTTCCTTTCCCGTTCCCTCATCACGTCGTCGAGCCGTGCCCAGCGAAAGCCGAGGCTCGTGAGGGCCCTGTCGCGTGCCCGCAGTATATCGACGACGGCCCTGTTCTGTACATGACCGATCATCACCGCGGTCCCGCGCGTTTTCGCTTCTGACACGCCCTTGTCGAAGGCGATCCCGATCGGATCCACGGCCGGTTCGTCGTCGATGAAGACGTCCCGCTCCGTGAACGGCACCCCGAGCTCACGGGCGATGCGCGGACCCACCGTGTCAGCGGTCGTGCGGCTATCGACGTAGAAGAGATTTTCCTTCCTTAAATAGCCGAGCACCGCCCGCATCAGGTCGGGGTCGGCCGTTCCGCGGGACCCCATGTGGTTGTTCATCCCCCGCGCCCCCGGTACGGAGGCGAACGCCGCGGCAAGAAGCGATTCGGTGGTTGCAACGCTCTCCCCGACTCGGAGCGCTCCCGGTCCGGGGTCTTCGCCGCCCATCGGCTCGATCGGGCAGTGAAGGATCAGGTCCTTTCCAGCCGCAAGCACCCTCCGCGCAGCCTCACGGCTGTGGGGGAGATTGGGCAACACGGCGATCGTCAGCGGCTGGGGAAGGTCGAGAAAGGCCTGCAACTCGTCCAGATTGTAGCCGGCATCGTCGATGATCATCGAGACCATCGTCTCCCGCTCAGGCCGGGGATGCTCGGGGGGGGCCTCGGCGGCCCGCCCTGACGGGGGAGGAGCGGTCCTTGCCGGGGGAATCGCCGCCGGAGGGGTGACGGTCGTCGGAGGCGTTTCGGGGGTTGGTGCCGCGGGGGCCCGTGACGGCGGGCAGGCTACGAGGAGCGCAACCACTGCCGCGGTTGCCAGGAAGAGGAAGAGCGCGATGAGCCGGGCCTGCGGATAGTGACGGGGCGATGCACGGCGCGGCATGGGCTAGTCCGATGCTTCAGTTGTAGACATACTCCTTCAGGTCATCGGAGAAGCCGCGGAGTTTCTTGAGCGCGCGCAGCTCGATCTGCCGCACGGTTTCCGGGGAGATGCCGAGCTCGTCCCCGATCTTTTTCAGTGTATAGCGTTTTCCGCTCACGAAAGCGAACCTGTAGAGGAGGATCTGCCTCTCCTTTTCCTGCAGGCCGTCGAGGAATCGCAGCGTGTCCTCCCGGAGCGTCTTTCGCGTCAGCTGCGTTCCGGGGTCGAAAGAGGTGTCCTCCACGACGTCGTGAAGGCTCCCCGAATCCGCGGACAGCGGTGAATCGAGCGACGCGACGGAGCTGGATGAATTGATGATCGCGGCGACCTCCTCCTCCTGGAGGCCGATCTCCTGTGCAATCTCCACGAGCGTCGGCTCCCGCATGAGGACCTGGGAGAGGTTGTTGTAGATCTTGTTGATCTTGCGCAGCTTCTCCTCCTGACGGTGGGGGAGCCTGATCATCCTCCTCTTGTTGGAGAGCGAGCGCACGATGGCCTGCTTGATCCACCAGGAGGCATAGCTCGAAAGCTTCGCTCCCTTGCCGGGATCGAAGCGTTGCACGCCTTTCATCAATCCGATGTTGCCCTNNGCACTCGATGAGCATCGTTCGAGCCTTTTCGTCCCCGGCCTGGATCCTGCGAGAAAGCTCGAGCTCCTCTTCGAATGTCAGGAGCTTCGCCCGTTTGATCTGGTTGAAATAGGATTTGAGGCTATCGTCGGTAGAGACTGCGATCTCTCGCTTCCTGTTCATCCCGCTGCTCCCGTACGTTTTCTTGCAAGTTACATGCCAAGAAAGTTTTTTGTACGGTTTATCCCATTTTATTGTATTGCAACACTTTATACAACAGCCTCATCTGTAAAGACTGATCCTCGGGAAAACGTATGATTTCGAATACACTCCGTAACTATAATTTGGATGACATCTGCTTATAAATCATATCAGCCAGGCCGAACTGGGCCGTCGATGCCATCTTCTTCGCGTATTGATCGTACAGCATATCATCGTAGATGTCCTGGCTCATGCCGCCGTTGAGGAGGTCGTCCTCCTTGTGAATGGTCTTGCGCATGACGTCCAACATCTGCTTGATGAAGATCGCCTCGAAATCTTCTGACGCCTTGTACAGCTCGCTGTTCTTGTCCACCGATTGACGGGAACCGACGGAGGGGCGGACGGGATAGGGTGTGTCAGTGTGAATATTGGTTACCTGCATCGCGTCATCCTCCTGCTTTCCACTTTCCCTACATGATCACGAGGTTGCCGAAGAGGGCTCCCGCCCTTTCGACAGCCTGCAGGACGCCGATGATGACATCGGCCTTCATTCCCACGGCCTTCAGTGCTGAAACGAAGTCGTCGACAGTCGTCGTGTCGCCGAGAACGAAGATGTCGGGAGTCGAGGCGGCTCCCGATCCGGACCCGCCTCCGACGCTCACCTTCGCCGTCCTGTAGGACACTGCAACCTTTCCGATGCGCACCTTCTCCCCCATGACGATCACCCCGTTGGCGGCGTTGATGACGACCCGCCCGTCCGAATCGGGGGTCACGGTGAGCGCTTCGAGCTGTGCAACGAAAGCGACAGGGTCCGCACGGTTGGCATCCGGCAGCTGCACGTCGATCAGCANNCCGCGGGTGGTCACGGTGATTCCTGCGAAAGCCGCCAGTATGGCCTTCTGCACCGCGTTCGCCGTGACGAAGTCGGGGTTGCGCAGGACGATGGAGACGACATTGTTGGCGAGGTATTGGGACACGACCTCCTGCTCGACGATCGCCCCCTGGCTGATGGCACCGACGGTCTTCGCGCCGGCGGAATCCTGGGTCGTCATCACCCTGCCCTGCGCTACGGCGTACGCCTGTCCGTTCGCCGCCTGGAGGTTCGACTGCAGGAGGATCCCGCCATCGAGATCCCGTGCATCACCGATGCTGGACACCGTGACGTCGATGCGGTCCCCGACCCTTGCGAAAGGCGGCAGCTCGGCGCTCACCATGACCACCGCGGCGTTCTTGCTGAGGATGTCCTTCGGAGCCACGGAGACGCCGAAGCTCGACACGAGGGAGGACAGCGAGGAACGCAGCAGTGGCGAGGAGGAGGAATCCCCCTTCCCGTTGAGGCCCGTGACGAGACCGAGCCCGAGGATCTGGTTGCCGCGAAGCCCGCGTACCGTCGCGATGTCCTTGATGCGCACCGCCGGCGCTGCACACGCCGCCACGGCGGCAATCGAAAAGAGGAGAAGGGCCGCGGCCTTACGGAAGCTCAACCTGCACCGCCTTCCCATCGATCACCTGCCCGACGAAGCTCTTCTGGCTGTCGGCGACGTAGACGCTCACCGTCTGTCCCGCCGTTGCCGAGGACTGTGCCCTGCCCGGCATCTCGATCGTGATGGGGCCCTTGCGGAAGATCACGTTCACGGTGCTCCCGGATCTTATCGCGGTATCGGAGACCGCGCTGACGGGGACCGACGCGAAGGTGGCCTTGCCCGAAGCGGCATTGCCGGCGGAGTCGCTGAGGGAGAAGGAGATCTCGGTGATCCCGCGCGGAAGCTTCTGCGTCTGGAACAGAGGGGTCCCATCCTGAGGTGCCGTGGCCCGTGTGAGGTTCTGCACGAGGGACACCTCCGTCCGCGCATCACCCACGAGCCCCTGCGCCTGCATGTAGTCGGCCATACGGTCCAGGAGATACGATTCCCCGCCTGCGGGGGTGTCCCTCGGGATGACGAGGCTTCGAGATCCCACGATGATGGCGTTCTGGCCGAAGGCCGTTGTCAGGTCTGCGATGTACGAGGACAGGGGAACGAAGAGGACCTTGTCGGAGACGACCGCGATGCTGCGCGCCAGCAGCTCCTGCGCCGCCGCGGGTACGGGACCCGAGGCGTGAACGATGTCCCCCAGGCTGAGGTTGCCTGCCGGTGAGAGCACGACCCTGTTCACGTACAGGGTGACCCCCTGCGCCCCGGCGGAGGCTCCGATGAGAAAGAGCGCGAGCAGGAGCGCCGCCGAGCCCAGCAAGGACCTTCTCATGCGCTCACCACCTACCTCTTCAACGACGTCGCGGTGGCAAGCATGGAGTCGGAGGTCTGGATGGCGCGGGAGTTCAGCTCGTACGCCCTCTGGGCGACGATCATGTTCACCATCTCCTTCACGACCGAGACGTTGGACATCTCCAGGTATTTCTGCAGCACCTTTCCCATGCCGTCGAATCCGGGCCGTCCCGCTATGGCGTCCCCCGAAGCGTTGGTGACCTTGAGGAGGTTCTGACCGATCGCCTGCAAGCCCGCGGGGTTCACGAACCTGTACACCTCGAGCTGCCCCACTTCCACGGGGTCGTCGCTTCCCGCGACCTTCACCGTGATCCTTCCGTCCTGGGAGATGTTGAGGCTTTCGTTGACGAAGCCTTCCGGCAGGATCACCTCGGGGGTGAGCTTGTAGCCGTCGGAGGTCACCAGTTGGCCGTTGGAGTCGATCTTGAAGGCACCGTCGCGGGTGTACCCGTAGGTTCCGTCGTACTGCACGACGCGGAAGAACCCCTCCCCTTCGATCGCCATATCCGCCGGGTTTCCCGTCGCCTGCAGCGCTCCCTGCGTGAAGATCTGCTGCGTCGCGGCGGGCTTCACCCCGTGGCCGACCTGCACGCCCGTCGGCACCACGGTCGCCTCCGTAGCCGGCGTGCCGGCGAGCTTCTGCGTCTGGTAGAGCAGGTCCTCGAAGTCGGCCCGCATCTCCTTGAATCCGGTCGTGTTCACGTTGGCCAGGTTGTTGGAGATCGTATCGATGTTGAATTGCTGCCCCGTCATTCCCGACGCGGCCGTCCAGAGGGATCGCATCATACCTTCACCACCTCATCCCACAGTTTGCCTATCAGCGCATCTTCGGTCTGTATGGTCTTCTGGTTCGCGTCGTACGCGCGATTCACCTCGATCATCTCGACCATTTCCTGCACGGCGTTCACGTTCGCCCCCTCGAGGTAGCCCTGGCGCACCTTGGGTCGGGCGTCGGCCACTACCGTGGCCGGTCCCGATTCTTCGGTCGTCCGCCAGTACGAGTTGCCCTGCTTCTGCAGGTAGCGCTTGCGCGTGACGTCGACGATCCGCAGCCGATCCACCTTTTCGATGTTCTGCCACTCGTTCTCCGACTGCGAGACGAGGCGCTTGTCGTCCGCGGCGAAGGTCGAGTTCTGCCAGACGGTCCCGTCCTCGTCGATGACGAAATTGTTCTTCTTCAGCTTGATGGGCCCGTTCTCCCCCAGCACGAAGTCGCCCGATTTCGTGACGAGATAGCCGTCGCTGTTCACGAGGAACGCGCCGTTGCGCGTGAGCCGCTCCCCCTGCGGGGTCTGCACGGTCATGAAACCGTTGCCCTCCAGCGCGACGTCGAAGTCGTTCTCCGTCGGCTTGAGCGCACCCTGCTCGAAGTTCGTGTAGACCTCGTTGGTCTCCACGCCGGTCCCGATGGTGCCCACGAGCGGCGCCGTGTCCACGGAACCGAACGGGAAGGTGTACACCCCGTTGTCGTTCATGCGGCGGATGAGCATCTCCGGGAACGCCTTCTGGATCGCCGTGTCCTTCTTGTACCCGTTGAGATCGACGTTCGCCAGGTTGTTGGAAATCTCGTCCAGCCTGTTCTGCTGGACGTTCATCCCGCTGGCGGCCGTATAAAGCCCACGAACCACGAGTGCCTCCTTCTCTCCCAGTCTCATTATCGGACGCAGCCCGGCTTCCTTGATGAGGAAGGAGGACGAAGAACGGGGCCCGCGCCGCCGCGCGCGCCTTGACACCCCGGAGCTCCGACACTCACCCAGGGCATTGCTGTTGACACCCGGGGGGGCGTGTGGTAGAAAATCCTTCGAGTTTCCCCGAAAGGGAGGAACCTTGCGCAGATGGGCAAGTTTTTTCCCCATAAGGAAATCGCCAAGATAGCTCAGCTGGTAGAGCAGCGCATTCGTAATGCGCAGGTCCTGGGTTCGAGTCCCAGTCTTGGCTCAACAGAGTAATGGCATTTTTAGAGAAAAACTGCTCGACAATGCATGGATATACATGGTAGGGTAACGCCCATGGTACGGAAAGCTCTGAGCGCCAGGGGCATCGTCCCCGTGATACTGTGCTTTCAGGTTGTTCCCCTTCTGGTTTTCCCCCTTTCTTCATGGAAACTCTCGACGCAGGAATGGTGGCTGCCGGTTCTTCTCACGTGCCTGGTGATCGTCTCCCTCGTGCAAATACTCTTCCGCAAGAGCAGGACGTCATGGCCCTGGCATCTGGCCGCCTTCGCGCAGGGTGCGAACATCATCAGCAGACTGATGATGCTCCTCCCGCATACCACGGTGAACCACGGAGGGACTCAGGTTTTCAACACTGCCTACTTCGTCATCGGGGTCGTCACCATGCTCCTCTCAGCATTCGAAATCTGGTACTGCGAGCTTCCCGAAGTCCGCAGAATCGTGGTCGCGGCCTGAGGTGGACCGCTTTGGCGGCACCAAAACTATTGACATTTTATTCATGACCTGTATAGCCTTCCAAGTATATACGGTCGGAAATGGGTGCCCGCGCAGCGCATGATGCCGGGCCGTCAGAGGGGGTGAAGACGGCGGAATAGTGATCCACTCAACAAGTCTCTCAATGCGGTTCTAAGAGCATTTTTCATATATCTTGAAGGAGGTTAGGAATGAGGCGTTTCCTGTCACTCACTGCTCTTGCACTCGTCCTGATGGTCGCCATTATCGGCTGTCAGCAGGCGCCCAAGGAACTGAAGGTGGCTATTCTCGCGCCGTTGTCCGGCGGAGTGCCTACTTTCGGAGTCTCCACGCGTGATGGCGCACTTCTCGCCATCAACGAGTGGAATGCCAAGGGCGGCGTCCTCGGAATGAAGATCGTTCCGATCGTCGAGGACAGCCAGTGCTCCCCCGACCCCGCGGTCAACGCGGCGAACAAGGTCATCAACCAGGACAAGGTGCACTACATCATCGGTGAAGTGTGCTCCAGCGCGTCCATCCCCGTATCGGAGATCGCCAACGCGGCCAAGGTGATCCAGATCAGCCCCACGTCCACCAACACCAACGTGACGGTGGACAAGAACGGCAACGTGAAGCCCTACATCTTCAGGGCGTGCTTCATCGATCCGTTCCAGGGCAAGGTCGGCGCCACATTCGCGCTCGGCAACCTCAAGGCCAAGAAGGCCTTCGTCATGTACGACCAGAGCAACGACTACGTGAAGGGTCTCGCCGAGGCGTTCGAGGCGACATTCACCCAGGGCGGCGGCACGATCGTCGGCAAGGAAAGCTATGCGGGAAAGACCGACACGGACTTCTCCGCCATCCTCGCCAAGGTGAAGAGCGCGAAGCCCGACGTCGTCTATCTCCCCGACTACTACAACGTCGTCAACCTCGCCACCAAGCAGGCCAAGGAAAAGGGCATCATCGCCCCGTTCATGGGCGGCGATGGATGGGATTCCGCTGACCTCGACGGCAAGGCAGCCGAGGGCGGCTACTACACCAATCACTACTCCCCCGATGACCAGAGGGCGGAGGTCCAGAACTTCCTGAAGGCCTACGGCACGGCGTACAAGGACGACAAGGGCAACCCCAAGGTTCCCGACGCCCTTGCCGCTCTCGCCTACGACGCAGCCAACCTCCTCATCACCGCGATCAAGAACGCGGCCGCGGACAACACCGACAAGGTGAAGACCGCCATGGAGGGGATCACGTACAACGCAGTTTCCGGCAAGATCACCTACGACGCCCAGCACAACCCCGTGAAGGGCGCGGTCATCCTGCATGTCAAGGGCGGAAAGGTCGTTTTCGATTCTTTCGTCTCGCCCTGACGTTCTGAGCCAGATTCATGGCGGGCAGCCCCAGGCTGCCCGCCTCTTCTCACGAAAAGAGAGAGCGGAGACACATGCCTGAGAAAAGCACTCTTCCGGCTGCCGTAGGCAGCCTACACAAGAGAAACCGCCCGCCCCTCGCCTGGGTTGGAAACGGATTTCTCCTCCTCCTCGCGGTCGGCACTGCGTACATCCTCATCAGCAATCTGGTGAAGAACCCGATCGTCTTCATCCAGAACGTCCTGGACGGTCTGAAGCTCGGGATGGTCTACGCGCTGATCGCCCTCGGGTACACGATGGTGTACGGCATCGTGAAGCTCATCAACTTCGCCCATGGCGATGTTTTCATGGTGGGCGCTTTCACGAGCTTCTACGCCGTCAGCCAGTTCAATCTCCACAAGTGGCCGCAGGCTCTCTTTCCGTCGATCAACCCCGGGGTGTCCGTGGTGATCGGTTCCGCCACCGTCATTCTGCTCTCGATGCTCGTGTGCATCCTTCTTGCGATGACGATCGAACGGGTGGCCTACAAGCCGCTGCGCGACGCACCGAGGATCGCGGCGCTCATCACGGCCATCGGCGTGTCGTTCTTCCTCGAGTTCTTCGGGGCTCTCCAGTTCGTCTACTCTCCGCGCTTCATCCCCTACAAGAGCCCGTTCGAGACGACCTCCTGGTACATCCAGAACGGTATCCATCCCATTGTGGCAGGGCAGGCGATCCCGGATAATACGATCACCTTCTCCAACATATTCCTCATCATCCTGGTGGCATCGGTTCTCGTCCAGCTCTTCCTTCAGTTCCTCGTGCGGCGCACGAAGATCGGCGTGGCCATGCGTGCGGCATCCTTCGACAAGCCGACGGCCCGTCTCATGGGGATCAACGTCGACAGGGTGATCTCCTTCACCTTCGCGGTGGGCGCGGGTTTCGCCGGCCTCGGCGGCGTGCTCTACGCCATCGCCTACGCCTCCATCTGGACGCAGCTCGGCATCCTCCCCGGCCTCAAGGCGTTCGTAGCAGCCGTTCTCGGCGGCATCGGCAGCCTCCCCGGCGCGTTCGTCGGGGCCCTCATCATGGGTCAGGCGGAATCCCTCACGATGAGCTACATCTCCACCCCGATGCGCGATGCCGTGGCCTTCTCCATCCTCATCATCGTGCTGCTGGTCAAGCCGACGGGCATCTTCGGCGAACCAGCCGGCGAAANNGCTATCTTTTCACGACCATCGTCAAGATGGCGGCCCTGATCGCCTGGATCTACGGCCTCTTATGGGGCTTGAACCGCAAGCCAATCTGGCAGAAAGCGCTCACGCTCGTGCTCGCCTTCGGCGTCGTGCAGATTGCGATCCTCCTGCAGTTCGGCGAATTCTCCGTCTTCTCCGCCTTCGACCAGGGCCTGCTTTTCCAGGCCGTCACCATGGCCATGGTGTGCCTGGGGCTGAACCTCATCTACGGTTTCAACGGGCAGTTCAGCCTGGCGCAGTGGGGATTCTACGGCCTGGGCGCGTATTGCGCCGCTGACATCACCTACCGATGGACGAACGGGGACGCAAGCGGCCTCGTCGTTGCAGGTATCGGGGTCATCCTCGGCGCGCTGGCGATCCTCGGCGTGGGGCGCCTCCTGCGCCTGAAACGCGGCATTCCCGTGCTCTCCGCTTTCACTTTCTACCTCATCGCCATCGTGGCGGTGGGCTTCGTTGCAGTCTTCCTCGGCAGGGAGATCACCCCGCTCCTTGCGCCGGGCTTCGGCACCACCGCCTCTCCCGGGCCGCTTGCCGGCCCCGTTGCGACACAGGTGGTCTTCTTCCTCTCGGTGATCATCGCCGGGGCATTCGCTGCCATCGTCAGCTTCCTCTTCGGTCTGCCGGTCCTCACGCTGGGAAGCGACTACTTCGGCATCGCCACCCTGGGCTTCGCCATCATCGTGCAGACCATGCTCATCAACTCCGACACCATCCTTCCCTTCCCCGAGATGAAGGGGGGCCGTGGAATGATCGGCATCCCCAAGCTCACCTCGTGGGCGGCGGCGTTCATCTTCCTCGTCCTGGTGATCGTCCTCGTGCGCAACTTCATGCGATCGAGCACGGGACGCGCGACAATGTCCGTACGGGAGGATGAAACGGCCGCAACGGCGATGGGTATAGACGTCGGTCGGTCGAAGGTCCTCGCCTTCGTCGTGGGAAGCTTCGTCGCCGGCATCGGCGGCGGCGTGTACGCCCACTACATGGGATTCCTGAGCCCCAATACCTTCAGCTTCATCGCCGGGTTCAACCCTTTGATCATCGTGGTGTTCGGCGGGCTGGGCAGCATGACCGGCACCCTTGCCGCCTCGTTCGGATGGATTTTCTTCCTGGAAGGGTTCCTCAGGGTGCTCCTCGGGCAGATGGGCACCGATGCCCCCACGTGGCGCTTCGTGCTCTACCCGATCACCCTTCTCCTCCTCATGCTCATCAGGCCCGTCGGCCTCCTAGGGAGCACGGAGTGGGGGTTCCTCAGGCCCGACCGATTGCTTAGTCGGCTGAAGAAACCATCAGCGGAGCCCGTTGCTTCTGAAGGCGAACAGAAGGAGCGCACCTGACATGGCTGACACGACACCCACCGCTCCGCTGCTCGACCTCAGGGAGATCACCAAGAACTTCGGCGGCTTGACCGCAGTGAAGGCCCTCAGCCTCGCGCTGGAGCAGGGATCGCTCTGCGGGCTCATCGGCCCCAACGGAGCCGGAAAAACGACGGTCTTCAACCTCATCACGGGCCTCATCAAGCTCTCCGACGGGGAAATCATCTTCGGGGGCGAACGGATCGACGGCCTGGATCCCTACGAGATCACACGCCTGGGAATCGCGCGCACCTTCCAGAACATCCGGTTGTTCTCGAATCTCTCCGTGCTTGACAACGTGCGCATAGCCTATCATGCGCACGCGGGCTACAACCTCGCCGACAGCCTGCTCCGTACGAAGAACTTCCTCCAGAAGGAGAAGGAGCTCACGGAAAAAGCGCTCGAGTTCCTCTCCATCTTCAAGCTGGAGGACATCGCCGACGAAACCGCGAAGAACCTCCCCTATGGCGCCCAGCGTCGCGTGGAGATAGCCCGCGCTCTTGCCTGCAAGCCGAGGCTCCTCCTCCTGGACGAGCCCGCCGCGGGCATGAACCCGAAGGAGATCCTCGAGCTCATGGAGCTCATCCATTTCATCAGGGACCGGTTCAAGCTCACCATCCTCCTGATCGAGCACCAGATGAGGGTCGTCATGAGCATCTGCGAGCGGATCACCGTCATGGACTTCGGAGAAGTGATCGCGCGCGGTACGCCCAAGGACATTCAGAGCAATCAGCAGGTCATCGAGGCGTATCTCGGCAAAGGAGTGGCAGGCAGTGCTGCAGGTTGAGAACCTCAACGTCTACTACGGCGCCATCCACGCGCTGCAGGGTGTTTCCTTCAATGTGAACGAAGGGGAGATCGTCACTCTCATCGGCGCCAACGGCGCGGGGAAGTCGACCACGCTCCGCACCATCTCCGGCCTCCTGCGTTCGACGACGGGATCGATCACCTTCAAGGGCCAGGACCTCGCATCGATGGCCGCGGAGAAGATCGTCGAAGCCGGCATCAGCCACGTTCCCGAGGGCAGGAAGATCTTCGCGCCGCTCTCCGTGCGGGAGAACCTCATGATGGGGGCCTACACACGATCGGATCAGGCCGAGATCCAGCAGACCCTGGAACGCGCCTACAAGAGCTTCCCACGGCTCAAGGAGCGGGCCACTCAGTACGGCGGCACCCTCTCCGGCGGTGAGCAGCAGATGCTCGCCACTGCCCGGGGGCTCATGAGCAAGCCCACCCTCCTCCTGCTCGACGAGCCTTCGATGGGGTTGTCACCGATCCTCGTGGAGGAGATCTTCAACATCATCGTTGAAATCAACAAGCAGGGCACGAGCATCCTGCTGGTCGAGCAGAATGCGCAGATGGCCCTCTCCATTGCAAGCAGGGCGTACGTGCTGGAAACGGGGCGGATCGTGCTATCAGGCCCGGCGCACGAAATCGCGGCGAACCCGCAGGTGAAGGCGGCGTACCTCGGAATATAGGCTCATCAGAGACGGAAAAAAAGCGCGCTTTGAAGCGCGCTTTTTTATTTCTCCTGTTTCTTTCTCCGGGAGTTAACGAACCTCCCGAAGTCGTTGATGTTCTTCACGACGATCCTGTCGGGATGGAGCTCGATGCGCCTCTGCGCCACGAAATGGTTGAGCACCTCCCGGCACTGCCCCGGAGGGATTCCCGCCCAGTGCGACATGTCGTCGACGGTGGTTTTGAAATCGATGGTATCCACGGCCGAGGTGTCAATGGCCTGGTTCTCCGCGAGCATGAGGAACACGTCGGCAACCTTGGCTTCGATATCATCCAGGGTGAGGATCATGAACCTGCGTTTCTGATCGTAAATGCGCTTGACGAAGAGCTTCAGCAGCTTCATCGCGATCTGCGGGTTGCCCATCATCAGGACTTCGAAGTTCTCCCGGGTGAACTCCAGCGCTTTCACGTCGTCCAGGGCGATCGTTGTCGCCGAGCGAGGCGCTTCCTCAAGGATCGCCATCTCCCCGAACACTTCCCCCGGGTAGAGGATGTCGATGTTCTTTTCCAGGTCCCCGATGATGCGGACGATCTGAACCCTTCCGGCCTGGATGAGGTAGAAGGTGTCGCCCGGCTCGTACTCGCAGAAGATCAGGTCTCCCTTGCGGAACGTGGTGGAGAACCGGTTGAACATGGAGAGATCCGGACCGGCAGCAGGGCTCATACCTTTTCCCCTTCGAGGGTCCGCAGCGCCTTCCTCACCTTGCGGATGACCGGATCATCCTCGGGCCCCATGCTGATGATCTTCTTGTAGAAGCCGCCCGCTTTCACCTTGTCGCCCTTCTCCTCGTACGACCGTCCGACGAAGAACAGGGCGTCCTTCATCTCCGGGTGCTTGGGCTGCTTCTGGACGATGGCCGTGAAGGACTTGATGCAGTTGTCGAACTGTTTGAGGTAGAAAAGGCACTTTGCCATCTCGAACTCGGCCTTTGCCGTGTATTCGGGATCCGCCCCGCCCTCCAGGATCTTCTTGAAGGCCTTGAAGGCCTCCAGGAACTTCTCCTGACTCACGAGGCTCACCGCATTGTAGTAGCCCTGCGCTTGATCGGACGTCGCAGCCGGCGCGGCGCTTGCGGCGGACCGCGAAGGCGCGGAGAGGGAGGGCTGGATCGGGCTCGGCGTAGGAGCGGACGCGGACGCGGGGGGACTCCCCGACCCGTAGCGGGAGAGGAACTCCTCCGCCTGCTGGAGCTTTATGGCGACGTCCGATGCGAACGATCCCGAAGGATAGTAGACCAAGTAGCGCTTGTACGCGTGCAGTGCCTGCCCGTAACGCTTGTTCTTCAGGTAGTATTCGCCGATCTTGTACAAACCCGTCTCGGGATTGACCTGTTCGTCGCTCACCATCAGGTTCTGGACCTGACGGTGGATGCGCCGTAGCTGGTTGGAGAACACCTTGAGCATCTTCATGATGATGCGCGTGTTCTTCGAGGCGAGGGACTCGAACTCGGGAACGGAAAACACCATCACCGCCGCATCCTGCAGCACGACGGCTGTTTCTTCGCGGATGTATCGTCCCAGGGCGGACTTCACGCCGAAGAACTCCCCCATCTTGATCAGATCCCGAACCTCCTGCCCCGTCTCGATGTCGACGTAGTTAAGGCTCACCTTCCCCGAGTTGAGGAGGAAAATCCTCTCACTCTGGTCGCCCTTGAAGTAGATGATCGAGTTGGCTCTGTATTGAACAGCCTTGGGAGACACTACCCGTCCGCTCCTCCGTGAAAGCTAGATGTCAAGCGGCATGAAGTCAAGGACCTTGCGGAAGCCGACGGCCTTGCGCACCCGCTCCATGAGGCCGGCGGGATCCCCCTTGACCAGCATTTTCCGTCCGCGCACCGAAACCGTGGTGTACGCGACTCCCCTTCCCGTGAAGAGCTCCTCGTGGCGCGCATCACCCAGGATGGGTGATCCGTCCTGGACGAGCAGCTCGATGTCTTCCGGGCGTGCCGCCACGAGGGACTCCCACGGGTCCTCGTGCTGCTGGCGGACAATCAGGATGTCGGCGAGCTTCCCCTCGGCGATGGTTCCGGTTTCCTTCTGGATGCGGAACGCGCGGGCGGGATTCACCGTCACCATGTTGACGATGGTCTTTGCCGGCAGGTCCTCCTGATACATCTTTCGGTAGATTTCCCTGTCGAACCGCATCTCCTCCAGGATGTTCACCGAACCTGTCGCAGTGGAGTCGGTGCCGATGGAGACGTTGACACCGGCTTCCAGCATCTTCTTGATCTTGCAGGTGACGTTGAACATGAAGACGTTGGAGTTCGCGCACCAGGAAACGTGCGCTCCGGCCTTCTTTACCTTCTGGATGTCCTCATCGGAAAACCCGATGCAGTGGATCATGAGCGTGTGGTCGTCCAGGCATCCGGCGGCTTCCAGGATATCGATCCCGCTCTGCGATTCCTCGTCGAACCCCTCTTCCAGGTGCGTTATGTAGGGGAAGCCGCTCTTGCGCGCGCGTGCATGCTCCACCTCGAAGCCGTCCCCCCACTTCAGATCGTAGGAGGAGCACTCGTGAGAGAGGGTGTAGTTCCTGATCACGCGCATGGGGAGCCGAGGAATGAACGGCTCGTTCCATTCGTGGGGGAAGTGATCATTGGCGGTGACGACCCCTGAAAAAAGGTTCTTGTACGCGCTGAGGAAATACCTCTCCTCCACGCTCGTCTTGGCCCGCTCCACCTTGACGACGTCGGAGTTCTTCAGGTCGTTGTCCCAGTAGGACCAGTTGACGTAGAACTCCCCCGGCGGGGGCCCCACCTTGGGAAGATAGTTGCCATTGAAATGGTCGTGGCTATTGATCAACGCGGGAAACGCCGCGAAACCGTCACCGAAGCGGACATCCAGCTTGCTCTTGCCTCCGAGCCGACCCAGTTTCTTCTGGTCGACCTGGATGCTCGTGCCTGCGGTGGCGGAATCCGGCGTAACCACGGTCAAACCGCTCAACGAGTACGTGGTGAGCATGCACCTTCCTTTGCAAAACCTGGGCTATTGTAGAAGCGGCATTCTGTCATGTCAAGGTTACCGCGCACGCCGTTCGACGGGCACTCATCCCTGTATGAACGCTTCCAGCTCGCTCGAAACCCGCAGGCTGCGCAGCTTCACGAGTGCCCGCTCCTGGATCTGGCGAACCCGCTCACGGGTGATTCCCAGGATCTTCCCCGTTTCCTCGAGGGTGAAGGGGCCTTCCCCGTCGAGCCCGAAACGCAGCTTGATGATCCGCATCTCCCGCTCGTTGAGCTTTTCCAGCACCATGGCGAGGGTGTCCTGCAGCGCGATGGCGAAGGCCCCCTCGAAGGGCTTGGCCGAGGCGTCGTCGCGGATGAGGTCCGCCAGCCGGGTGGGGTTCTCCCCCGCCACGGGAGTGTCGAGGGAGGTCGGGTCCCATGACAGCGAAATGAGCTCCTCCACCCGTGTTTTCGACATGCGCAGGTAATCGGCGATTTCCGCGTTCGTCGGCTCACGACCGAGCTCCTGGGTGAGCTGCCGCGCAATGGAGAAGCATTTCTTGATCGTATTGAGCAGGTGGATCGGGATCTTGATCGCCTTCCCGTTCTCCGCCAAGGACTTGATCACGGCCTGCTTGATCCACCACGTTCCATACGTGGAAAAACGGCAGCCTTTGCGGTAGTCGAATCGCTCGACCGCCTCGATCAGGCCGATGTTCCCCTCGTCAACGAGGTCGAGCAACGCAACGCCGCGGTGCTGGTACTTCTTGGCCACACTGACCACGAGGCGGAGGTTGCCCAGGATCAGCCTGTTCTTCAGCTGGCCGATCTCGTGCTCGAGCTCGGCTTTGCGCCGGAGATAGGCGCGTTTCGACACACGGCAGTCGGCGGCCTTCTGCTCGAGTCCGGCAAGCTCGTCGCGCGACCGATGGATGGCGCCACCGATCTGCTGCTCGTCCGACCCCGTCAGTAGCGAATACCGGGCTATCTGACGGATGTACAGCGCGAGGAGATCCTTCTCCTCGGGCGTGTCCCTCCCGCGCGTTTCCTCGGCAAGCAGGACGATCGGGCTTTCCAGGAATCCGGCCGCTGCCGCGCTCCGGGAATCGTCGTCCGAGCTCGCAATCGCGCTTACCCCCGCTCCAGGCCTTCCACCAGTGCCGGCACGGGTCGGGCTTCCTGCCCTTTCCTTCTCAAGGTGCCTTCCCATATACACCCTTTCATGGCTAGCTCTTTGCGGAGAAAAACTTCTCCGGATCCACTACCTGTCCATTCGCGTCCTTGATGCTGAAGTACAGCTTGGCGCCCCCTCCCTGGGGACTCTCTCCCAGCCGGGCGATATCCGTTCCCGGCCCCACCCTGTCTCCAACGTTCACCAGTAGCTCTTCATTTCCCCCGTACGTGAAGATCGTGCCGTTCCCCGACTTGATGATGACGATCTTTCCCAGTCCCCAGTACGATGCAGCCCACTTCACCTCACCGGATGTCGCGGAATGCACAACATCCCCTGCCGCTCCGTGGATCACGAGACCCGTGATCTTGCCCTTGATCGGCTCGCGTTTGCCCGTGTGCGGCCAGACGAGCGCGGTCTGCGCAGAGGGGGGCATCCCCTCCAGATTCGTCCCCGTAGTCTGCGCCTGTTGTCCGGATTGCTGCGCCGACTGCTGCTGCGGTGCCCCCCCTGATGCATCCGAGGGGATGAAGAGATGGTCGCCGACCCGAATCCGTGCGTCCTGCGGCAATCTGTTCAAATCCAGGATCTTCCCCAGAGACACCGAGAAGCTTCGAGCGATTCCGAACAGCGTATCGCCCCTCTTCACCGTGTACGGGACAGGGACACGGATAATCGTCCCCACCTTGACCTTCGCGGCGTCAGAGATCCCGTTGTACGCGCTCAGGATGTCGACGGGCACCTGCGCTTTGCGTGCGACCGAGAACAACGTTTCCCCTTCCTTGATCGCATACTGGCTGTCCGCAGCGGACAGCAGTACCGCGCTCATGAGAAAAAGGGAGACACAGAGCGACTGAACGACTCGGTCCGACATCAAGGAAATCCTCAGTCTATGTTCGGCGTCAGGCCCCATTGTCTTGACTTGACGGGCGGCAAAACGGTAGGCTTTTTTTCGGAGAACGGCGTGGACGTCGGATAATGAACGCTCGGCGGCGATGCGCTCGCTCAATCGGAACGATGCCTGCGCTTCCCTGCGCCTGCTCGGCCTTTCGGCCCTCCCTGGGGCGGCAGCAGACCCGAAGTGGTCTGCGGGAGCCCGTGGCCTCGGCCGAGCCGGCGCATCCCTTTGGGCGGCAGCCGACTGCGAAGCAGGCGGCGAGAGCCCTGCGCCGGAGTGGTGGAATTGGCAGACACAGAGGACTTAAAATCCTCAGCCCCGTAAGGGGTGTACGGGTTCGACCCCCGTCTCCGGCATCTATTTATTTATAATGTATGTATTTATTATTTGGTTGACAACCGACTTTGAATGCCTTACCCTTCAAATCATCATAAATGAGATGAAAATGAGATGGAGGGACGGGAATGGTCAGAGAAGGCACTGATTTCTCAATTCATACCAGGCCCTCAGCGCGTGGCGCGGTTTTCTATGCCCAGTTCAAGCAGGATGATGGAAGGTGGACAACCGCGAAGAGCACTCGCATCCTGGACACCGGAAAGAATAAGGACCGTAAGGCGGCTACCGCATGGGCGCAGCACTACTTGGATTCCGGTCAGATTGTTAAGCGAGAGACGGTCACCTTCGCCTCATTCTGCAAAGGATTCTTCGACTGGGATGGCGAATGGACCCGAGAGAAACGGCGCCGCGGACATCGCACAAGCATAGAGCAGTGCGAACATCATGCCCAATCCGTTGAAAACCACCTCCTCCCCTACTTCGGGAAGATGCGCATCAATCGAATCGACGATGAGGATGTTCGACGATTCCAAGAGAAGCTGGAGAACGAAGGCTTCAAGGGTGGCACTATCAACCGTGTCACGGTTGCATTGCGTCTCATCCTGAAAGCCGCCTACCGAAAGAAGATGATGCGACGCATGCCTATAGTCGAAGCTGTGTCGGAGAGAGACCGCAAGGATCGCAGCGCGTTCCTACCACACGAGATCCGCGCGCTATTCGCGGAGGAGTGGCCGGATCGACGATGCTATGTAGCGAACAAGACAGCGGCCGCGACAGGTCTCCGCGCCTCGGAAATTGCAGACTTGAAGGAAAGCACAGTACACCCCGAACACCTCGAGGTAGTGCAGCGCTGGTCCCCGCGGTACAAAGAAGGTCCTACAAAGACCGGAAAAATGCGAATCGTCCCGATCCCTTCGATGGTCTATGAGGAGCTCGCAGCACTCATCAAGAAAAATCCACACGGAGGCGACAACCGCTTTGTTTTCTATTCAATCAAACCCGACCATCCAATGAATCAGCGCGAGTTCACAGAAGCACTGATCGAAAGGATGAAGGCCATTGGGATCTCCGACGATCCAAAGTGGAAGAAAGAAAAGCGCGCCCCCCTGCCGGGGTCAAGGCAGGCTCGCGGGCTCGACTTCCACGCATGGCGGCATACTTACAACAGTTTCCTTGTTGATGCACGCGTCCCTCTACAGACTGTCCAGAGCGTCACCGGACATTTGAGCGATGAGATGACTCAACGGTACTATCATCTTGGGGGAACTGCGGGAGACGGGATCCGTCAAATTTCAGAGAGCATCTTCATCGATCCGCCAACTGCCAATCATGACCGTGGAGCCCGTAAGGAAAAGAAGAAAGATCGAGGGAGGGCATCATGAGCATTTCTCCGTCAGAATCTAATGCCAATCAGTCATCTGTCCCGAAAAACAAGCCCTTGATGCATATTGGGGAGGCCGCTTTATGTCTTGGCATCGGCCGCGGCACAATGTCGAAGTGGATAGCAAAGGGAAAGATCCAAAAAATCCCGGACACCCAATATATCACAACTCTGGAGATCGTGCGGTTCCTTGAGGACAATTCACGGTCGTCAAAGCCTATGCACGGTCCCGGCTCAAGGGGACCGTATAACGTCGGGAAAAGGAGGTAATGATTTTGCGACCGACGTTCCGATGATATAGTTGCTGCGGATAGGGTAGCTCCCGACAAGCCGGTGTCTGTTGCCCGGCTTCCGCAGCTTCTGGAAAAGCAACAGGGCATTCTCAACAGGAGTGCAACATGTCCGATTTCACTTTCGACGAGCTCAAGACTTTATGTGCCGAAATCCACCGCCGAGGCGACGAGGGGGAACGATACCCGGAGGTTGTCGGGCGATCGGACGACGAAGTTTTAGACCTGCTCTCCACCATCAACGAAGCGAGCCGAACACTTCAAAAAATGGCCTATTACTTGCTTCAGGGTGGGATAGTTGCAATCCACGTACGCACCAATGCCGAATGGGACGAATGGTATGAACAGGTCGGCGAAGCGGGGGCCCGATCATGAAATCACTCCATAAGAAGATCGAGCACCGCGAAGCACGGCGGGGCGCGGTGCGGATCCGCAAAGCAGTGCGGGAGATCGCAGCAGCGAGCACAGAATTGTCATACGCCATCGCCGATGCATTTTCCGGTCTCGCCCCGGATGAGCGCCTCGCATTCATCGCCGACGCCCGGCAGGCCAAGGCGGTTTGCGCGCTGGCCATTTCGTTGGCAACTCCAACTCCGCTTCCCCCGAAGGGCACTGTAATTGTGGCTCGCCACTATGACAGCATTATTGGCCTGGACGTGCTCCTGGCTTCGACCCCTGGTACATCCAGATCGCGGCGTTGCTACAGCCGCGCACACGTGCTCTCCGACGGGAGCTTGGAGAAGGTCGCGCACTATTCGCGCACGCACGCGCTCCGGCTGTTTACGAATAGCCTATGGCAACAGCTCGTCACCGCGGAAGCGGTGTTCCCAGGGGTCACCGCCGAGGAGATCGCAGAAGCACAGCAGGCAGGGAGGACAGCGCAATGATCGGAGAAGTTGCGAGTCTACACCTTTCTCGCGGAGGTCTTGTCATTGTGGCGCGACGCGGGGAGGAGCTGATCGTGAAAGGGTTCGATGGTCACCGGACGGGCTTCTGGCGCATTGACGCCGCGGGGAAGTGGTGGTGGATCGGGCACTTGGACGCCGCGATCATCGCCTTCGATGCGGACCAGCGGCTCGTTCCGCGGTTCTCGATATAGACGATCGGGCGCCCCTGGACTTCCATTGCCCGGGGGCGCCAAATCATTCAGCGCTGTATTCGGCTTTGAGATCTGCATAAGCCTTAGCAACCCCTCGATAGGCTCTGCAGGATAGTTCCAATTCTGTAAAGGCCACCGGTACCGGATCATCTCGCCATGCTTCAAAAGCGATCTGCGACTTCTTTCGCTCGCTCTTGTAAGCTCCCTCTGCGGTATCCAGCCGACCTGCCACCTCATTGAACTCCCTCTCCCCGTGTTCCTTTGCGGCTTGCCTAACGTGTTTGCAGAGGTTACCGAAAGTGCCAGCCATGCAGGTGCAGGAAAAGTGGATTCCGTCAATCACGACCTTGTATTCATTTCCATGCGATCCCACAACTTTATATTCAGCCATAGCGATACGATGATACCTCTTGCTTGCGCTGTCAAGGAATTGGCGCGTTGCCCCTTCTCTATGACCTCCTTGGCGCCCTCTGGCTCATCCAGGTGGACGGCTCATGGGGGAGGCTCCACGGCCTCGACGCGGAAGGCCCGTTTGGGTCCGCTGACGTGCGGACGGAATACGAAACGGCTTTTCTCTGAAATGGTCCTTGCTTTGCCCTCAGAATAGGGGCGCACATGTGCGCCCCTATTCTCTCATTACCTGCCGTATGATTTCACCTACCACGCCCCAAAAAACGAATGGCGGGCCGTGCGCACCGTGCGGACCCCCCCTAAGAAGCGGAGCGCAGGTGTGCGCTCCGCTTGGGAGCTACCCTGCCGCCTGATTTCACGCCCTCTTGAATCCGGTCGTCAGCGAGCCTTTTTCCCAGTTGATGATATAAGGGCTCACGTTGCCGTTCGGCGCGACGATTTCGATGTACCATCCGATCGCATAGACGGAGAGAATCTGGCCGGTGACTGTGACAGAGGACGCCGCTTTCGAGGAGACGAGGAACGCAAGTGCCGATTTCAGCGCCTCCGTTCCGTCGTTCTTCGTCTTCTCGCTTACCTTTGCGCGACGGATCACCTCGGGGAACTTCGAGATGTATTTCTCCTCCGGCGTCAGAGCAATTGAGTTCTGCCACGTATCAGGATCGCCGTGTACTGCCAGAAGGACGGCGGTTTCAAAACCGTCAGTCATGAGCGGTTGGCCGTTCTGCCAGAGGGCATCGAAGTCGCCGTCCTGTTCGCGGATGAGGATGTCACCGGTGAAGGTCATACTTCCTCCCTACCCTTTGTCGTCGTACCCACCCGCGCGAGTAGTCCCTCGTCTCCCGGAAACAACGCCCGAACAATTTCAAGCCGCCGCTTCGAGTTCAACTTTTGGTTCCCCACGAGCCTTTGAATTACGCCGCGTTTGATTTGCGCTTCGCTTATCGATTCCCCGCAAGCCGTGCAACATACCGGCGCGCCCGTGAGTGGCGCGGCGAGCTGGCGCAACCTCGGGAGCTTCTCCCGCGTTATGTAGGTTCGTCCATGAAATCTGAATGTCTTGATGCCATGCTCATGAATGATTGTGTCCAGTTCTTCAAGCGAGATGTTCAGTTTGTCGGCCACTTCATCAGGGCGGAGATAACTTTCTGGCCAGCTTGGTGCGATCGAAGATGCCATATCTACTTCCTCCCCTGTTCGCCATAGGCGCCCGCGACACATTTGCCGGCCATTGTTTCCTCGCAAATCTCGATGAAACGCTGCGCCGCGAGCGCCCAGGTGAACTTTTCGTGCATCCTTACTGATGCCAGGCGCCCGCGCTCCAGGGCCGCGGGGTAGTCATGGTAGATTCCCTCCATGCACGCGATCACGGCCTCTTCGCTCGCCCTGGCCCCCCAGCCGCAGATTTTTTCCCTATTCGATGGGTTTGTGAACGGTACAAGTTCAAAGCTGGTGACGGGGAAACCAATCTCCTCGTCAGCATAATCAATGACCCCCCCCCAATGCGTCCAGACGCATGGCAGGCCCGTACTCATACTTTCAGAAAGGCTCAGGCCCCATGCTTCTCCGTGACTACACTGAACGAACGCATGCGCGGAAGTGTAGAGACCAACCAACGCATTTACCGGGAGATTTCGAGTGTCCCAAATTGCCCCCGGCGGACCGGGAACCTCGCTAACGTCACCGCCAGGCACCCCGGATGCCTTGATGTAGAGCTCGGCGTTTTCGGGGCGCGCTCCATGGTGCTCCCCCAACTCGCCCCACATTCGCCAGGCTGAAAGCAATATCTTGATCCCCTTCGGGTCGCTGGTATTGTTCACCCACAGAAAACGGAATTTCTCGCCAACGCGCGGCGGCGTGCGCTGAAAGAAGGGAAAGCGTTTCGGATCGATCCCTTCCGGGCAGACCTCAATTTTTCCTCTGTAATGCTTCGCGAGCGCGTCTTTGCTGTGACACGAGGCGGTGACCAGAAGGTCCGCCTCCTTGTCCACCTTCTCCGGCCAGAATTGAACGTCCGTCATCTCGACTTGAGTGAAAAGTAAATTGAACTTCCCGGGTATAGGGAGGAACTCGGAAAACTCCCGGTCATCGAGCGGAACAACGTTCATATCTTCGAGGCAGGGAACGATATGCACGGCAATGTCGAAGTCCTCTTTCGGATCGGTGACAATCGGCACGCCGGCCTCGAGGAGGGCGTCTTTCAGCTTTTTGACGTGGACGCTATAGCCGTAGGCACCTCCGGTCTTCCATCTGTCCGTTGCCCAGAGCAGTTTCGGCGTGCGCCCGCTTGAGGCCTTCTCCATGACCTCTATCGCCGCCGGCCTTGCAAGCACTTCCTTGCATGCTTGGACGAACCGCCGGGCCTCATTCTCCACGGTGAACGGCTTCATGCGTTCACTCGCCACACGCGCGAGCCTCAGCGTCTCCGTGTTTTCGTGATACATGCGCTCCATAGCCTTGATGATATCGGTGATCCCGGGCTCGGCGCAGAGCAGGGCAGCTCCCGAAATCTGAGAATCATACACCTGGACCTTACGCCGCGGCTCCAGCGGGATCCCCATTTCCGCGTCGGCATAATTTTTTATTGCGCCCCAGTCGGTCCAAGCACTCGGGAGCCCGGACGCGAGCGCCTGTGTCAAGGTGACTCCCCCGGAACGGGTGGGGAAGATGAAAGCGTGGCTCGATTGGTAGAGCTGTACGAGATCAGCCAGAGGCAAATCCCTTTGGTCGATGATTATTTCCGGAAGGCCCTCCGCTTCCGACCAATCGGTTTCTCTCCAAAAGGTCTCCGGAAAGCATTCCTCTTGGGGGATGAAGTCCCACCCAAAGGGACTCCTAAGCCACGGAACCGGGAAGCGATTCGGAAAGCGTTTTTCCCGGAACTCAATCCACATTGCACCAATGCGGATGAGGGGTTCCTGAGGGAACGGAGCCTCGTAGGTCTTCACGACCAGCTGGACATTCGCTGGCATCCGCCCGGATGCAAACCATTTCTGCCAAGCCCCAATCACCAAGTCCACCCCCTTACGGCCATTGTTCCAGTCCCCGTGGAAGAGGAAGCGGAAGAGTTCGTCCGGCCCAGGCGTTCGCCTTTCGGTGAAGGAAAATTCCGGCTGTATGCCTTCGGGCACAATGTGCACCGGCCCCCGGTAATGGCGAGAAAGGACATCAAAGTCATACCGGCAGGGTACAATGAGCGCTTCCGCCTTGTGCACATCGGCGCTCCAGAAGGTCGGCTCCGTGCTGTCCACCGTGGTCACGAGGACATTCCGCTTCCCAGGGACCGGATGAAAGCCGTTCGGCCCGACGACGTGGACCACAATGTCAGAATCGCCGTCGATATCGCTTGTCACCTCGAAGCCTAAAGATTCGACCGCCTTGCGCAGCTCAGTTCTGTGCGTTGAGTAGCCATAGACGCGGCCCTTCACCTTCCCACGAGATCCATTGATTGCCCAGCAGAATTTCATCCCAGCCACGCTCCTTTCCTACGGTTTCGCCCGCGCGGCCGTTTTTTTCCCCGCCTCGCCGTTGACGTCGGGCCCTTCTTCCTGTTGATCCTCTTCGTATCCCCCGAGCCCGCCGTTCAGATTCATTCGCCATGGCCCCCGCGTCCAGGAAAAGGGATCGTTATCACAGGCAACAAATCCTTTACCTTCAATCCATTTGGCGACAACCCGAACAAGTCCGCCCTGTATGAGTTCATGGATGCGCTTACCTGTCGCGCGCCATGAACCTTGCCACATCGCGGACACTGCGATGCGAGCGCCTTCCTCCATTCCATCAAACGCCTGGATTGCTTCATACACGAACGGCGTGTCAGAGGTCACGGCTCCTATGATGTTCTTGGGCTCCAGATACAGCGTCTCCCGGGGTGGTGGCTCTGGATGCTTCTCCAGCCACTCCGCTTGGAGTTCCTCCAGGAAGCCGGGGTCCATATCGAATGCAGAGAATTGCGTTGTCGTCCCGACCTTGCGGAGAACGCCGCGCCGTATCCAAACGTTCAACTCCTCCGCAGTGTTGAAATGTTCGCGGGTCACGAAATCGCCGAGCCTTGCTGTTACGCGGGCACAGGGAATCCCGCCCTCCGTTTCATGGACCGCCTCTCTTTCGCGGCCAGCGTAGCCCTCTGTTTCGTGCCATTGTGTCCGCACAACGCGATAAACAGGGATGCCTATTTTGACATCGCGCCCGAGGCCCGGATTCAAGCCNNCTCTCTCGGACAGACCCGTCCGGCCGGAGGGCGTCTTTGTTGAATGCCCGTACCGCCTCCTGATCGTCGGTTGCCATGCCGTCTTCCGTGGGCCAGTCTCCCGCCTGCTGGAACTCGCCGGTAGGGTCGATGCCCCGGATTGCATTTTGACCCTGCGCGAGCAGCTCCGCTTTCCGGGAGGCGGGCATATCGCCACCTTCGATTCCTTCCATGAGCGCCTGCACCGCGGCGACGTACGCCCCCTCTGAAATGGTGCCAATACTGAAACCTTCTTCCGAATGCAAAGGCTCCCGCCGCCCACCTTGCTCCGCGACCGCTGCGGCGTGCCGCTCCTTTGTGATACGCCCCTCTTTGAGAAGAGCGTCCAGTGCTTCCTTCCGCCCCATTCCTCTATCCTCCTGGATGATCCGCATAACAGCCGCGGCCCGCTCAGGGTCCGGTTGCAATCCGCGCATATCGGCGCGTAATTTTTGGAAAGCGAGCTGCGCCTTGGCAACTGCCTCCCCCTTGCTCTCTTCAGTGCCCGTCGCGTCGTCGAGCATTTCATCGACGAACCCCGCGTCCTTGATTTCCGAGCCGAACAGGTATGTCTCCGCATCCATGAGCGCGGCTATTTCCTGTGACGGCTTCTTCGTTCTCCCCTGGTATGCTTTTCCCAGCAGGCCCGAAAGCCCTTCCAGAAACTCCGCGTTCTTTTGCATATCCTTGAAGTTCCCGACAGCGAGATTCCAGGGGTGATGCACCATCAGAATTGCGTTCTTCTCAGCAACCACCAGCGAAGCCGCAGGACAGGCGGCAATGTAGGACGCCATGGAAGCGGCAAGGCCCTCGATCCGTATTGTGATTGTTGCATTGGGGTAATTGCGTCCGTAGTCGAGAATCGCATTGTAAATCTCGATCCCGTCGTACACGCTCCCGCCGACGCTCGCGATGTCAACCTCCAGATCCTCCCCACGCGCGGCGTCGAGCTGCTCTATGACGGCGGCGCTGGTGATGTCGAAGCCGATCTCTCCTGAAAGCCGAATCTTATTAGCCACGGCCTAAACCTCCGTTATGGGTTCGCCGATGCCACCCGCGGCGCCCGAGCGTTGCACCTCGCCGGTAGCCGTATCGACCGAGCCGGTCTCAATCGCCCCCGGGCTTTCCATTGCCGCCTGCACTCCGTTGCTCGACAACACCTCCAGGAGCCGCGCCGACGCCTGGTCCACCGTGTCACCCCGTTCAATCGCATCATCGAAAACGGTTTGAATCGCGTCGATGTTTGCGAAACGGGGGTCCCTTTTCTTGGCGACCAGCGCCGCGACGCGTGCCCGCTCCTGAGCTACTCCCTCCGCGATCACGTCCGCATAAATCTGCGGATTCTTCATCTTTAACTCTTTGCTCGTCATTTTTCTTTCCCTCCCAAAATCGTTATGTCTAC
>PLNO01000265.1 GCA_003141795.1 Spirochaetaceae bacterium | reverse complement strand
GAGGATCGGCCCGAGAACGCCGATTTCCAGAACATCCTTTCACGCCTCGCCTACGTGAAAACGGGCATCGCGATACCTGATTCGCTCCGGTGGGACGGGAAATCGGACGCGGGCGTTGTGGTCCCCGACGGGACGTACCACTACCAGGTGGAGGCGTGGGACGACAACAACAACCGCGGCAAGAGCGGCCTGGGCACGGTGGTCGTCGACGTGACACCGCCCGCGGTGACGGCAAGCGCTCCGTACCTCATCTTCTCTCCCGACGGCGACAGCAACAAGGATACCCTGCCCATCGCGCAGACCGGCTCCTCGGAGGACGTGTGGACGGGAACGATCCGCACGATCGCCGGTGACACGGTGCGCACCTACACGTGGTCGAACAGCGCGCCGCCGAGCTTCGAATGGGACGGAAAGACCGACCCCGGGACGTTCGCTCCCGATGGCGTGTACAGCTATTCGGTGACCGCGACGGACAGGGCAGGCAACGCGGGCACAGCCCAGCTGGACAACATCATCATCGACACCCGGCCCACCCCGGTGGGGCTCACCATCGACCTCTCATTCTTCTCCCCGAACGGTGACGGCGTAAAAGACACCGTTACCTTCACCCCGCAGGTGCCCGTGGCAACGGGGATCGAGACGTGGAGCCTGGCGATCGCGGACGAGAAGGGTGCCGCGCGGCGCACGATCAGCGGCAAGCTCAGCATCCCGGCAGCCATTCCCTGGGACGGGAAGGACGATGCCGGCGTGCTTCTCCCGGAAGGGGCATACATCGGGACCCTGACGGTCCTGTACGTGAACGGGAAGAACCCCAAGGCGTCCTCTCCGTCGGTGACAATCGACGTCACGGCGCCGCGCGCCGCGGCGAAGGCCGAATACGACGTGTTCTCCCCGAACGGCGACGGCAACAAGGACACGGTGACCATTTTCCAGGACACGTCGGATGAGTTGTTCTGGACCGGTACCATCCGCAATTCAGCGGGCAAGGACGTGAAGTCCATGGTCTGGCGGGGCCGGGCTGACGACAAGTGGGTCTGGGATGGCAAAGGGGACGACGGCTCCCTGCTCCCCGACGGCACGTACGTCTACTCCATGACCTCCACCGACAGGGCGGGAAACAGCGTCACCTCGACGCCGATCAGCATCCGCATCGACACGGAGGAAACCCCCGTGCGCGTGTCGGCGGACCCCGTGTACTTCTCCCCGAACGGTGACGGTGTCAAAGACAAGGTGCGGATCATTCCTTCGCTGCGGGTGACCGCAGGGGTGGACTCCTGGACGTTCAGGATCAAGAACGCGGCGGGAGCCGTGGTTCGGACATTCACCGGACGCAGCAAGTCCCCTGACGAGATCGCATGGGACGGGATCGACGACACCGGCAAGCACGCCCCTGACGGGCAGTACAACGCAACGCTGAACGTCAACTACGTGAACGGCAACACTCCGAAGGCCGACAGCAACGCCTTCTTCATCGACACGAGCGCACCGCAGATCGACGTGTCCGCCGACGCGCTGCTCTTCTCTCCCACGGCCGACAGCAAGCTGCCCGGCGTGACGATCAAGCAGAGCTCGAGCGACGAAGACCTCTGGGAAGGGGAGATGCGCTCCTCCGCGGGCCAGCACCTGCGGGGATGGTTCTGGAAGGGCAAGGCCGCTGACTTCACCTGGGACGGGAAGGATGAGAACGGCAACCTGATGCCCGACGGCTACTACACCTACGTGATCAAAGCGCAGAGCAAGGGCGGAACGACCACGTCGNNAGTGACGGCGGCGTCGAACGGGTTCTCTCCGAACGGCGACGGGTTCAGGGACAACATGACATTCAACATGCTCGTCTCCTTGAAGGAGGGAGTGAAGGCCTGGAAGCTCTCCATGGTGGAGGCCGCGGCGGGTGAGCAGAAGTCGTTCAGCGGGACGTCGCCCGTGCCGGCAACTCTCACCTGGGACGGCAAGGACAACGGAGGGCTGAAGGCTGCGCTCGACGGTCTGTACACCGCGGTGCTCCAGGTGGAGTACACGAAGGGCAACGTGGCCACGGCGAAGTCAGCTGCGTTCCGTCTGGCGGTTTCCCCGCCGAAGGTCGACGTCTCCATCGGGCCCCTGCCGTTCTCGCCGGACAATGACGGTGTGAACGACGAGCTCGCCATCGGCCTGAAGGTCGACGACCCGGTGCCGGTCGACAGCTGGTCGATCTCCATCCTCGACCCCGAGCAGCACCCCTTCACGAGCTTCGCGGGCAAGGGCGCCCCGTCGGAGAAGATCATCTGGAACGGAACTTCCAGCACGGGCGAGCTGGTCCAGTCCGCGGAGGATTACCCGCTTACCTTCACGATCAAGGACGAGCTGGGCAACTCGACGACGGTGCAGAAGCTCATCCCCGTGGACATCCTCGTGATCAAGGACGGGGACAGGCTGAAGGTGCGCATCGCGAGCATCACCTTCCAGGCCAACACGGCGGACTACGTGAACGTGGACGCTGACAAGGCGCTGAAGAACTCGACCACCATCACGAGGCTGGCGGAGATTTTCAAGAAATATGCCAAGTACAAGATCCAGATCGAGGGTCACGCGAACCTCGTGAACTGGGACAACCCCGCCAAGGCGAAGGCCGAGCAGGAGCAGGAGCTCCTCCCGCTGTCCAAGCAGAGGGCGGACTCCATTCGTCAGGCCCTGATAGCGCAGGGCATCGACGCCGGGCGGATAACGACCGTCGGGGTGGGGGCGGCAGAACCTCTGGTTCCGTTCTCCGACATGGACAACCGGTGGAAGAACAGGAGGGTCGAGTTTGTTCTTGTCCGTCAGTAAGGGAAAGGCGGTCGGCCGGCTGTCATGACCGCGCCGCACAAACGCCTCCTCCTCTGGGGAGGGATCATAGCGGGGGCGATCGCCTGTGTGGCGATCGCCCTTGTCGTCCTCAATTCGAGCCCCCACGGGGCAGGTGGCAGGGATGGACTGTTTTCCATCGACAAGGGGCAAAGCCTCTCCTCGATCAGCGCTGAGCTCAAGCGGCAGGGCTACATCAGGGTCGCGCCGATGCTTACGATGATCGGGCGGCTGAAAGGGACGCAGGGGGATTTCAAGGCGGGGGCCTACAGGATACCGGCGGGGGCTTCGACCCTCGCCATCCTCAACCTCCTCGTCGAAGGGGCGCAAAGCGTCGGAAAGGTGACGATTCCCGAGGGTTGGACGCTCGCCAAGATCGCCCGGCACCTGGAGGCCGAAGGGGTTTGTACAGCGGCTGATTTCATCGCAGCAGCCAAGTCCCCGACCCTCATGGCCGAGTTCGGGGTGTCGGGGAAGAGCATGGAAGGGTACCTCTTCCCCGATACGTACTTCGTACCGCGGCCTTTTCCCGCAACGGCGATCGTGGAGCTCATGGGGAGGACGTTTTTCGACAATCTGAAGAAGATCGAGCCCGGCTTCAAGTCCACGAACGGGTCGAAGCTCCACGAAACGGTCATCATGGCATCCATCGTGGAAAGGGAGTATAGGGTGGACGATGAGGCGCCGATGATCGCGTCTGTATTCTACAATCGGCTGGAGCGGAACATAGGCCTTGAATCATGCGCCACACTTGAATATATTATCACCGAGATCCAGCAAAAGGCACACCCGGAGTATATCACCGTCAATGACGAGAAGATCGACTCACCGTACAACACCTATAAGTGGGCGGGTTTGCCGCCGGGACCGATATCGAATCCAGGGAGAACGGCATTGGAGGCCGCTTTTCATCCAGCTGAGACCAATTACCTGTACTTTGTTCTCCGAGACCAGGAGGCAGGGCGCCACTTTTTTTCGCGCAGCCTGAACGAGCACAACCAGGCGAAGTACCTCTATCTGAAGAAACCTTAGGGGTATGAGGATACCGGAGAGCGTGCTCTCACAGATTCGTGACCGACTCGACATCGCGGAGGTGGTTGGAGAGCACGTCGCACTGCAGCGGAAAGGGGGGAGGTACTGGGGCCTGTGTCCGTTCCATCAGGAGAAGTCTCCCTCTTTCAGCGTGACGCCTGACAAAGGCGTCTACTATTGTTTCGGGTGCCATAAGGGGGGGACGCTTTTCGACTTCGTCATGGAGGTGGAAAAGGTCCCCTGGCGCGACGCCGTGGAGATCCTCGCCAAAAAGGCGGGGATCGAGATACCGCGGGAGGACGAGGAACGGGGAGGCGTCAAGAGGGAAGCCTTTTTCGAGCTGCATCGCAGGGTTGCGGGCAGCTTCCACTGGCTTCTGAAGGAGGGACCGCAGGCAGAATCTGCACGGAAGTATCTCGCAGGGCGAGGGGTGACGGAGGAAATCCTCGAGTCTTTCCAGCTCGGCTACGCGCCGGCGGATCGGGATTGGCTCTTTCGCTTTCTGACCCAGAAGAGCTACTCCCCCGATTTCCTGTCGAGGACGGGTTTATTCATGGACAGCTCCCGGGGCAGGGGAGGATCGCTGTTCGCGGATCGGATCATGTTTCCGATCGCGAACGGCCGCGGGGAAATCCTCGCCTTCGGAGGTCGCTCCCTGAGGGACGCGCAGCCGAAATACCTGAACTCCCCCGAGACGGCCTTCTTTCGCAAGGGGGAGAACCTCTTCGGGCTCGACAAGGCGGGACCGGCCATCCGTCAGTCGGGCACGTTCGTCGTCGTTGAGGGGTACATGGACGTGCTGGCCATGCACCAGGCGGGGTTCACGAACTGCGTGGCGCCGCTGGGCACCGCGCTCACGGAGCAGCAGGTGCGCCTGCTGAAGCGCTACGCGTCGAAGGTCGTGCTCCTCTTCGACGGGGATGCGGCCGGCCAAAAGGCCACGGCGCGGGCGATCGAGCTTTTCGAGGGCCAGGACCTCATGGTCCAGGCGGCGGTGGTGCCCGGTGGGCAGGATCCCGCCNNGCTCGAACAGTTGAGAGCGCTTCTTGACCATCCGCAGGAGAGCTTTCCGTACCTGCTCGCCAAGGCGCTTTCCGAGCACGACCGCACCCATGCGGAGGGACGCGAGGCGATCCGCGATTTCCTCTTTCCGTTCATCGCCGCCCCTGCCTCACCGATGAGGCGCGACGGGTACATCTCGCTTCTTGCCGATACTCTTGAGGCGGATGTCCAGGCGGTGCGGGACGATTTTTCCGGGTGGCGCAGCCGAAGGCGGTTTGGGCCTTCGCGGCAGCAGGCGGGAACGGTCGAACGCCAGGCTGTTGCCGGTGAACCTCCCGTGGAGAAAGGGGTCACGCCGGACCTCTTCCTCATGCTGGCCGTCGCGACGAACCGCGACCTCTTCCCCCTCGTACGCAATGGCGGGGTGGACCTTTCGGATCTTGACGATGAGCGTGCGCGTACGTTGTTCGTCGCCCTGGAGGATGCCTACCGGGCGGAAGAGAAGAGCTTCGAATCCCTCTGCGCGCGTCTGGACGACCCGGCGCTCAGGGACCTCGCCATTCGCAAGGCAGCGAGCGGGGAGTTCGACATGAATCAGGAGCGCATGGTA
>PLNO01000335.1 GCA_003141795.1 Spirochaetaceae bacterium | reverse complement strand
GGGGTCCACGAGATGGACATGATGCTGAACGTCGGCAAGCTGCGCTCGGGCGAGCGCGACTACTGCGAGGAGGAGATCAGGAGCGTCGTCAGGGCGGCGGGGGACGTACCGGTCAAGGTGATCCTCGAGGTGCACTACCTCTCCCGTGACGAGCTGAAGACCGCCTGCGAGATCTGCATCAACGCCGGCGCCGCGTTCGTGAAGACGGCGACGGGCTGGGCGCCCAGCGGCGCCACCCTCGAGGTCGTGCAGTTCATCACCTCATTCGTCGGCTCCTCGATCAAGGTGAAGGCCGCGGGAGGCGTGCGGACGCTCGACACGCTGGTGAAGATGCGCCGCATGGGCGTGTCCCGGTTCGGCATCAACCTGACCTCCTCCGTGGATATCGTTCGGGCCGTCGCTGCGCTCCCCGGCGGCGTGGTCGAGGTGTGAGGCGCTGGCGATGACGACGATCATTGCATACGACCTGGGAACGGGCGGAACCAAGGCATCGCTGTACAGCGCGGAGGGCGCGTGCCTGGGCAGCGCGTTCGTGCCCTACGAGACCTCCTATCCCGAGTCGGGCTGGCACGAGCAGCGACCCGCGGACTGGTGGAACGCAGTCGTGCAGACCACGCGCATCCTGCTGGACAAGCACCTGGCAGCGCCCGAGAGCGTGGCATGCCTCGCCATTTCGGGGCAGAGCCTCGCCGTCATCCCACTGGACGAAAACGGCGACCTTCTCCGTCAGAGCATCCCGATCTGGTCCGATACGCGCGCCGCTGCTCAAACAGCCGCCTTCTTCCAGAACACCGACCGTGACCGCTGGTACATGACCACGGGGAACGGGTTCCCCCCCGAATGCTACTCCGTTTTCAAGATCATGTGGTACCGGGACAATGAGCCCGCGCTGTTCGCCCGGATGCGCACCGTGCTCGGTTCCAAGGACTGGGTCAACTTCCGGCTCACGGGCTCCCTCCAGACCGACTATTCCTACGCTTCCGGAAGCGGCGTGTACGACCTCCTGGGGTGGCGCTACAGCGATGAGCTCATCCGGGCAAGCGGTCTTCCCTCGTCCCTCTTCCCGCCCATCGTGGCCTCGACAAAAATCATCGGGACCCTCACGGCGGAATCGTCCACGTCACTCGGCCTTCCTGCGGGCGTGAAGGTGGCCTGCGGCGGTGTGGACAATTCGTGCATGGCGCTGGGAGCGCGCAACACCGGAGAGGGCAGGGTCTACACGTCCCTCGGCTCCTCCTCCTGGATCGCCGTATCGTCCCGCTCGCCCGTTCTCGATCTCCTGGCCAGGCCTTACGTCTTCACGCACGTCGTCCCCGGATTGTTCACCTCCGCGGTGAGCATATTCGCCGCCGGGAGCTCCTTCCGCTGGATCCGCGACACGATCTTCGATACGGGCTCGGCACCGGGACGGGACCCCTACGACGTCATGAACGAGCTCGCGGAAGGCTCTCCCGTCGGGGCGCACAAGCTCATCTTCAACCCCAGCCTTGCCGGGGGCAGCTCGCTGGAGCCCAGTCCGCGCATTCGGGGCGGCTTTTCCGGGCTCGACCTTCGCCATACGCGGGCGGACCTCATCCGCGCGGGAATGGAGGGAATCGCAATGAACCTCGGGGCGGTGCTTTCGGTCCTGCGCCGTTTCGTGCCGCTCTCGGGGGAGAGGCTGCTCGTGGGCGGCGGCAGCAAGAGCAGGCTCTGGCGTCAGATCTTCGCCGACGTCTACGGCATGAGCTGCGTGAAGACGAACATCGACCAGGAGGCGGGCTCTCTCGGTGCGGCCGCCGTTGCCGCCGTGGGCGCAGGGCTCTGGAAGGATTTCTCGAAGGTGGACGAGCTGCACGAGGTGCAGAGCATCGAAAAGCCCATTACGAAGAACGTCGAAACCTATCGCAGCCTCATGCCGGCATTCGAGATGGTGCGCAGGCACCAGGCGGAGATCGGTGACCTGCTGCACGGGCTGGACATTTGAAGGAGGAGAGGACATGAAGATCGGTCTGTTCACGGCAACATACCTGGACATGAAGCTCGAGGACGTATGCACGATGGCCGCGGACCTCGGCTATCAGGCCGTCGAGATCCCCGCTTTCACGGGCAATCCACATCTCGATATCGAAGGCATCCTCAAGGGAGGCAACGCGAAGGCGCTCCTTTCGATGCTCTCCGATCGGGGGCTCGTCATCTCCGCCCTCGCCAACCATCCTGAGGGCCAGATCGTCCTCGGCCCGTACGGAAAGGATACCGACGCGATCTGCACGGGCACGAAAGAGGAGAAGATCCGCTTCGGGACGGACCGCATGATCAAGACGGCACAGGCAGCCAATGCACTCGGCGTTCCCGTTGTGACGGGCTTTCTCGGCTGCGAGAACTTCGGCCGCTTCTTCCCCTGGCCGTACTCCAAGGGCTGGGCGGAGATGGAGCAGGAGATGGTGGAGCGTTGGGGGAAGATCCTGGACAGGTTCGGAGAATACGGGGTGAAGTTCGCCCACGAGCCGCACCCCAATGAGCTCGTCTACGACGTGGATACCGCTCTGCGCGCCATCGAGCTCTTCGGTGGCCGCAAGGAGTTCGGCTTCAACTTCGATCCGGCCAACCTCATCTATCTGGACGTGAACGTGGAGAACTTCGTTGACCAGCTCAAGGGGCACATCCTGCACGTGCATGCGAAGGACGGCGAGGTGGTGGAGCACAACGTGAAACGCTCCGGGCGCATCCCGCAGGGGGACTGGCAAGGGTTGGGACGCGGCTTCCGGTTCCGCATCCCGGGCTGGGGCTCAGTACCCTGGAAGAAGGTGATCACGGAGCTCGCCATGATCGGCTACGACTACGTGATGAGCTACGAGCACGAGGACGTGACGATGAGCAGGCACGACGGAATCACGAAGACCATCGCGTACCTCAAGCCGCTCCTGATCGAAAAGCCCTACGAGGGCCGGCACGACGTCCTGTTCAATTGAAGGAGAGAGAGACATGGCTGACATGATGAAAGCGGCGGTCGTCGAAAAGATCGAAAAGCTCGTGGTGAAACAGGTCCCGGTGCCTCCGATCTCCGATGACGAAGTCCTCATCAAGGTGAAGTACACCGGCATCTGCGGGACGGACTGGAGCATCTATACGGGCAAGTACTCCGCCGACAAGCTGCCCCTGATTTCCGGTCACGAGTNNCGCCGACATCAACATGGGCTGCGGCACGTGCTACTTCTGCCGCAAGGGGGAGAAGCTCCTCTGCCCCGAGTTCCATCAGCTCGGCATCCACGTCAACGGGAGCTTCGCCGAATACGTGAAGGCGCCGTGGGAACAGGTCCTCAAGCTTCCCGATTCTCTGAGCGACCTTTCGGCCGCGTTCATCGAGCCCGTCTCCTGCGTCGTGCACTCCTCCAAGGCAGCCGGAATCACCCATGGAAGCTCGGTCGTCGTCATCGGCAGCGGGCTGGGCGTCCTGCACGGCGCGCTGGCAAAGCTGCGCGGTGCGGCGCCGGTGATCGTGATAGGCGACAACGTCAGGAGGCTCGGCATCGCGAAGGAGATGGGCGTCGACGTCACGATCAATATCAAGGAGGGGAAGGACCCGATGGCGGAAGTCATGAAGATCACCGAAGGCCGCGGCGCGGACTTCGTGATCGAGGCAGTCGGGACACCGGCCACCTACGAGCAGGCGTGGGCGATGACGCGCCGCGGAGGCACGCTCACCGCGTTCGGCATCTGCCGCGGGGACGATACGATAAAGATCCGGCCTTTCGACTTCGTCCTGGGAGAGAAGAAGGTCACCGGCTCCTGCGCCGGAGTAGGCCCGGACTGGACCGACGCGATGACGCTGATCGTCAACGGGCGCATCAAGCCAGAGCCGCTGTTCTCCATGATCGTGCCGCTGGAGGAGCTGGAAAGCGCCCTGAAGGAGCTCCGCACGAACCCGAGCCTCTTCAAGGTCTTCGTCTCCTCGGAGATATCCAAGCGGGAAATCCTCAACACGTAGGGCAGGATGCGCGTTCGTTGCGTTGACCACGCATCGACCGCTTGAAATGACAGGAGCACAATGATGAGTGAGCGAATGCCTCTTCTGACCAGCATCAAAATCGGAAACCACACGGTCCCCAACCGTATCGCAATCAACGCTATGGAGTGCTGCGATGCGGACACCGGCGGCAATCCCGGCGACACCGCATTCCGCCGCTACGAGCGGCTCGCAGAGGGCAATGCGGGGGTCATCATCATGGAGGCGCTCAGCGTCGTGGACGAGAACCTCGGCCGCCAGCATCAGCTGACCGCGCTGCCGCAGAACCAGAAGGCGCTGGAGAAGCTCGTGCGTGCCGTGAAAGCGGTCAATCCAAAACCGCTCATCCTCTGGCAGCTCACCCACAACGGAGAGCTCGCCAACCCCGCTTTCGCCGAACGCGTGTGCGTGAAGCCTTTCCCCGGCTACGAGGGTCGGCTGCTCAGCGAGGAAGAGGTGGACTCCATTCTGGACAGCTTCGTGCGGGCGGCGCAGATTGCGCACGACTGCGGGGCGGACGGGGTGGACTTCAAGCTCTGCCACGGCTACCTGGGCTCGCAGCTCCTGAGGCCGTTCAATGACCGCACATGGAAGTACGGTGGCTCGTGGGCAAACCGCACGCGATTCGCCTACGAGGCGTACGAGCGGATCGCGAAGCTCGTGAACGACACGAGCTTCCTCCTGGGCTCCAAGGTCTCCCTCTGGGAGGGCCTGCCGGGCGGGCAGGGCTCCGCTTCGGCGGATTCACCGCTCATGGACCTCACCGAGCCGCTCGACCTCGTGAAGGGCCTGGAGGCTCGTGGCGCGTCCTACATCGTGGAATCCGCCGGCAACCCCTCGCTCACCCTGCCGATCGTCCCGACCGACAAGCGCTTCCCCGAGTACGGTTACCTGCACTTTTATTTCCAGAAGCAGCTCCGATCCGTGCTGAAACCGCAGACTGCGGTCATTGGCTCCGCGTATTCCATTTTCCGCAACGGCAAGAACACCTTCCGCGGCGTGAAGCCCGAAGAGTCCTCGTTCCTCTACTGGGGGAACAAGAACATCAGGGACGGTGTGTGCGACATCGTCGCTATCGGACGGCAGTCCCTCGCCGACCCGTTCCTCCCCTCGAAGCTCGAAGCGGGAAAGCCGGAGGAGATCAAATGGTGTACGGGGTGCGACAACTGCATCGAGTTCCTCATCCGTCAGCGCCCTGTCGGGTGCTCCACGTACGAGCGGGAGTACTCGAACTCGCTGAAGGTGATCAGGCAGGAAGCCGGCCGATTGGCGGAGCAGGAAAAGCATACATAGTAAGTTCCGGGTTTGCGTTTTGTCGCCTTACATGCTGAATTCTATCATTTGTTGACAGATGCTTTCGCTTGGAGTACGATTCGGGGCACGATTCGATGAAAGTTCGAAAAGAAGGAGGAATGGCGATGAAGATCGGAATCGACAGCTACTGCTACCACCGGTTTTTCGGCGAGGTGTACCCGCAGCAGAGGAAGCCCGCAACAACGATGACCCTCGAGGGCTTCATCAAGCGAGCCCACGAGCTCAAGGTCGACGGGGTGTCCCTGGAATCCTGCTTCATTCCCCGTTTCGACGCTTCATACCTCAGCGAGATCAAGGGGATGCTGGACGAGTACAAGCTGGACCGTGTTTTCGCGTGGGGGCATCCCGACGGCCTGGAGGGCGGGCGCAATGAGAAGGCCTACGCGGAAATGGTGAAGAGCATCGAATACGCCGAAGCCATCGGGGCGAAAGTGATGCGCGTCGTCGGGGCGAGCCTCATGTTCCGCAATGACCCGCACGGCCCCATGCTTGAAAAGCTCGCGAAATTATTCAAAGAAGCGGTGAAGGTAGCGGAGAAGCACGACGTTCGGATCGCCGACGAGAACCACATCGACTTCACCTCCGACGAGATGCTCAGGCTCATCACCACGGTCAACTCCCCCTACTTCGGGATCAACTTCGACACGGGCAATTTCATGCGCCTGCTCGATGACCCGATCAAGGGCATGGAGAAGCTCGCGAAGTACGCCCTGGCCACGCATGTGAAGGACCTCAAGCCCAACCGCGACGCCTCGGTGGACGACTGGTACTTCTTCTCCTCGACCCCCGTCGGTGACGGCCTCGTGAACAACCGAAAGCTCGCGAAGCTCCTGAACGCCGCCGACTACAAGGGCTTCCTCGCCGTGGAGATCGATTTCCTCCACCCCGATTACAAGGAGAACGAGGACAAGGCGGTCGCGGCCAGCGTGAAGGAGCTGCGCAAGATCGCAGCGAGCGTGTGACGGAGGGAACGCCATGAAGAAACTGAACGTCGGCATCGTCGGGTACAAGTTCATGGGCAAGGCCCACTCCAATGCCTGGAAGAGGGCGCCGCAGTTCTTCGACATGGACGCGCAGCCGGTGATGAAGGTCGCCTGCGGCAGGCACCAGGAGTCCCTCGAGGCGTTCGCCTCCCGCTGGGGATGGGAGCAGACGGAGACGGACTGGAAGAAGATGGTGCACCGCGACGACGTGGACATCGTCGACATCAGCGCACCCCAGTACCTGCACTACGAGATCGCGATGGAGGCACTCCGCGCGGGCAAGAACGTGTTCTGCGAGAAGCCCCTTGCGATGACCTTCGCGCAGGCGAAGGAGATGTACGAGCTGGCGGAGAAAAAGGGCGTCACGCATTACCTCAATCACAACTACCGCCGCTGCCCGGCGATCCGCCTTGCGAAGAAGCTCATCGATGACGGGAAGATCGGGCGCATCTTCCACTGGCGCGGTTGCTACCTGCAGTCGTGGATCGTTGACCCCAATTTCCCGCTGACGTGGCACCTCCAGAAGGAGATGGCCGGTTCGGGACCGCAGGGGGACCTCAACTCCCACAGCGTGGACCTCGCCCGCTACCTCGTCGGTGACATCAAGAAGGTGAGCGGTATGACCGCGCAGTTCGTTTCCGAACGGCCGCTGCCCGACGAGGCAGCATCGGGAACCTTCAGCGGGAAGGTGAAGGGCGGCATGGGCAAGGTCACCGTCGAGGACGCGGCCTTCATGCATGTGGAGTTCAAGAACGGCGCGCTGGGCTCCTTCGAGGCCACGCGCTTCGCCCCCGGGCGGAAGAACTACAACTACTTCGAGATCTACGGGAGCAAGGGGAGCATCCTCTTCGACCTTGAGCGGATGAACGAGCTGAAGTTCTTCTCCAGTGACGATCCTCCGGAGGCCCAGGGCTTCCGCACGATCCTCGCCACCGAGGGTGTTCACGACTACATCTCCGCGTGGTGGCCGCCTGGACACGTCATCGGGTACGAACACGAGTTCGTGCACGCCGTGGTTGATTTCTGCAAGGCCGTCGACACGAAGACGAAAATCGAGCCGAACTTCTACGACGGAATGAAGGAGATGGAGGTCCTCGAGGCGGGGCTGCGCTCCGCGGAGACCGGAAAGGTGATCGACCTGCCATGAAAGCACGACTGCTCCCATTGTATTTCCGCTCCGGCATGGACGGGGAGTTCACGAAACACCTCGCCATCGTGAAGGAGCTTCTCGCCGAGGACGCCGAGCTCCTCCCGCCGCTGCCCGTGAGCGGGAAGCTGCCCGACGCCGATGCCGTTGTGTTTCCCCAGCTCATCGGCGACGCCTTTTCCCAGCTGAAAGATCTCAAGCGGATCACGCTCCCCGCGCTCGTGCTGACGTCGGACTTCGGCACGGTGAATATGTGGGACTGGGAGATCGTGACGTTCATGAAGTCGATCGGCATGGTCGCCTTCACACCGTACGAGCTCGATCAGGCCCGCAGGATCTGCCGCGCCCTCGCGCTGAAGCGGGAGATGAAAGAGGTGAAGTTCCTCGTCTTCCAGGACAAGCCTGGCGTCGGGGGAAAGCAGGCGGAGATCTTCAAGCGCTTCTGGTGGTGGGAAGACAGGAGTGCGGAGATCATCCGTGAGAAGTTCGGCATCCGCATCGTGAAGAAGAGCTTCAAGGAGCTCGGGGAAGCGGCGAAAAAGATCGACAATGCGGAGGCCCGCAAGATCCTCGCGGACCGGCCCATCCCCATGGCGGGCCTCGGGGATCGGCCCGTCAGCTCCGCGCTGAAGCTGTACCTCGCCGTGAAGCGCGAGGTGCAGGCGGACCCGTCAATCCAGGGCGCGGGGATCAACTGCCTCAACGAATCGGAGTACTCCGACACCACGCCGTGCCTGGCGTGGGACCTGCTCTACCAGGACCAGGGCCTGATCTGGGCGTGCGAGGCCGACACGCTGTCCTTGCTCACCATGTTCATCCTCGAGCGTTCCCTGAAGGCTCCGATCATGATGAGCAATCTGTACCCCTTCCTCATGGGAGGGGCGGCGCTCAAGCACGAGCGCATCGACAAGTTCCCCGACGTTCCCGAGCCGGAGAACCACCTCCTCATGGTGCACTGCGGCTTCTTCGGGGTCGTGCCCCGGCCGTTCTGCTCGTCATGGAATCTCCGGCCGAAGGTGCTCGCCATCGTGGACGATAACGCCCACGCGATGGATGCGCGCATGCCCACCGGTGCGATGACCCTGGCGAAGCTCCACCCGGAGCTTGCCAGCATGCAGGTGATCCAGGGTGACCTCGAGGATTACGTTCAGTATCCCGGCTCGGACTGCCGCAACGGCGCTCTCCTGAAGGTGAGGGACGGTCGGGCGATCATGAAATCCTTCTATTCACATCACTACTGCCTGTTGACCGGGAAGCAGGCCACCGACATCGAGAACGTCGCCCGGGTGATGAACGTCGGGGTGGACGTCCTGTGATGGAGACGGTCGATCCCATGCTGGAGCTGCGGGGGATCAGCAAGAGCTTCTACGGCGTCAGGGTCCTCCACGACGTCGATTTCGCCGTGCAGAAAGGCGAGATCATGGGCCTGTGCGGGGAGAACGGCGCGGGAAAATCCACGCTCATGAAGATCACGGCGGGGATACACGCGCAGGACAGCGGCGACGTGGTCTTCAAAGGGAACGTCATGCGCCGCGGCTCCACGCCGCTTTCGATGCAGGGCGTCGGCGTCTCCATGATCCACCAGGAGCTGAACCTCCTCCCCGAGCTCACCGTCGCCCAGAACATCTTCCTCTGCAGGGAGCCGCGGGTCGCCTCGGGCCTCGTCAACTTCAAGAAGATGAACGACGATGCCGCAGCCATCCTCTACCGCCTGGGGGAGAAGATCGAGCCGAAGCGTCAGGTGCGCGATCTGAAAATCGCCCAGAAGCAGATGGTGGAGATCGCGAAGGCCATCTCCTTCAATGTTGCGCTCCTCGTCATGGACGAGCCCACGTCGGTGCTCACGGGAAAGGAGACGAGGGTCCTCTTCGATCTCATCGGTACGTTGAGCTCGCAGGGAATCTCCGTCGTCTACATCTCCCACCGCCTGAAGGAGATCACCGACGTCTGCCACCGGGTCACCGTCCTGCGCGACGGGTCCCTGGTTGCCACGAAGAACGTCTCGGAGGTCACCGCACACGATCTTGCGGCGCTCATGGTCGGCCGTGACGTCCAGGAATCCCGGTCCTCCGATTTCTCGGGAGACCCGTCCGCTGTCATGCTCGAGGTCAAGGACGTTTCCGACGACCTCCTCAAGGGGGTCGGCTTCTCCGTGCGCCGGGGAGAAATCCTCGGCTTCAGCGGGCTCGTGGGAGCCGGACGCACGGAGCTCATGGAGGTGATCTTCGGCATCCGCAAGCCGCGCACGGGAACGGTGCTCGTCCAGGGAAAGCCCGTCACGTTGAGGAATGCCATCGACGCCATTCGCGCGGATCTCGGTTTCGTGACGGAGGACCGCAAGGAGACGGGGCTCGTCCTCTGCAGGGACATCACGGAAAACTCCAACTACGTCGCGTGGGAGAAGTCGAAGGGGTTCTTCAAGGGCCGTACGGCAACGCTTGCCAACACGAGGGGCATGATCCAGCGCCTCGCCATCCGGTGCAGCAGCCCGTCTCAGAACGTGAGCAACCTCTCCGGCGGCAACCAGCAGAAGGTAGCCCTTGCGAAATGGCTTCTCTCCGGCGCCAGGGTGCTCGTCCTCGACGAGCCCACCCGGGGGGTGGACGTCGGCGCACGACAGGAGATCTATCGCATCATACGGGAGCTGGCAGCGGAGGGCGTGGCCGTCGTCATCGTCTCCTCGGACCTGCCGGAGATCCTCAGCATCTGCCAGCGTGTCATCATCATGCACGAGGGACGGATCACCGGGTCCCTCCCGGCGTCGGAGATGACGGAGGAAAAAATCATGTATTACGCGACAGACGTGTAGACGGGAGAGAACAATGGAAGCCCTGGAACATTCGTCGGGAAACTGGCTGCTCGAGCTCATCAAGAAGGTCTGGCGCAACTACAGCGTCCTCGTCGTGTTCGTCGTGATCATCGGGATCTGCGGCCTGTTCGCACCGCGCTTCCTCCATCCCGACAACCTCCTCAACATCCTCCGCAACACCTCCACCGTCGGCGCCATCGCGCTGGGCATGACGTTCGTGATCATCGCGGGCGGGATCGACCTCTCCTCGGGCCCCGTCATGGCGACTGCGGGCGCCGTGCTCATCCTCCTGCAGCGCATGGTGAACCCCGACGGCTCGCCGCTCATCCCGCTGCCCTTCGCCATCCTCGCCTGTCTTGCCGTGGCGACGAGCTTCGGTTTCATCAACGGGATCATCATCACCAAGGCGAAGCTGCCGCCCTTCATCGTGACCCTGGCCGTCGGGATCATCGCTCGGTCTCTCGTCATGTACTTCATGCGCGGCGCCACGGTGATGGGGAACAACATCCCGCAGTTCACCGGCATTGGAAACGGATCGGTCTTCGGCGTGCCCATTCCTTTCATCGTGGTGATTGCACTCGCCATCATCTTCCACATCGTGCTCACACGGAGCAAGTTCGGCACGTACGTCTTCGCCGTCGGGGGGAACGAGAACGCCTCCCTGTACTCGGGGATCAAGGTGGACCGTGTGAGGATCGCCACCTACATGATGGTGGGGCTGTGCACGGGGATCGCGGCAACCATCGAGATGTCGCGCATGGCCGCAGTGGCGGCGGCGACGTCGGGTAACCAGTACGAGTTCGAGGCGATCACCGCCGTCATCGTCGGAGGCACGTCGCTGAACGGCGGACGGGGAAGGCTCGTGGGAACCATTGTTGGCTTCATCATCCTCGGGATAGTCAACAATATGATGATCATGCTCAATATATCGCCCTATCTTTCAGGCGCAGTGAAGGGAGCTGTCATCCTCTTCGCGGTGCTCATGCAGAGACGGGAGCGGTAATGAGAACACATCTTTTTCAAGGAGGACCGGTATGAAACGACGTGTGCTCGCTCTGGTAGCGGCTCTCGTGCTGCTTCCCTGCCTCGCGGTATTCGCGAACGGCGCGAAGGAAGGGGCGGCGACAGGGGCCAAGAAGTTCCGAGTCGCCATTTCACTGCCTCCAGCCAATAACGCATGGCAGGCGAAGCTGCTCGACTCGGTCAACGCGGAAATCGCCAAGGACACGGACAAGTTCGAGTTCACCGTGAAGAACGCGGTCGACGATGCTGATCAGCTCAACATCATGACCACTTTCAAGGGCGGCGGCTACGACATGATCATGTGTCTGCCGGGCAACGGTACGCTCATGACCCCCATTGCCCAGTCCATCTTCAAGGCCGGCACCAAGCTGTTCATCATCGACCGCGCAATCGAGGGCGACCAGTACACCGTCTTCTACGGCGGTGACAATGCGCAGTGCGGAAAGAACGCGGCGAAGTACATCGGAGACCGTCTGAAGGGCCAGGGGCAGATCGCGGTTCTCAGGAGCTACGTGGGCACCCCGATCGATCTGCAGCGCTACAATGGGTTCGTGGACGTCCTGAAGGCGAACTACCCCGGGATCAAGATCCTTGTCGAAGGCGACGGTGAGTTCAACCAGCAGGCCGGCCTGAAGTCCATGTCCGACATCCTGCCCGCGTACCCCAAGATCGACGCGGTCTACACGCAGGACGATGAGACGGCGGTCGGCGCCCTGACGGCGATCAAGAACGCCAAGCGCACCGACATCCAGTTCATCACTGGCACGGGCGGAGGAAAGACCGCCTACAACATGATGGCGCAGAAAGACCCGCTCTATGGCGCTTCGATGGCGTACTTCCCCTCGCTGGGAGGACGGGCGGTTCAGCTTGCCAAGAAGATCCTGATGGGAGAAAAGTTCCAGAAGGACAACATCGAGCCGAGCGTGACCGTTACGGCGGACAATGTCAGCCAGTACATGAACGAGTCGTACTAGGCGCGTTTCGCGACCAGAGGCGGGGGAGGGGCGCAAGCCCTTTCCCCGTTTTAGTATGCCGCAAGCGGACTTGATGACAGAGCTTTCGAAACCGCATCGCTATGGCATGGGCGATCCGACGCATTGAGGGGCTGCAGCTCATCCAGAATAGGCGTATGTGAAGGAAGTGATTGATGTCGGATGAAAACGGCATTTGTAATCGAAACAGGAGACCAGGATGAGCGAACTAAGGTTGACCCCGGCAACACGGCCGACGATGTATTTCATCGGTGTGAGCACGACAAAATCGATGATCATGCGCGTCTTCCCGGCGTGGGCTCGCGCCCTCGGCTTCGGAGACTGCGAGCTCAAGGGCATCGATCTCCTGCTCCATGATTCTCCCGAGCGCTACCGTCAGGTCGTGAGCTTCATCCGCGACGACCCTCACTCCCTTGGCGCCCTGGTCACGACGCACAAGATCGACCTGCTGCACGCCTGCAGGGACATGTTCGACGAGCTCGACGATTTCGCGTCGCTCATGGGAGAAGTGAGCGCCATTGCGAAAAAGGACGGGCGGCTCATCGGCGCTGCGAAGGACGCCATCACCAGTGGGTGCGCGGTCGAAGCGTTTCTGCCCGCACGCCACTGGGAACGGACCGGAGCACATGCGTTCATCCTCGGAGCCGGCGGCTCGAGCATCGCTCTGAGCTCGTTCCTCGCGAACCCATCGCGCGGCACGAACACCCCTTCGCGCATCTTCGTTTCCAACCGCAGCCCCGGACGTCTTGCCGAGATCAAGGCCATCCATGCCCGACAATCCCTCACGGTCCCCATCGAGTACGTGTTGACGCCCTCTCCCGCTGACAACGACGCGATCATGGCCAGGCTCCCCGCGGGGTCCCTCGTCGCCAATGCGACGGGGCTCGGCAAGGATGCTCCGGGCTCGCCCATCACCGATGCCGCGGTCTTCCCCCGCAGCGGGCTCGTCTGGGATTTCAACTACCGTGGGGAGCTGGACTTCCTCCACCAGGCCAAGGCGCAAGAGAAGGCGCAAGGCCTCCACGTCGAGGACGGCTGGCTGTACTTCATCTTCGGATGGCTTGCCGTCATTGCGGAAGTCTTCCACCGCCAGATCCCCCTGGAGGGGGCGTCGTTCGACGAGCTTCGAAAGATAGCCCAGGCAGAACGGGGTTGAGTGTCTCGAGGCGCGTTGTCCACCCTGATGTCGCCAAGCGCCGCCGTCTTGTCGGTGCAGGCGGTTTCGGTCTAAGCGGCCCTTGCATCTCGCCCCTGCCAGTCACGGTCGGCGTGCTGCCGGATCGCGGCGTGCGGCATGCTCTCCAGGTGGAAGATCCTGCCCCGCTCCTCAACCGCACCCGCACGCTGTCGATGTCCCCGCGGCGACTGCCCACCGAAGGCAGGTTTCGAGATCTCTTCGGCCGCGGTCAAGCGCCGCCAGGAATCCCCCGACGAAGGCATCACCGGCGCAGATGGGATTGACCGCGGCAGCGGCCGGCACATGTCCCCGCACACACCCGTTGCGCGTCAGCAGTAATGCGCCTTCCTCCCCGAGGGTGAGTGCGATGCAGGGAACCGTCGAAAGAAGTGATCGAACTCGTGAAGATCGGATGTGTCGTTCGCCCTCAATCCCGGAAGGAAAAGGGTGGGCGATCGCTCAGCGCTGGATGATGTCGATGACCTTTCCCCTGGTCCCATTACGAGTGGTTATTCCCGTGAATCCCGCGGAGCCCGCTGGAGTGTAAAGGGAGTTGTCCAGGATGAAGGGCGCAGCGCCAGGCATCGCGATTCCCTGGACCTCGACCTTCACTTTCGTTCTGACTTCGACCGGGTTTATGGCAAACTGCATCCATGGGAAAACGGAGTTTGCCCCGCCTTTCATGATCAGGTAATCGCGGTTCCCGAGAGGGCTTGTCGGCCCCCCGAGATGATGAGCGTATGCGGAGTCGGCGAAATCCCCCAAGCCGAACCTTTCCCCGACGTCCTGGAATCTTCGATAGATCTCGCCGTAGATCTGTGCGTCCGACATGCCTTCCCGGTAGCAGTCGGCGTATTCAATTGTCGCTTCCTGGAGCGCCCGGTACCTGAGATTTTCCTCCTCGGTGGGGGCGGCGCCAAACTTCACCATCACCGAAGCGGACACGATCAGCTCGGAATACCGTGCCCCGCAAACCAGCTTGACCCAGCAATCGTCCGCGACTGAATAGCATTCTTCGTAGAGAGGATGGAAGTGGCCCTCCTGGCCCTTCAGGGCGACAAGAATCAGATTCGTCTCGATGCCCCTCCGGCCAAGATTTTGCTGGGCGATGTTTCTCACCTCGAAGCCATTCATGCCCGTATGAATCTGACGGGCGGATTCGACAAGCGCGGCCGTGGAAGAGGCCGAGAGCCATTTGAGCTTGCTGAACTGGTTCCCCTCGAATCCGCCGATGATCGGGCGGACAATGGTGCCAAGGATCCGCGAATACGTGCGCTGCCGTGGTACAGCGATCGTGCGGTCGATCCGCGGCAGTACATCGGTGAACTGCAATTCGACATTCCCCTGCCCACGGAAGACTTCCGGGATCCTGTCCTTGAGTCGGGGGAGCTCCGTGTGGGCCGCGACAAATGTCAGGTCGAAGCCGCCGGGGACCATCCTGGCCAGTACGTTGACCGGACTTGCGGCATCGGCGGCGATGTCGGTGACCTGGTGGCGCATGCCTGTCAGCCAGCGCACGGCCCCTTCGGCGATGATGAGGATCCCACCCTTGCGGTCTCTCGAGAGTTGCTCAGCGCAGTGCTGGAGCTTCTCCTTCAGTTCCTCATGCGTGATCATCTGCGGTGCTGGATTGTTCTTCATGGGTTCCACTGACGTCATTCCTCTTGTCTTGCGCCCTCGAACAGGCTCCACGCGACGGTGGTGCGCAGAATGTGACAGGGGTGTCCTGTAATCGACGAAGCCGCCTGCATGAGACGGCTTCGCGTTTGCCGGAATCCTGTCGGGACGGGTGCCATCACTTGTAGAGGCTCGTCCTGATCGTTTTCAGGACCTTTGTGACATCACCCTCCCGTATCATCGACTGGATGTTCTTCATGCCGAGCTTCTCGACCCAGTTGTTGCAGAGCTCGAGGACGGCGATGCTCTCTTCGGTGGACTTGAAGGCGTCCTCGCGGAAGGGGAAGATGTCGATCGAGAGCCAGCCGGAATAGTCGATCTTGCGCAGGACGTAGAGCAGCTCGAGATACTCAACCGTTCGCACCGAGCCGACGATCATATCGTCGTCCCAGGAGCCGTAGTTGTCGTTCATGTGCATATTGAAGAGCTTCTTGCTCCGCCCGCAGAGCTCAACCGCCTGTGACATGTTTGCACCAATCTGGAACACGTGGCCGTTGTCAATCGTGATGCCGACATTGGCGCGCGCGATCTCCTGGGCCATGAGCAGGGTCGTTGCGTATGTGTCCAGCAGCGCGCGGTTCCTCGGCTCCCTCGGCTTGAACTCGAGGCTCNNCTTGTAATCCGCACAGGCGCGGATCCCGGTCACCATGTTTTCCCACTGCTCGGTGTAATCGGCCTGGAACGAATAGTCGTGGCCGTCCTGTCCCATCCAAAGATTGACGATGCCGGCGCCGACGGATTCCGCGAAATCCATTGTCTGCTTCGTGATCTTCTCTGCTTCCTGCCGGATCGCACGGTCCCTGTTGGAGAATGTTCCGAACTTCCACGCCTTCTTGGAGGTCATCGGCGCATTCACGACGGGGGCAGCGAGCCTGTATTCTGAAAGGAGCTTTCGCATCTGCGCGGCGTCATGCTCCTGGCCATCGGGATCGAAGCACAGCTCGACGCCCGCGATACCCTCTATTTTCGAAATTGCTGCGAGTTTGTCCTCGAGAGAGAAGCTGATACCCTCGGTCTGCATCCCGTCTCGCAGGGTTGTATCGTAAATTTTTATTCTTTCCATAGCGGTTTCATTTTANNGCGAGTTTGTCCTCGAGAGAGACGCCCTCCTTGTAGCCGGTGGTCAGGAACCGATCGCCAAGATCACCCATGCTCCCGGTAATGACTGTGTACTTCGGCTTGAACCCCATGATAGCTCCTCCTTAGAAGTGTATGAGTACTCCCTTTCCATGGATTCCAGGGATTCCAATGACTCTCGTCCGTTCGCAGGCAGTCCGATGGTAGACGGGCTCACCGAGGCACGTGCATCTATCCGCTTCGAGAGGCGGACTCCTCACCGCAGGATTCGCGCTCGACGATACTCACGGGCAGCTCGATCGACTCCAGCACCCCTTGGCTTCCGCCCTTTTTCCCTTCTATTTCCTTCAGGAGAAGTCGTGCCGCGGTCGTCCCCATTCCATTCCTGTCCTGCGTGATGACCGAGATCGGCGGCGAAATGAGGGAACTCCATGCCGAATCGTCGAACCCGAGCAGCGCAATGTCGTCGGGGATGCGGAGTCCCGCCGCGCGGATCTGCTTGATGGCGGCGAGGGTAAGCGACTCGGAACACGCGAAGAGCGCGTCCGGCGCCGTGTCGAGATGGAGCATTCGCTCGATCTTTTTTGCAGCATTCTCATACTCCGGGGGCATCGCGATGCAGATGAAATCGTCTGGCAGCTCCTGGTGCACGTCGTTCAGCTCGTCCTTGAATCCGAGGAGGCGGTCACGAGCTGCCGCTTGGCTCTGCATGAATCCGACG
>PLNO01000094.1 GCA_003141795.1 Spirochaetaceae bacterium | reverse complement strand
GGCATCAGGGCTGACGGCGAGTTCCAGACGTCGTTCGAGCTGAGGCTCTCCTCCGGTCGATCGCGCAGCCTTGCCGTACTTCAGGAAGCGCTCGTGTCGGAGAGGATGCGCGGCCTTCTCCAGCGGCTGAAGGCCCCATCAGGGGATCCCGTCTCCTCGAAGGATCCCTCGTCCCTGTCGGCGTTCGGAGTTCGGTGCGTCGCCCGCGTTTTCGACAAAGTGTCCCGGTGGGGGCGTCGCCCCGCAGCTGAGTTTTCCGACGCCGAGCTTCACCGATTGAGGATCCTCTTCAAGCGGGCCCGGTACACGTGCGATTTCTTCGGACCCGTTCTGGGAAAAGAGGTCGCAGCGCTTGCCCGTGCGATCGTGCCGTATCAGGACTGCCTCGGATCGTTCCAGGATGCCCGGGCGGCACTGGCGATCCTCGATCGATACGCCGTGGAGTGGGCCGCCGAACGCCCGCCCGGTTCGGTCCTCATCGCTTTGGGAGGGCTCATGCAGATGCAGCGTCAGACCCACATCACGGAGCGGGAACTCTTCGAGCAGCTCTGGGTGTCCGTCGGTGCCCTGGTCGCTCGCTGGCATGTGACGCGACGCTCGTTGGGGGACAAGGCATGAAGATCATCGGCGTCTACAACATCAAGGGCGGGGTCGGCAAGACGACGACAGCGGTGAACCTCGCCTGCGCCGCGGGTCGTGGGGCACCGACGCTCCTATGGGACCTCGATCCGCAGGGTGCAGCCGGTTATTCGCTCGGCATTCCCGAGACGGGCGGTGTCGGGGGGACTCGGGATCTCCTGCGGGGCCGGAGCACCCTGTCGACCCAGGTGGTGACCTCGCGGATCCCGCAGCTCGACATGATCCCCGCGCGGTTCGCCTATCGGAAGCTGGATATCCTCCTCCACGACGCGCCGCATCCCCGCGCCGTACTGCGCGGCCTGCTCCGCACACTCGGTGGGGCATACGAATGGGCTTTCCTGGACTGCCCTCCCGGCATCGGCCTCGTCTCCGAAAACGTCTTCCGCGCGGTGGACGTCCTCCTCGTCCCCATCGTTCCGACGCCGTTGTCCCTCCGCGCCTTCGAGGAGATCATCGTCTTCTTTCACCGCAAGGGATATAATCGGTCCCGTATCCTCGCTGCCTTCACCATGGTGGAACGCAGGAGGGCCATTCACCGGGACACGATGGCCATTTTCCGGGCGCGCGAGTCCGCCGTGTGTGAAACGGTGATCCCGTCGCTTTCAGACATCGAACGCTCGACGCGGACGCGCCGACCGGTTGCCCATCACCGGCCCGCTTCGGAGGCCGGCCGTGCCTATGCGTCGCTGTGGGAAGAGGTCAGGCAATTTGCGCTCAGCGGAAAAACAGGAGGCTCGAATGTTTCGTAGAACAGACATGACGATTTCAACCAGGGCGGCGCGGCGGGCCGCAATCGGCCTACCGATTGCCCTTTTCATGCTCGTGCTGATCTCGTGCGCGCCTTCCGGAACGAGGGCCGCGACCTCACCGGTGAGCGGCCCGCGATTCATCGTGAGCCTCGTCCCCGGGCCCAATTACAGATCGACGGCAACAGTGCTCGTCTTCAAGCTCCACTATCCTCCACAAGCGGCGTGCTGGATCGAGACACCCGACGGGAAGTATCTGGACACGGTATACGTGACGACGAAAGGCTCCACGAAGAAATGGTATTCCGCGCCTTCCGCGGGAAGGCCCGAAGCCCTGCCGGTCTGGTCCCATGCGGCCCTCGGTGCAGCGGCCTCCGCTGACGCGGTGTCGGGTGCGACCCCGGGAGGCGCCACGCATCACGAAGCGGCGGCACCCCGCGGCCTGCCCGTCGGGCGATACGTCGCGAAGCTGGAAGTCAACGTCTCCTACGACTACAACGATCGCTATACGCCGAAGAACGCCGGCGTCAACGGTCAGCCGTCCCTCGTCTACCAGACCGACATTGTGGTGGGTGAGGGGCAGTTCACCGGAGTTTTCGCGCCGATCGGCGTCGGTTCGGTCGACGGATCCGACGGGGCCGTCACCCCTGGCCTTTCGGGAATCACCACGGCGCTCACGATCCTCCAATCGGCGCAGATCGAGTACGTGGGGAACTGACCCCTTTCGGCCCTCTTGCTCAGCCCTTTTTGTACCGTCGGAGCCGTGACGCGAGCATGAGGATCGTTTGCATCACTCTTCCTATCCGGTCCCCTCATGCCCCGCTCTCCTTATAGACCGGCGGGAGGTGAAAATCAACGCATTCTTAACCTCCCCTTCACTCAGAATTAATCCTGTCCGCATTCCCTGTTCATGGCATGATGAATCACTCGGAGATCGTGGCAGAGGGCAGCGTGGGGGCGGTGACGGCGATAGCAGAGGCGATCGCGGACCGCTTCGAGGTTCGGGTGCTGAAGCCGCCCGCGCCGGGAATGGTGATGGTGCGGCACGTCGAGCCGCTGGAAAACTCCCTCTTCCTCCTCGGCGAGGCATTCGTCACGGAATGCGAGGTCGAGGTGGACGGACGCCACGGGTACGGATGCGCACTGGGGGAGTCGCAGGAACGGGCCCTGTGCGCTGCTCTCGTCGATGCCGTTGTAGGCGGCGGTCATCCCGCCGCCTCGGAGATCCTCCCCCTGCTGGAAGCCGAGCGGGCGCGCATCGAGACGCGCTGGGCGGCCGAAAGCAGGGCAGCGGCATCCACACGTGTGAGCTTCGAGGTCCGATAGGACCCGCCGCCATGCTGCGCGAAACGACGTTCGACGACGTCTTCGACTCCCAGGCCACGTTCCGCGCACTCCTCGACGCCATGAGCAGGCCGGGCCGCATCGTCCAGCTGCCCTCGCGGGGGTACCCCGGTGCGCCCGCCGGTTTTTCCTGTCACGTGCTTTCCGTCCTGAAGACCCTGTGCGACCACCGCGTTTCCTTCCACGTCGGCAACGGGCCGGCGCGGGAGGAATGGACGGCGTATCTGCAGGTGAACCTTTCCACTCCCCTGCGGAGCGCCGACCAGGCCGACTATGTGCTTCTCGACGGCGGTGCTTGGGACGAGGCTTTCTTCCGCGTGAAACGCGGCAGCCTCGATTTTCCCGAGGATTCGGCGACCCTCGTCCTCAGCGTGTCCGGTGTGCGCGCTGAGGACGAAGCGCCCGGCAAGGACGAGACGCTGATGGCGCTGTCAGGCCCCGGCGTGCGGAGAAGAGTGCTGCTTGGTGTCCGATCCCTTGATCCGCGGTACCCTGCGGCACGGGCCGACGTGAACAGCCATTTCCCCCTCGGCGTGGATTGGATCCTCGTGGACGCGGAGGGGCGCGCCGCCGGCATTCCCCGCACGACGACGGTGGAGGTGCTCTGATGGGCTACGTGGCCGTCCAGGGCGGGATCGAGGCGATAGAGAGCTCGCAGAAGCTCAACCGCTACCTCCGACTGAAGGGGGAGGAGATCCCGATCGCCGTTCGCCAGATCATGGAGCAGATGGGACCGCTGGTGGACCGCGTCATCTCCGAGGGCAGCCTGTATTCCCCGTTCCACGCCGCACTCGCCTTGAAGCAGGCATCGGGAGATCCGCTGGAGGCATCGTTCCTCCTGCGCGCCTACCGATCCACCCTGCGCCGCCTCGTTGACTCCCTCCCCGTGCGTGCGGAGGGGATGCGGATTGCCCGGCGCATTTCCAGCGCGTTCAAGACGATCCCGGGCGGCCAGGTGCTGGGCCCCACGTCCGATTACGAGCAGCGTATCCTCGACTTCTCCCTTGCGGAAGAGACCGCGGAGACGCAAAGGGCGTACGTCGGAGAGTTCGAAAAGGTCCTCGGCACCCATGCCGAGCCTCTCGACCCGGGCCGGTTCCAGAAGGTCGTGCAGATGCTGCGCGATCAGGGCCTCGTGCCGCCCGTCGTCGATGCAGGCGGCCGTGAGCCGACCGACATAACGCAGGAATCGGCGACGTTCCCCATGGACCGCAGCGGGCGGCTGCAGATGCTCGCCCGGGCGGAGACGGGGGGGGTGCTCGCACTCGCGTACAGCAGCATGCGGGGGTACGGAACGGTGCACCCCACGATCGCGGAGCTGCGCGTGGGAAGAGTAAACATCAGCATCCCTCACCCGTGGCGGGAAGGCACCACGATCACCCTCGGATCGATCGAGATCACCGAGGTGGAGATCATGGCCTCGGTCCAGCGCGGAGGCGAGGAGGATGCGCCGACCTTCAGCCTCGGGTACGGTGCCTGCTTCGGGCACAACGAGATCAAGGCGATATCGATGGCGGTGCTCGATCGCGCGATGATGTCCGAGCGTCCCGGCGCCCCTTCGGAGGACATGGAGTTCGTGCTCCTGCACACCGACGGCATCGAGGCTTCGGGGTTCTGCTCGCATTTCAAGCTGCCGCACTACGTGACCTTCCAGTCCGACCTCGACCGTCTGCGCGCGCTGCGCGGAGGGAAGGAATGAGACTGGCCGCGCTCCTCCCAGCGGCGGGGCCGCAACGCTACAACTTCGCCTTTCTCGACGAGGGGGCCAAGCGTGAGGTGCGACGTGCGCTCCTGAAGGCCGTGGCGCTGCCCGGCCACCAGGTGGCGTTCGCTTCCCCCGAGCTTCCCATCGCGCGGGGCTGGGGAACGGGCGGCCTGCAGGTCACGATGTCGCTCATCGGCCCCGACGACGTGCTGAAGATCATTGACCAGGGCAGCGACGCGAGCGTCAATGCGGTGAGCCTGCGCAAGCTCCTCGTGGCGACGACGGGCGTGCGCACGACGTACGATTCCCGGGAGGCGACCCTGCTGCAGTCCCGACACCGCCTGCCGGAGATCCCCATGACGGACGGCCAGATCGCGGTGCTACAGGTTCCGCTCCCGGAGCCGCTTCGCATCGTGGAGCCCAGTGAGGTGGAAACGCGCCGCATGCACGCGGAGGGCGACTACGCGCGCATGTGGGTCTCCCTCTACGAGGACATCGTCGAAAACGGGGCGATCTCCGTGGCCACCGGTTACCCCTGCAGGGTGAACGGCCACTACATCATGTCCCCCTCTCCCATCCCCCGCTGGGACATGAGGATGCTCGATAACGCGCGGCAGCTCACCCTCCTGGGGGCGGGAAGGGAAAAGCGCGTGTACGCCGTGCCGCCCTATACGCGGGTCGAGCCGCTGGAGTTCGATGACGTTCGCTTCCAGGTCGAAAGCTTCGAGGGGCTGCGCTGCACACGTTGCGGCTCGGTGGGCACGTACCTCGACGAAATATACGACGAGCAGACCGGCGAGGAGACGCACATCTGTTCGGATTCCGGCTTCTGCGACCTTGTCCGCGGGGGACAGATCCCGCCGAAGGGCTCGCGCGATGGATGAGTCCACGATCCTCGCCGCGGAAGGACTGGGCCGCCGCTACGGACGGGGCTGCGCGCATTGCGAATCGTCCACGGGGCCGCAGGCCGGCACGAACGTCTGCCCCCGCTGTGGAAGCGTCACCGCCCTCAGGGGTGTCAGCTTCGACCTGCGGGAGGGTGAGATCCTCGGCGTCGTCGGGGAGAGCGGCTCGGGGAAGAGCACGCTC
>PLNO01000036.1 GCA_003141795.1 Spirochaetaceae bacterium | reverse complement strand
CTATCGAGAGCTGATCGGCGAGCTTTCGCTGCTCGGCGCCGATCTGTGCAAAACTTTTTACTCCCCTCATGATCTATTTGTAGTCAAAAGAGACCGGTTTGTAAAGCAATCAAGGACCTGATACAATGGTGGAGATGCGTGCGCCGGACTATTCCGCCATGTTCGAGCAGGCCCTGGAAGCGGGGAAGCAGCGCGACTACGCGCGGTCCGTGGAGCTTCTCATGCAGATCGTCGGGGGAACGGACCGTTTTCCCCAGGCGCTGCTCTACCTCGGCCGCAGCTATCACGCCCTGGGAGAGTACGGCAGGGCGGTGCAGGCCCTTCAGTTCTTCCTGAGAAACAAGCCGGGGTCCGTTCCGGGCCTCTTCTTCCTCGGCAGGGCGTATCTTGCCATGGAGGAATACCCCCAGGCGCTGCGGCACCTGAAACGAGCGGTGGAGAAGGACCCGGCATTCTCACCGGCGTACGGCCTGCTCGGTCTGGCCTGCATCAAATCCCACAGGCCCGACAAGGCGATCTGGTGGTTCGCCAAAGCCCTGGAGATAGACCCGCAGAACAAGAAACTTCAGGTCGGGTATCTGAACACCGCCCTGGTGCTGGCGATTCGTCTTTTCCACCGTGGGGACCTGGCCAATGCGACCCGGCTGTTCACGGAGGTCCTTCAGCAGCGACCCGGGAGCATCCTCGCGCATCTCTACCTCGCCGCGGTCGCCCGGGAAATCGGCAAGGACGACGTCGCCCTGTACCACATGGATGCGGCAACGGAGCTGTCCCCGGACGACCCTTTTCTTCACCTTCAGAAGGCGGAAATCCTCATCGCGCAGGGGCACGCAGCCGCGGCAGCGGAGGAAATCAAGCAGGGGGCGCAGATACTCAAGTCGGCCCAGGCGCCGGGGGGGACCCCCGAGGATCTCCTTCGGTTCATCACGCTCAACCTCTTCAAGGAAAAGCGGTATCGGGAAACGATAGTCTATGCCACCAAGCTCCTTCGTGCCCACTACGAGGATCCCCAGCTGCACGCCCTTGTCGCGGAGTCCTACAGGAACCTCGGCGACCTGCTGAAGGCGAAGAACCACTACCAGCGCGCGATCGAAAAGGACAAGACCTCCCTGGAGCTGCGCTACGGGCTCCTTGCCGTGCTCTGGGAACGTCACGAGTACAAGGAGCTGCTCACGGAGGCCTCACGGATCGTGCAGAAGGACCGCGCCGACGTCCCGGGGCGCTACTTCCGCAGCCTCGCCCTCTCCCGCACCGGAGGCGCCATCGAACAGGTATTGGGTGGGCTGCAGCAGGAGGTGAAGGCGCACGGACCTGACCCCGTCCTCATGGCGGAGCTGGGCGCCGCGTACGCCCGCGCGGGGCTGCCTGAGCTCGCAGAGGGGTGGTACCTGCGCGCCATGAAGGTCGCCCGCCCAACGGGTGAGATGCTGTTGGAGCTCGGGGACGTCTACGAGGCGCTGGGCAAGAAGGAGAAGCTCACCGACACCTTCCGCAGCTACCTTGACATGGAGCCCGACGACAGGCCCGCGCGAAGGCGGTTCCTGCGGATGCTGCTGGACCAGGAGGGGTTCGCGGAGGCTGCGGACCAGATCGCCCTGCTCCTCCCCCTGGAGCCTTCCAACGGGCGGCTGAAGTCCACCCTCGCCGTGTGTTACAGGCGCACGGGACGCTACGCGGAGGCGCTCGTCATCCTCCGCGACCTGCTGCAAGAGTCGCCGAAGGCGACGGAGCTCATGAAAGCCGCCGTCTACTGCCTCGATAAGATCGGTTCCCGCAACGTCGCCATCAAGGCGATCGAGAGCTACATGAAACAGCAAGGGGAATCCCTTTCCCTCATCCTGATGCTCGGCGTGCTCCAGTTCCAGGACGCATCGCTGGAGAAATCTTCTGCAACGTTCCGCAAGGCGGTCTCCCTGGCGCCAAAGGATTGGCGGGCCAACCGGAACCTCGGAATGGTGTATAAAAAGATGGGAAACGATGTTTTTGCGGACAAATTCCTCGAAAAAGCCGCGGACAGNNAATAAAAGCCCGCTGGCCAGAGCATTGTCGTTGCGCGAATAATAAAACCGACTATACTATGAGATGACCTGCTGAATGGAGGGCGCTATGACAACTGCAAAGGCACTGGAACTCTTCAAGGCGTACGCTGACAGCCAGCTTCCCAGTGACGGGGGGTACATCATCTCCTCCTTCCTGGATGAGAACTCCTCGTATGCTCGCTACGAAGTCGTTGCCTACAACGGGGTGAAGTCCATCTACGTGACGGAAGAGGGCCTGACGTTCCAGACCGACGGAAACAAGCTCTTCGTGCTCGCGGAACCCGCCTCGTATTCGGAAAAGCACCTTGAACCGTTCCGTCGATCGGCCAAGGACCAGATCCCCCAAAGGTTCTCGGAGCTCGACATCCTTACCACCCGCAACCAGACGAAGGTCATGGTGAGCAAGAGCCCGCAGATGACCTACGGTTCGTTCACGATCCTGAAGCCGAGCGGCATCAATTTTTCCTTCATCTTCTACAACCATCCGGATGTGTTCGAAACCATCGCAAAGTTCTTCGCCGCGACCCTCAACAAAGAGGCCGGAGTCCCCAAGACGGAATCAGAGAAGGCGTCCAAGCTNNTCGAAGGCTTGAAGAGGTTCACAATCTGGAACAAGTAGGATCCAGGGCATGAAAAAAGCCGGGCACGCGAGCCCGGCTTTTTTTCATTCTATGGCGGCTCAGTTCGCCGCTTTCCGTTCGATCATGATCTGCGCGACGGCCAGCTTGGACAGGGGCACCTGGTACGGGGAGCAGGACACGTAGTCNNTGCGCCGCCGCCAGCCGCGCCACGGGGACGCGGAACGGGGAGCAGGACACGTAGTCCAGGCCCGCCTCCATGCAGAAACGGATGTTGTCAGGAACCGCTCCATGCTCGCCGCACAGCCCCACCTCGAGATCCGGCCTGGTCATCCTGCCCCTCTTGACCGCAAGGGCGATCAGCTCACGAACCTGAGGATTGAGGTTCTGGAAGGGGTTGCCCTCCAGGAGGTCGAACTGGGTGTAGTCCGGCATGAACGTGTTGAAGTCGTCACGTGAGAGGCCGATCGTCGTCTGGGTCAGGTCATTCGTCCCGAAGGAGAAGAACTGGGCGTAATGCGCCAGATCTCCCGCCCCCAGCGCGGCCGCGGGGAGCTCTACCATCGTGCCGATCTTGTACGGGGCCGGCTTCGCCTTGAAGCTTTCCCGCACTTCCCGTTCAACGTCCATGAGGCCCCTGATGTGCTTCCCTTCGATTTTCTTGCCGTAGATGATGAGCTTCAGCTCGTTCTCGTTCATGATGATGGGGATCATGATCTCGGGATCGACGCGCACCCCTTCCTTCTTGAGCGTGTAGACCGCTTCGAAGATCGCCCGTACCTGCATCTCGTAGATTTCGGGGTACGACACGGCGATGCGGCAGCCACGGTGACCGAGCATCGGGTTGAACTCGTGCAGAGATTCACTGCGCGCCCTCACGTCCTTCTCCGAAACGCGCTTTGCGCCCTTCTTGCCCACGTTCAGATGCTTCATGAACCGTTCGAGCTCCTGATCGTTGTGCGGGAGGAACTCGTGCAATGGGGCGTCGAGCAGACGGATGATGACGGGATACCCTTCCATGATCTTCAGGAGCTTGTAGAAATCCGCCTTCTGCATCGGGAGCAGCTTGTTCAGCGCCTTCTTGCGCTCGTCCACGGAGTCCGAAAGGACCATCTCGCGGAAGACGTTGATCCTCTTGTCCTCGAAGAACATGTGCTCCGTGCGCACCAGACCGATGCCCTTTGCGCCGAACTTGCGCGCCAGGGCGGCGTCACGCGGCTTGTCGGAGTTCGCCCTGACGTGGAAATGACCCATGAACTTTTCCACGAGGTCCAGGAAATCGAGCATCCCCGATTCTTCGGGATCCGGCTCGATGAGGTCGGCCTTGCCGAAGTACAGGGAGGGTGCACCGTAGAAGGGCACGTTCAAAGTGACGTAATCCCCCTCCTTGATGACCTTGTCCCCGATAGTGGCCTTGTTGCCCTTGATCTTCATGTCTGGCTTGACGAGGGAGACCTTGCCGTATTGGCGGGCAACGACCGACGCATGGGCCGAGTATCCACCTTCCGTGGAAAGCACGCCCGTTGCCACCTCGATTGCCTTCACGTCCTCAGCGAACGAGGAGATGAGGCAGAGGATGAGCTTTGTGTCCTGCCCCTTCTGCTGGGCGAGCTTGTGCGCTTCCAGCAGGCCGTCCGTCGAGAAATAGATCCTTCCGATTGCAGCCCCCGGCGCGCCGGTGATGCCGCCGGTAAGGCAGGTAAGCCCCTTCACGGAGGTGAAGTCGATGATGGGGTGGAGGATCTCGTTGAGCTGCCCCGGCTTGATCTGAGTGACGACATACTTGTCGTCGACGATCTTGCGCGCATTGAGGTCCAACAGGAGACGGATGTCCGCCTGGGTGGATTTCGTCATGACGGAACGCTGGTCGATCAGCCAGAGCCGCTTGTTTTCGACGGTGAACCTGATCGATCGGATCTCTTTGAAATGGTCTTCCACCGTGTGGGCGATCTTCTCGAGCTCCGCATGGTAATTCTTGGCGATGTTGGTGATGTTCGAGCCGCTCGTGCCGATGGCGTTGAACTTGTTCTGGAAGTATTCGCCCTGGATCTCCCTGTCCCCGGTGACGATGTTGCGCGTGTAGAACTGGCCGTTCAGCGAGTCCTTGCCGTAGTTCCCGTACACCATTGGCTGGATGAGGAGGGCGGTGTCCTCCTGGTTCTGATCGTTGATCGACAGGAGGTGGCTGATGCGCTTCAGGGCGACCTCGAGCTGTTCGAACGGATCGGAGGAAAAGCCTTCCGGAAGCATTGCCCTGTAACGGGCGACACTTTCACGGCGCTTTTTCGCGTCCATCTCCGACCTGAGCTCGGAGTCCAGCTCTTTGATGGCCTGCTTGAGGGCCTTCTCGTTCTTTTCCTTCCCCTCGAGCTCCGCGATGGCCATCTCGATCTCGAGGCTGCCGTGCAGCAGGAACTGCATCTCGTGCCACCCGAAGTTCTCCCCCACGTAGCGGTTGAAGCCAGCGAGGGTTTTGTCGGTAAGGCCGAAGTTGTGCAGCGTCGGGTAGGAGGCGATAACGAGGTTCGGGCTGACGACGATCTTCACCAGCATCGGGTTGTCGGGGTCCCCGAAGCTCTTTCCCGTGATCTTTGCGAGACGGTCGAGCCATGGGCGCAGCGCGCCCCAGATATCGAAGTCCCCGAGATGGCCAGCGACGTCAGCGTCGATGATGAACCCGGGGAGTATCGGCAGATCGAGGTGTGCAAGCTCCATTGCCAGGCGCCCCCTGATGCCGATCCGTTCGAGTACCTGGGGTTTGACGTTCGCTTCGCCCTGGTCAAAGAAGTGGATATTCTTCTTCATGTATTCCTTCCTTCAACAGATCAGAACAGGTTCAATACCGCGCCGACTTGCGCCTTGAGGAACGCCTCGTACATGTGGCTGGCGCCCTGCTTGAGGTAGCGCTGCAGCTTTGCGACGTCCCGGATATCGTCCCCGGCAACGGCGATCATGATTGCACTCCCGTGCTTCACCTTGCCCCATTTGAACAGCGTGTTGATGTCGTGGATGCGCTCGCCCTCGTAGAAAACGAACACGTCCAGCCCGGGGTACTTCGTCGTGTAGCTCTGGATGATCTTCTTCCACGCCTCCACGTTCCCGTTGTGGAACAGCTCGTTCGTCACGGGGATCGCATACATGGGGGTCATTCTCTTCGTGGCGCCCGAAGGCGCCGCGGGCGCCGGCTGGGCGGCAGCGGCCGCCGCTGCCGGAGCGGGTGCCGATGCGGAAGCCGTCACGTAGGCGGGCGGGATGTAGGTGGACGCGGCCACCGAGGTCGGCGTCACGGCCACGGCTACCTTCGAAGGCCTGCCCCGAACCTTCCGGGGAGACTTGACAGGTGCAGGTGCCGCTACGGGCGCCCGTTTCCTGAACACAAACGTACCCTTCGTGAGAGCGGGGGGTGTCTTCACCTTCCCCCCCTCCATCAAGGAGATGAGAAGCGAAATACCCGCTTCCGAGTTCTTTTCGTTCTGCGCACCGGCAAATGCCCCGGCGAACACCGTCACGAGCTCGTTTCTCTTCAGGCTCCTGACCCCTTCCCAATGCGCGCGGTTCTTCGGGTTGACGACCACGACGCCGAGCTCGGGGTGGAAATACGCGACCACGAGGTCGATCGCCTTCCATGTCCCGACGGTCTCCGTGAGCGCGTCGAAATCCTCGAAGTTCTCCGCCATGTTGTGGGACTGGCAGATGTAGTGGTACTTGTCGACGAGGATGGCGTAGAGAGTCGGCAGGATCTGCCGCGGCTCGATCGTTTTATCGGCGAGACATTCGCTCAAGCTGTCGGCGATGTTCCGCTTGGACTCGAAGTCCCCCACCAGCCCCGAGATGAACTTGAAGTGCCTCAGGGATCGGTTGAAGCCGTCCCGCGTGGCAAGCTCGTCAAATATATGAACCTGTTCCGGCATCTATTTTTCCCCTCTGACCGTAAATGAAAATGGTGACCCCCGGGGGGGTCACCATTCAGTTCCCCGTTAACTTCAGATTTCTCTCAGTCCCACGTCCTGGCCGCCCTTGCGGGGGCGTCCTCTCTTGGCCGCCTTGGCGGGCCTTCCACGCCGCTTGGGTGCGACGTCAACCACTCCCTGCTCGGCTGCCTTGCTGGAAGCGGCCGTGTTCGCAGGCACGTTCAGCATATCAAGATACTCGGACTTCTTTCCGCTTGCCGCCTCAGGAACCGTCCCTGCCGGAACTTCCTGTGCCGTTGCGGAGAAGGACTGGGCGATATCCGCGCGGACAGTCGAGCGGCGGCGGGAGAACGAGGCGAATGCAGCGTCCTGGAAGCCCTTGGAGACGCCGTAGAGGAACTCGTTCAACACGTTTGCCATTCCGTCCAGGGTGGCTTTCTTCCTCTTGATGGACGTGATGTTCACGTCGAGGAGGAGCCCCGGCTGGATGTGGTACGGGTTGATGAGGTATTCGAACCTGAGGAACTGCTTCTCCAGGAACATGATCCTCTCTTCGATGACCCGGCGCTGGATGGGATAGCGGAAGTTGTACAGCCTCTGGAGCTTCTCCCTCATGAGGATGATGCGTTTCTTCAGATCGTCCTTTTCAGAGATGTAGGTCCGGTTCATCCGTTCGACGTCCGTGTCGCCCGGCTTCACGAACGTGACCTCTGTCCAGCTGCGCTCGATGTCTTCATACAGAGGATCGCCGGTCTTCGCCTTGATCCTCCTCTTGATCTTGCCCTTCATCCTGCGGGAGAGATCGTCGAAGTCCACCACGCCCTTCATGAACTTGGAGTCGTCGTACACCATCTCCAGCACGTCCCACACGTGCTGCACTTCCACCTCGAAGCTCTTGGCTTGAACGTCGTAGGCCTTGCGCTCTTCGGTGAGCTGCGCCTGATCGTAATATTTCAGGCGGATGGCGTAGCGCTCGTCGGGCAGGTGGGCATCATCGGTGTCCTCGTATTCGCGGAGGATGAGCTCGCGTGCGTTCTTGAGGTTTTCCACGTGCTGATAGCCCATCTTGGAGGTGTCCAGGATGGAGGTGATGGAGTTGATGGCGGTGTTGAAACCGCGGTTCCTGATGTTCTCTATGTCGATGATCCGCTTCAGGTTCTCACGGATGTTCACCGGGTCGTACTCTTCGGGGTCGATCTCCGCGCGCAGGCCCTCGATCTTGTCCATGAGCGCCTTGGCGAAGAACCCGTACCTCTTGGAGCGGGCATCGTCCTTGTCGTCGGAGGTGAACTTCTCCACCCTCTTCATCTTTTCGAAGAGGATCTCTCCGTCGCTCAGCTCTTCACGCCCCTCGTCCACGACCGTGTCCTTGAGCTTTTCGATCTCTTTGTCGATCAGGTCGAGGATGTTCTTGGAGATGAGATCCTTCACGAGGAACTCGACGGTGACCTGATAGTGGAAGATCGGGCTGATGAGCTCCGAGTCGAGGATGTTGACGGAGAGCTTCACGTCGGTGACGGTCTTCGGCTTGAACGCGCTGTCCTTGAAGGAGCACTTGACGATCGAATAGGCGTTCTCACCGCGGATGAACGCGCCGACGTCCGTCTTCTGGCGGAGCAGGGAGTTGGTCACGTTCTCCAGGTCATTCACGCCCCTCTGGATGTGGCCCTGGAGGTGACCGTACATGTTCACGATGGATTTCTCGATCTCACCCGTATTGAACTTGTCGATACCGCCGACCTGATCCAGGAGTGCCGCGATCTCCTTCGGGGTGTAGCGGGACAGGGTCTTCATCTCTTCCTTGTCGATGAAGTTCCTGACCTTTTTCACCATCTCGTCCTCGGAGGTGACCATGAAGCGGTTGAACATGTTCTGGTAGTTCTGGTTGAAGTAGTTGTACAGCTTCTCCTTCAGACCGCCCATGATGTCGAGCTTCTCAGCGACTTCCTTGGGAAGCTTGGAGGTGATGTGGTTCATCACCTTGTCGACTTCCTCGCTCATCAGGAGATCGACTTCAGCCTGCTGATCACGGAACTCCTGAGCGAGTGAATTTCGGGAACCTACGGCGCTCGGCTTTTCCGGATGGAACACATTCGGGCTTTTCGGAAGGTCTATAGCAGCCATTGAAGTCTCCTTTTCTCGGTTTATTCCGACCTAGTAGAGCACAAAAGCCAAACCGTGTAAAGCACTTTTTTTTCTCTCTTCCATTTTATCCAATTCTGGTGCATCCTACAAGTAAATTATTCCAAAAAGGGAGGGCACAATGAAGGCTTCGAAATGTCTTTTGAGCGCAGCGCTCTGCATCCTTCTGGCAACTCCGCTCTTTGCTGACACACGGAAGGATACTATCGATGTCATCGTCGCTCTGGACAAGTCCCTCTCGATGGAGACCAAGATCGGCTCGGTCGAAGGCTGGCTCAACTCTTACATCGTCGACCAGCTGTTGATCCCCGGCGACTTCCTCGTTGTCGTCGCGTTCTACGGAAAGGCCGATGTCGTCGTCTCCCAGGAAATCGGCGACGCAGCATCCAAACAAGCTCTGAAAAGTCAGATCCTAAAAATTAGAGGTAATGGACGTTTCACAGATATAGGGAATGCGCTGGACGCAGTCAAGGCACAGATCGATAGCCGGTCCAAGGACGGCAAGGAGAAGTATGTGCTCCTCCTGACTGACGGGATCCAGGAAGCACCCCCGGGAAGCAAGTATTACTCGAAGAACGGCCTCTTCAACCATGAGTTCCTCGCCAACACCAAAACGATCCAGGAAAAAGGCTGGAAGGTGATGATCCTCGGCATCGGAACGGACACGGCGGCGAGGGACCTCGCCAAGGAGCTCCAGGGCTCCTACGGAGAGATCACCAACAACCTCACGGTCAACAATCTCACCACGACCACCGGAGCGCTGTTTGGCGCCGCTTCCATCCTCGGGCCCATCTCCGTGAGCCCCATCGGCCGAGGTGGGTCCAGCACGATCTCCATGAAGCTGAAGTCCTCGGGCCTCGCCGGGGACGCTCACATCACGGTGAGCGACATCACCGCCCGTGTCGGCACCCGTTACATCCCGTGGGTTCTTTCCGCGCCCTTCACGGTCACCATCAAGAAGGACGCGACGACGGACGTGAAAATCCCCGTGCGCTTCATTGATGTGCTGCCTCCGGGTAACTCTTCGGGCACGCTCGTGTTCTCCTTCTCGTCGCCTGAACGATTCACTCCCACGGAAGACACGGTGACCCTCACCGTGAACGGCGTGCTGATGAACTACCTCCCCTTCTTCATCGCGGGCATCGTGCTGCTTTTGATCGTCGTGGCGCTTATCGTGGTCCTCATCTGGAGGCTTACGAAGGGCAAGCCCGTGAAGTTCGGCCTTCTCATCGAGGACGAGCCCGTTGGTGACGATCCCATTACGCTTTCTTCCGGCAAGGAGCTGTACCTCAATGAGAACGCCGGTGCATTCACCCTCGTCCTGAAGAGGAACGCGAAATCTTTCGCATCGTTCGGCATCAAGGACGGCAAGGTCCTCCTGCGGATCCTCAAGCAGGAACGCTTCCCCAAGGTGAAAGAAGTTCCCCCTGAGGCGCGCGGGAAGTCGTTCCCCTTCAAGGCGGAAAACGGCAAGGCTCTCACGATGAAGGTCCAGTCGAAGGAAAGTCAGAAGTAGCCTGAGCTCCACGTCCGTCTTTCTCCTCGACGTCGGGCCGCTGCAACGGCTGCCCGGTTTCGATGATGGATTCCACTTCTCTCTGCTTCCGTTCTGGGGCAACCATTGCCTTGTCGATTTCATGCTCGCGAGCTTCGGCAAGGACGCGGAGGTCGACGTCACGATCGTGCTCGACGAATACTCGCGGGCTGCGCAGCTCACCCTGTCCTCGCGATGGAAGAAATCCGTTGCGCGCGTACACATTCTGGAGAACGGGCTCGCCGAGCTCTCCCGCATGGTGGAAGCCTCCCCGGCGGAAAGGGTCGTCATCGCCGGGCTGTCCTCGGTGTTCATCGTCGAGCCCTCCCTGCTGAAAGAGAAAATCGAGGGTTCAGGGGATCAGCTGGTAAAACTGTCGGTGTCGCGAACGCCCGTGGAGATGTACTTCACCAGCAGGACGCATCTGGCCGGGCTGCTGGCCAAAGCCGCCCAGCACGACTCCGGGAAAACGCGCCTCAGGGAGAGCCTCTTCGAGGGATTGCTCCACTCCTCGATCGATCTCATCGAGGACGTGGCCGGTGAGCTCCTCTTCCAGAACGATCTCATGGAATGCTACGCCAACAACATCTGGGTCGTTTCCAATTCGGAGAGCCCACGGTTTCATTCCGCCGTCTCCCGGTTTCCCGAGCTTGCAGACCGGGGCGCCGAATCCCACATCGCGGAGCGCGGCATCGCGCGGAACTCCTGGATCGCGTCGGGCGTGGAGATCGAGGGCGTCGTGGAAGATTCCATAATCTTCCCCAATGTGGTGATCCGACGCAATGCCATGGTCTCCCATTCCGTGATCCTGAGCGGCAACCGCATCGGCAGCGGGACGGAAATCCATCACTCCCTCATCCTGCCCTTCACCGCGGAGGTGCCCCGTCCGTCGCCGAACATCGGGGACAACTGCGCCATCGGTGCCAAGGCATCGACCATGAAGAACACGGACTTCCCCTCGCAGATCAGGGACGGGCTTACGGTGATCGGCACGAACGCCGACATCCCGAACGGTTTTCGCGCCGAGGCGGCAAGCTATGTTGCTCCCGGGATCTCCCAGAGCTCCCTGAAAAAGCTCAAGGTACTCCGCAAGGGCACGAGCGTGCTCGACGACCACGCGGCACGGGCCGGAGATTCGGCGTGAAGGGATTCGAATCCACCATCGATTTCCTCACCCGAACGCGCCGCTTCATCATCACGGCGCACGAGACGCCCGACGGGGACGCCATCGGCAGCGAATGCGCGATGGCCCACGCTTTGCGCAGCCTCGGCAAGGAGGCGCTGATCTTCAACGCCGATCCGACCCCGCGCAAGTTCGCTTTCCTCGACATGGATCAGGCCGTGTGCGTGCTGGAGCGGGAGGATCAGCTGCCCGCCGATATCGGCGACTACGCGCTTCTCATGCTCGACACCAACGACGTGAACAACATCGGCCAGATCGCGACAATGGTCCTGCCGAGGGTGCGCGAATATTTCATCATCGACCATCACGAGAAAGAGGACGACGTGCTGGCCGGGAACTTCATTCAGAAGAGCGCCTCCTCCACCGCGGAAATCCTCTATCAGCTCCTGAGGGAGCTGAACGTCACCATCGACTTCGCCATAGCGCAGGCGCTCTTCACTGGCATCGTCTACGACACCGGCTCCTTCATCTACCCGAAGACCACGGCGCTCACCTTCGGAATCGCGCGCGATCTCGTCGCCGCGGGGGTCGAGCCGAACTTCGTCTACTCGAAGGTCTACGAGAGCAATTCCATTTCCGCGCTCGTCCTGCAATCGCGCGTGCTCTCGACCCTCGAGCTTGGATACGACGCCCATGTCGCGATACTGACACTGCGTCGTGACATGATCAGCGAATCCGGGGCGAACTACGAAGAGGCGGACCAGCTCATCAACATCCCCCTCAAGAGCGAGGACATCCGCGTGTCTGTTTTCTTCAAGGAGAATCTGGAGGGCGTTCTGCGCTGCTCTCTCAGATCGAAAGGCGACATCAACGTCGCCGAGATTGCGCAGTCCTTCGGGGGGGGCGGGCACAAAACCGCGGCGGGTTTCAAGTGCAAGGAATCGATCGAACACACAAAGCACATCGTGCTGGACATGCTGAGGACGTATTTCACGTGACATCAAAGCAAAGGCTTCTTTCCACCGTATCGAGGACGTGCTGCACCCTGGTGCTGGCCGCGCTCATCGCCTCCTGCCAGCGCGGAGGGCCGTCCACGCAGGGAGTGATCCGCATCGTTCCGCAACCGCTGGGAGGCTCGGCGCCCGTGGCCGCGGTCGCTGCAGCGGATTCGCAGGCCGCCGCGGCGGCGAATCGTCCGCGCATCTCCATCGAGCCGGGCGACACGGTGCTGCAGGTCATGAATGCCAACCTCGACTCTGATCCGGACGAGGAACAGGTCATCGCGGTGAAGCGGCTGGACGACGTCGGCTCGCCGGTTCGCATTCTGCTCGCCGATTCGGACCGGGCCCGTGGCACCTACTATTACCAGAGCTGGGAATCCGCGACGAATGCCACCGACAGCCGGGTTTTCAACCTCGCGTTGCGCGATCTCGTCGGGGACCATCGCATGGAGATCGTGGCGACAGGAATGAACGAGGCGGGCAAGCTCACGCTCGACGTTTTCCGCCCGCTGCCGCCGGTCCAGGGCAAGGGGCTTTCCTACAAACCGGTCTGCCAGCTCGTCGCCGACGAGATTTCCATCGAGGAGGCTGACAGGCCCGACAGCTACTCCACGGACCAGAAACCGGGCGCGAGCTTCCCCGTCGTAGCGTACCTGCGCGATCCTGATTCGCAAAACGTCATGGACCTCGTGCGCATCCGCTACACGTGGAACGACAAGGAAAACCGTTACGTTCCGGGTGCAGCCGAGAAAATCCCCGGTGAAGAGGTCCAGCAGGCCCAGCTGAAAGCGCTGTACACGAGCTCGGGCGAAGATGCCTTCGAGCAGTTCATCTCCGGCTCCTGGGTGCAGGTCATCCCGGCCAAAAACGGCAAGGACCCTGACACCTATGGCTCGATCATCGACTTCAATACCCAGAACCGCACGATCTCCCTCCTGTCGGGGAACACGCAGGAGGCCTACATCTGGCGCGAATCGCAACGCACGATCTACAACCGGATGCGTGCGATCGGAGAGAACGCCACCGTGCTCCAGATCCGGTTGATTCGAACCTTCTCCATCAACGTGGACAGCCCGACCACCATAACGGTGGAGATCATCGGAAACGAATCGGGAGAGTCCCCCTCGGCGACCTATACGCGCGTCACCGAGGATATTCGCGCCAAGCTCCTGGGCAGGCTGGATTCCCAGATATCGATGCTGAATCTCTCCCTGACCGGCAGGTATCTGGGGAATCAGGGCCTCGCCGTGACATTCACGGCGCCGTCCCTTGTCTGGTCGGACGCGGCGGGCCAGCGTTCCGGCACGTTCGTTCTCTTTTCTCTGGGAGGGCACCCCGTCATGACGACGCGTTTCCATGGCCAGAGCAGGGACAAAATCGTCTCATGGCTCGTGGACTACAAGGAAAGAAAAGAGCCGCAGCGCAACGTGCGGGTTCTCACCCTCTCACCGATCCGTCTTACGGTGAACGGGTATGAGGACGCAAACGGCGACGCCCTCTCCCTTGAGCAGGATCAGAACACCGCCAAAAAATAGCGCTCAGAGCTATTTGTCGGTGACGAGGAATCCGCTGAACCCGGCCTGGGAGAGCTTCAAGAGAACCGCCTTTGCCTGATCAGGGGGAAGCCCTGCGGCCGCGAGAACCCGGAAGCGGTGCTTCCCCTGCGCGCTCTCCTCAACCACCACCGGGGTGAATCCCCTCTTCGTAAGCTCCGCTACAAGGTCGTCGGAGTTTTCTTTCATCTGAAACGATCCCGCCTGAACGGAGAAGCTCGGGCTGACACGCTGCGTGGCGGCAGGCACAGCGGGCTGTGCGGCAGACGCAGCGGGTTGCGCTGTCGGGGGCTGCGTGGCGGGTTGCGCCGGTTGCACCACGGCGGGAGGCTGCGTCGGCTCCGTCGCTGACTGTGCTGCGGTCGCAGTCCCCCCGGCCGGCGACGCCGGCGGGGTCGACGATGCCTCGCCTGGCGCAAGAGCGTCCGGGCCTGGGGCGAGCACGGCCTGCGATACGCGCCCCGCCGCGAGAGCGGCTTCCGGGGCCGAGGGGAAGCGTGACGTCAATC
>PLNO01000034.1:9280-11726 GCA_003141795.1 Spirochaetaceae bacterium | reverse complement strand
CGCGCTCCCCCATGGCCATCCGGCCGAAGCCGAGCATCGTGACTCCGTCCACGTCCTTGGAGAGTGCGATCCGCTCGAAGCACTGCCGCTCGTCGATCTGCTTGGGGGCGGGGTGCTGGAGGAGGATCCCCTGCACATCGGGGTTCGCGTTCAGCTCGTCGATCTTGACCAGAAGCTCGGCTGTCGTCGTCGTCGCGGGCATCACGACCTTGACGGACTCCATGCCGACGCGCTTGCACGCGTTGCCTTTCATCTTGACGTACGTGGCGGAGGCCGGATCGTCCCCGACGAGGATGGTGGCGAGGATCGGCGTCCTTCCCCCGTTCTTTTCCTTGATCTTCAACACGCGGACCGACAGGTCCTTTTCGATTTCCTGAGAGTATGCCTTGCCATCGAGAATCATTCCTGCCATGCCCGTCCCCCTTTGATGTCGGTACAGCGTTGTCGCTTTGGTGGAAAGAGCGCTTACTATAGCATGAAACCCCCGCGGCGTCATTCTACAGCTTGGCCAGTATCTTCTGCATGACGCCGAGCGCCCCGCTGAACTCGGCAAGCTCATCGTCGGTAAGGATCGAAAGTCTCTGCGTCATCGAGCGGTGCGCGGTGACCATCCCCGCCTCCAGGCAGGCCCGTCCCGCATCGGTGAGGCTCACCGCCGTCACGCGGCGGTCCGACGGGTCCGCCCCCCGGCGCACGAGGCGCTGTTCCTCCAAGCGGTCGAGGATCACGGTCATCTGCGGCTTGGAAACGAAGAGCTTCCCGGCAATCGCGGAGACGGGAAGCTGCCCGTGCTTGTTCAAGACCCCGAGAACCCCCATGTGCAGCCGGGAGAGCTCCCCGAACTCGAAGCGCGCGTGGAACTTCAGGAAGTCGCGCTGCAGCGCCATGACGACGCTCAGGATCTGCTCGTAGGAGGTGGAGCGCTTCCGCACCGCCCGCCGCGCCGCGGGCCCCCGCATTTGATTCATGATATTAATATTTAATGCTATTAACCAATAAGGTCAACAACGCACCGGCGTGTCAAGTAGGGGCGATTTTCAAGGATTTTCGTGGTATATTCTTATTGACACTTTCAGGGGAAAGTGGCCTTGTATCATAAGATCACGCCATCGGTACGCAGACTACCCCTGGAGAACACGCATCGTCGATGCACGTGGTACGCGAGAGGCGTGATGAATCGAATGGAGGACCTATGATGAAGTACTTGAAAGTGCTCATCCCGGTGGTGCTCGTGCTCGCCGTCGGCGCATGCGCGAAACCGCCCCAGGCCGATATTGACGCTGCCCGCGCCGCCGTCGACACCGCCGCGAAGAACGCGGACGTCGTTGCCTACGCGCCCGACACGCTCAAGTCAGCCCAGGACAAGCTGGCGCAGATGGACACGGAGCTCACGGCGAAGCACTACGACAAGGTGAAGACCCTTGCCCTGGATGCCAAAGCCACCGCTCAGACCGCGGCGAACGACGCCGTGGCCAACAAGCAGAAGGCTCAGGCAGATGCCGCTACGCTGATCGCCTCCCTGAAGCAGGCTCTTCCCGACGCGGTGAAGAAGCTCGCCGCGGCCAAGAGGGTGCGCGGGGTGAAGCTCGATTTCGTGGCGCTGAACAAGCAGCTCTCTGACGCAAAGGCCGCTGTCGCGGACGCCGACAAGGATCTCGCGGACGGCAATTTCGCCGCTGCCCTTCAGAAGGCAAGCGCGGTGCAGGCCCAGCTCACCGACGGAGAGAAGCTCATCTCCGACGCCGTGCAGGCTGCGAGCTCCAGCAAGAAATAGTTTNNAATGGAGAGGGCCGGCCCTCCGCGGGAAACCGCGGGGGGATCGGCCCTTTTTGTTGTGTGACTACCCCGGCAGAACCGCCCTGGCAAGGGCGGAGCCGAGCCTGCCCAGAAGCGATGCGCAGATCACGCCCGCGGCAAGCAGCGCGGCGCACGCCTCGCGCACCCACGTCTCGAAGGGCCCGGCGAGGAAGAGCAGGGCCGCGGCTCCTGCGGAAACGATGAAAAAGACCGCCCCGATGATCTTCTTGCGGGTGAGCGCCCGTGTCGAGGTGCGCCGAAACCGCGCCTTTCCGTCGATGAGACCGGAGACGAAGGCCGCGAGGACGGCGAACGGCAGCACTCCCACGAAACCCCGCAGCAGCCCTGTCGCCGTCTGGCGGTACGCTTGCGGAAATATCAGGACGAAGAGGGACAGCACGAAAGCGGCCGCGACGAAAGAGACCGCGAAGTGATCGATGATGGGGTGCAGCTCGAAGGACAGCACGAAGCGCCGTCCCTCGGCTATCGGATCCTTCCACGATTCCATCATCTTACGACCGACCCCGCACGCGGGGCAGGACTGCCCCACGCGGCGGGAATCGACGACATAGCCACAGGACTTGCACCGCATCATCTCAGCCATGAAACGTCCCTCAGCTCACCGACTTCTTCACCGCTTCCTCGGCCA
>PLNO01000034.1:0-9234 GCA_003141795.1 Spirochaetaceae bacterium | reverse complement strand
TGAGGATCGCCGACTGCTTCTCCCCTTCGGCCACCAGGATCGCCGAGGCGCGCTTTCCTTCGCTCTCGATGACCATGGCCCTGCGGATCCTTTCCGCTGACATCTGGCGGTTCATGGCGTCCTGGATGTCCTTGGGCGGCACGATCTCCCTGATCTCGACGCTCGTGACCTTCACGCCCCAGCGCTCGGTCACCTCGTCGAGCTTCGTGCGCAACACGCGGTTGATCTCTTCCCGCTTGGCGAGCACGTCGTCCAGCGGGATGTCGCCGATCACGGCGCGCAGCGTCGTTGTGGCGATGCCCTGGCTCGCTCCCGCGAAGTTCGCCACCTGGATAACGGAGAGGCTCGGATCCATGACGCGCCAGTAGATGAGGAAGTCCACGTCGATGGGCGCGTTGTCCTTGGTGATGCAGGTCTGGCTCGGGATCTCAAGGTACTGCTCCCGCAGGTCCGTCCAGATCGGCTTGTCGACGATGGGGATGAGGAAAACAAGACCCGGCCCCTTGGCGCCGATGCTGCGTCCCAACCTGAAGATGACCAGACGCTGATACTCCCGTACGACCTTGATGGACGCGGAGAGGATGATGATCACCAGAATGATGATGATCCCGGCCAGGACATAGCTCATGAGACACCTCCCTCGGACGTGGGTGACGATGCACCCTGATTCCCCGAACGGCGCACGAGAAGCCACAGCCCCTCGCGGCCGATGATCTCGACCTTCTCCCCAGCCTTGATCGCGCCCCCTTCGGCACGCGCGCTCCACTGCTCACCCGCCATGCGCACGAGCCCTTCCGGCGCGAGGTCCGACAGCGCTATCCCGCTCCCCCCCACGAGCGTCTCCACGCCGAAGCTCACCTTCCTCCCCAGCGCCCCGATTCCCTTTCCCAGCACGAAGACGAAGAACGCCACGATGAGCACCGTCATCACGACGATGGCGGCGATGGAGATGTGGGGCTGTGCGAGCGCGGGCCCACCGGGCACAATGGGCGGCGAAGGAATGCGCCAGGGAGGGAAGAGCAGGAGCGACCCGAGCACGAACGACACCACGCCGCCTGCCGTGAGGAAGCCGTGCGTCGGTGTCTTGATGTCGACGATGAACAGGACGATTGCCAGGAGTATGAAAACGATGCCGCCGACGTTCGTCGGCAGGTTGCCGAAACCGATGAAGGCAAGGAGCAGTGCGACTGCTCCCGCGACGCCCGGGGCGACGGCGCCCGGGGCGGACAGCTCGAAGATGACGCCGAAGATGCCGATCACCATGAGGATGTAGGCGACGTCGGGGTTCACGAGGAACCCGAGCAGTCGGTCGATGAAGCTCATGCGGAACCGCCGCACCTCGGCACCGGAGGTGTGCAGGACCACGGGACCGTCAGCAGCCCGCACCGTTCGCCCGTCCACGGCGGAGAGCAGGGACCCGAGGTCGGCGGCGCTGAGATCGGCGACGTTGCGCTCCACCGCTTCCTTCTCCGTCAGGGAGGCGCTGCGGCGCACCGCCTCATCGGCCCAGCCCGGGCTGCGGCCCCGCATGTCGGAGAGGCTCTTGAGCATGGCCACGGCGTCGTTCAGCACCTTCTCCCCCATGACGCCGGTGATGTCCTTGCCGCCCGAGTCCACGGGGTGCGCCGCGCCGATGTGCGTGCCCGGCGCCATGGCCGTGATCTGCGCCGCCATGGCGATGAACACGCCCGCCGATGCCGCACGGGCGCCCTGCGGGGAGACGTAGACGGCCACGGGCACGGGGGAGGCGAGGATCCCAGCCACAATCTGGTCCATGGACGATCCCAGGCCGCCCGGGGTGTCAAGCTCTATCACGACGAGCCCGGCGCCGTCCCGACGCGCGCGGTCCAGACCGCGCTGGACGTAGCGCGCGGAGATGGGATCGATGCCGCGTGCGAGGGTGAGCACGGTAACGACCCTGTCGTCGGCGAGCGCCAGGGCGGCACCGGCCACGAGCAACAGTGCGGCAAGAAACGGACGTATTCTCATTGGCTGTGCTGACCCTCCGCATCAGTATAGCCGTTCTGTGTCGATGCAATCCACCCCGCGGACGGTGTGCACCGACAAGGGGTGGGAAAACCTGTGCAGGGGACGGGACTTCGCGCCGATACAATATCAGGAGATTCGCCTCGGAGGTGTCAATGATGAGCGAGAAGAGCCCGCAATCGATGCTGAAGTGGATCAGCAGGACGTACGACATGACCCCCTCGGCGCTGGCGCGGATGTTCCAGCGCAACCGTAGCACCGTCAACGTCTGGCTGAAGGAGGGGCGGATCTCGGAACGTAATGGAACGAAGATCCGTTCGGCTTTCTACTATTTAAACAACATTCCCGATCCCCACGATCCCCGCAGATCGGGGATCGACATGATATAGAGCGGATGCCGGCCGACCCTTCGATCGTCTGCTTCGGCGAGGTCCTCTGGGACCTGCTCCCGACGGGACCCGTCCTCGGCGGCGCTCCGTTCAACCTCGCCTACCGCACCCACACGCTGGGGCATCCTACTTTCATGGTGAGCAGGCTCGGCAGGGACGCACGGGGCGTCGCGGCGCGCGAGCGCGTCGCGGCGCTCGGTCTGGAGACGGCCTTTCTCCAACAGGACAGTGTGCTTCCCACGGGGACCGTTTCGGTGCGGTTCGACCAGCAGGGAAACCACGACTTCACCATCACCCCCGACGTCGCCTACGACCACATCGCCGCAGATCCCGAGCTCCTGACACTGGTACGGAATGCGGAGGCGCTCTGCTTCGGCACCCTGGCGCGCCGCGGACCCGGATCCCGGGCCACCCTGGCACGGATGCTCGCCGAGCTCCACGGGCAGTGCGCGTTCCTCGATCTCAACCTCCGCAAGGACGGCTGGACCGACGCGGAGATCGTCTCGTCGATCGCCGACGCGGGCGTGCTCAAGCTGAACGACCAGGAGCTCGCGGTCGTGGACCGCATCTTCGGGCTGGGCAACGGGAACATCGCTTCGAAGGTCGCGAGCCTCATCCGCATGACGAGGCTCGCCTGCCTCATCGTCACCCTCGGCCCGGGCGGCGCCTTCGCCGCCAAGCGCGACGGCACCGCGGCCTACGAGCCGGGATTCGAGGTCACCGTCGTCGACACGATCGGGTCAGGCGATGCATTCTCCGCGGGATTCCTCCACCAGTACCTGCGCGGCACCCCGCTCGCGGAATCCTGCCGGTACGGTAACGCGCTGGGCGCACTTGTCACGGGGCAGCGCGGAGGAACGCAGCCCCTGTCGACGGCGGAGATCGAGAAGATTCTCCTCACCGGAAAGAGGAGCCCGGTGGACCCCCGCTTCGATTGAAGCGCCGGGGCCCAACCGCCCGTCGAGACGCTTGTGCCGGTCGGGGCGCCTTCGCCGGTCGGGGCCTCACTGCCGCGGGTGGGTCGCCAGATACTCTCCGAGGTAGCGCGTGGCCATGTCGTAGGACTCCTTGTCGTAGAAGCTCCCCACGAGGCCCGTGAAGGTTTTCTGCAACACGTCCACCCACGCCGTCTGCGCGCCCGTGGTGACGGGGTTGATCTTCAGCCCGTACTTCTGCATCACCCCGATTGCCTGGCCGTCCGCTTTGATGAGATCCGGCGCAAGAGAGTCGGCGATCTTCTGGGCAGCCTCGATGAACTTCGGCTGCAGGTCTGCTGGCACCTGGTCCCAGGTGCGCATGCTGACCACGGCGGCCCCCCACAGGGGGCCGAGCTTCAGCGTGCTCATGTTCCCGGCGATCCCGAACCACTGGCTGGATGCGGCAACGAGAGGGCTGGTAACGAGAGCGTCCACCATTCCGCCCTGCAATGAGGTCATCAGGTCGGTCGATGCGATGGTGACGGTCTGAAAGCCGGCGTTCTGGTAGGCGCGGATCTCGTCAGGGTTTCCACTCCACACCCACAGCTTCTGCTTCCGCAAGTCATCGGGTGTGACCACCGGAGAGCGGGAGAAGAAGTACACCCATCCGCCGGGGGACCACATCACCGGCTTGAATCCCCGGGCGGTGAGCTGCCGGTCGAAGAAAGGCTTCATCCTGTCCAGCACGTAGGCGAGCTCCCCGTCGTCACGGAGGAGCAGCGGGTAGGAGAGCGTCTTCACCCCGTTGAAGATCCCCTGGAGCCCCGACACGGTGATGAGCGCGGCGTTCAGCGTCCCGATGCGCATCTTTCTCACCATGTCCGGCTCGTCCCCGGCCACTCCGCCGGAGTAGATCCTCACCGTCACCGTGCCTCCGGACAGCCGCTCCCACTCCACGGCCACGCGCTTCAGGCCGAGCTCCCACGGGGAGCCGACGGGCGCGAGACTGCCCAGCTTGATCGTGAGCGCCTGCGCGGAGACGGCAACCGCCATGGCGCACAGGGCCGCGAGAATCCGAAGGCCCCTCATTGCCCACCTCCCTCGTCGAGAAAGAAATCCGCCTCATGGTCGAGCAGCCAGCGCGCCTTGCGCTGATTGATGACGTTCACCAGCCTGTCGGGAATGTCCGCGTCGACGTCGACGGCGAGCGCCTTGGCAAGAAGGCCCCGGTACTCTTCGACGTCCTGTTTCTTCACGCTCACCGACGATGCGAGCGCGATGTAGGGCCCGGCGCGCAGCCCGCGGGACAGGGCGACCGCCCGGGAGAAGTTCTCCCGGGCCTTCTGCTCACCCCCGCCGAGGCTCGCGGGGGCCGAGCCGTAGAAGCTCACGAAGACCTCGTGCACGGCCCCCGCGGCGTACGTGTCGTCCCAGTCCTCCACCTGCTGCAGGAGCGCGACCGCGCGGGGAACGGTGACGATGAGCGCGAAATCGAAGGGGTCGGCGCTGAACGCGGCAAGCCACGCGGCCCCGGCCCAGTAGAGGTAGTCGGCGTCCTCTTTGCGCGTGAGCTTCAGCGCCGCCGCCGCGCCCTTGCCGTCCAGCGCGGCGCGGAAGCCCGGGTGGCGCGTCTCCAACCCGCGCAGGATGTAGTCCAGCGCGCGCAGGTCGAGCTTCTTCGCCCTCTGGCGCGCCGCTCTCTGCTCGTCCACCTGCTCGGACGGAAGAAGATCAGCGGGGGCCTGCACGAAGGCGACCGCATAGCTGAGGTAGGATCTGCCCGTGGCCAGGGCCAGGGCCGCATTGCCCGGGTCCGCCTCCAGGAGCGATTCATAGGTCTTCAGGGCGAAAGGAAGGGCCGCGCCCACGAGCTCGGGATCGTCATCCCCGGTAAAGACGGTGCCCTGCCCCGAGCCGGTGAGAAAGCCCGCCACCGTCCGCACGGCGAGCTGGTTCAACGAGCAGGAGGCAAGGAGCGTGGTCATTGCCGCTGCCAGTACGAGCGGCAGGGCCCGGCGGGGGGCGGCGGTCCTCATGGCTCTAATATACGAAGGGTTCGCCGCGCTCGTGTTGACTTTGTCGCCGAACGTCCCTACAGTCGGACCGACCATGGACCTGCGGTATCGTTGCATCCTCATCGATCACGACGACACGGCGGTGAACAGCACCGCTGCAATCCACCACCCCGCGCACGTGGCGGCGCTGAAAGCTCTGCGCCCCGGGCGCACCCCGCCGACCCTGGAGGAGTTCTACCTCGTGAACTTCCACGGGATCATGGAATACCTCGTCGGCGAGCTCGGGATGACGGAAACGGAGCTCGTCACCGAGCTCTCGATCTGGAGGCAGTGGACCACGAGTCGTGTACCGCCTTTTTTCCCCGGGTTCCTCGAGCTCCTCGGTGATTACCGGCAACGGGGGGGCAAGATCGCCGTCGTCTCCCACTCCGAAACTGACGTGATCGCGGCCCACTACACGGCCGCACAGGACCCGCCGTTCCTCCCCGACCTGATCTTCGGGTGGGAGAGCGACGCAGAGAAGCGCAAGCCCAGCCCCTGGCCCGCGCAGGAGGCGCTGCGGCAGTTCGGATGCGCCCCCGGGGAGGCGCTGATCGTCGACGACCTCAAGCCGGGGGTGCTCATGTCCAAGGCGTCCGGCGTGCCCGTCGCTGCGGCTGGATGGGCGCACCGGGTTGCTGAAATCGAGACCTACATGCGTGCGAACGCCTCGCTGTACTGCTCGAGCGTCGCGGAGCTCCGCGCCATCCTCCTCGGTGACGATCGCTAATCCGTGCGTTCTCCTTGTGATCGGGTTCCGTTTTAACTATTATCAATGATCGAGGCATGAAGCGCGACACAACAGAGCTCTTCAGGACGATCGAGGCGCTGTACACGGTCAGGGACCTCGATTCGCTCTTGGAAAGCGTGCTTACCAAGGCGCGCGGCTTCGTGAACGCGGATGCCGGCACCATCTACCTGGCCACCCGCGGGTACCTCTACTTCAGCTTCGTCCAGAACGACACCCTCTTCCGGGGCCAGACGAAGGACAAGTACATCCCCAGCGGGGCGTCCATCCCCATCGACAAGAAATCCCTCGCCGGCTACGTGGCCAAGACGGGGGAGACGATCCTCATCGACGATGTCTACCATATAAAGAGCGACGTTTCCTTCGCGTTCAACCCCGCCTTCGACAAGAAGACGAACTACCGCACGCAGTCCATCCTCTGCGTGGCGCTGAAGACGCGGGAGAACGAGATCGTCGGGGTGCTGCAGCTCATCAACGCGAAGAACGACGCCGGCGAGGTCGTCGCCTTCTCCATGCAGGACAAGATGTTCATCTCCCAGTTCGCCCTCAGCGCGGCGGATGCCGTGGAGAAGGCACGTCTGTCGCGGGAGATGGTGCTGCGCCTGGTGGAGCTCGCCGGCATGCGCGATCCCTACGAGACGGGGCAGCACGCCAAGCGCGTCGGCGCATATTCCGTGGAGCTGTACGAGACGTGGGCGGCGCGGCGCAGCGTGTCCGCGCGGGAGGTCCGCAAGGTGCGCGACGCTTTGCGCACGGCCGCCATCCTCCACGACGTCGGCAAGGTAGCGGTGAGCGACGTGATCCTCAAGAAGCCCGGCCAGCTCTCCTACGACGAGAAGATGCTGATGCGCCAGCATACGATCCACGGCGCGCGCCTCTTTCGGCGAACGACCTCGTTCTACGACTACATGTCCGCCGAGGTCGCGCTCAACCACCACGAGAACTGGGACGGCTCCGGGTACCCCGGCAGGATCGAGAACCTCCACGCGAGCAAGGTCTACATGGGTCCCGGCAAGCAGGGCAACGAGATCCCCCTCTCTGCGCGCGTGGTTTCCATAGCGGACGTGTACGACGCGCTGGTGTCGCAGCGCGCCTACAAGAGCGGCTGGCGGCAGGAGCACGCCCTGCGCTACATCCAGTACCAGGCGGGAAAGAAGTTCGACCCCGAGCTCGTCGGGATCTTCGTGAAGATGGACGATCTCCTGCGGGCCATAGCGGAAAAATACGCGTACTGAATCGACGCGACGAGGGACACGAACGTCCCCCGTATGTGTTCCATATGTCGAAACGGAGGACGTACATGTACTGTCAGAAATGCGGCAAGGAAATTTCCGATCAGGCCTCCTTCTGTCCGAGCTGCGGGCAGCCGGTGAACGGACCCAGCGCCTCGCACGTGGCGAGCATGGAACCGGGGTATCGCAGCGACAAGCCGGTGAGCCCCAAGAGCAGGCTCGCGACCCTGCTGCTCTGCTTCTTCCTCGGCGCCATCGGCGTTCATCGCTTCTACGTCGGCAAGGTGGGAACGGGGGTCGCCATGATCTTCACCCTCGGCGGCCTGGGGATCTGGGTCCTCGTCGACTTCATCATGATCATCGTGGGCAACTTCAAGGACGCCAACGGGAAGTACGTCCTGGACTGGCAGACCTGAGCACGCCTGGCTGATTGACCCCCCGGAGGGCCGTCACTACAGTTGAGCGCATGATCCGTCTTGCAATCATCGGCACGGGCGGCATGGCGAGATCCCACGCCCAGAGCTTCAGAGCGATCAAGGGCGTTACGCTCGCCGCCTGCTGCGACATTGATGAAGAGAAGGCGCGCACCTTTGCCGCGGCGTGGGGGATCCCCCGCTCCTACAGCAGCTACGAGGAGATGCTGGGGACGGAGAGGCTCGATGCCGTCTCCGTCGTTACCATCGACGGGATGCACGCGCCGATCTCGATCGCCGCGCTGTCGCACGGCATCCCCGTGATGTGCGAAAAGCCGCTGGCCACTACACTTGGCGACGCGCGACGGATGCGGGGCCTCGCGGCCGCCCGCGGGCTCGTCACGCAGGTCAACTTCTCCTACAGGAACGCGAGCTGCGCGCAGGCCGCCGCTGGAGTGATAAAGGGCGGGGGGATCGGACGGGTCCTCCACGTGGAGGCAAGCTACCTCCAGAGCTGGCTCGTGCAGGACACCTGGGGGGACTGGCGGACGAGCCCCGCCTTCACCTGGCGCCTCTCCACCCGGCAGGGAAGCACCGGTGCACTCGGCGACATCGGCTGCCACATCTACGACCTGACCGCGTTCCTCTGCGGCGACATCGCGGAGATCGACTGTACGCTTTCGACCTTCGACAAAGGCGTAAAGGAGATCGGCCCCTACGTCCTTGACGCGAACGACAGCTTCGTTTCCACCGTCAGGTTCGCCGGCGGCGGCATCGGCACGGTGCATGCCACGCGATGGGCGAGCGGCCGGATCAACAGCCTGCGCGTGCGCGTCTACGGGGACGAGGGAGGCGTCGAGGTTGATCTCGACAGATCGACCGACTCCTACCTCATCTGCAGGGGGAAGAAGGCCGTGCACGACGGGGCGTGGAAAGAGGTCCACTGCGGGAAGACCCCCACGCAGTGGGAGCGGTTCATCTCCGCCGTGCGCTCGGGGAAGAGCGACGTCTGTGACTTCGAAAACGGCGCCCGCGTGCAGGCATACCTGGACGCGAGCTTCCTCTCCGCCCGGCGGAGAAAGCCGGTCACGCTGAAGTCCTGAGCCGCCGCGCTACCCCGCGAGCACCTTCTCGATCTTCACAAGCTCCTCAGCGGAAAACACCCCGTTCTTCGTCGCGTTGACGCAGTCGTCGATCTGGCTCGGCCTGCTGGCACCGATCACCACCGACGTCACCCTGCCGCCGCGCAGCACCCAGGCCAGCGCCATCTGCGCCAGGCTCTGTCCGCGCGCCCGGGCGATCCCGTTCAACGCGTTCACCTTTGCGCGGACGGCATCGGTGATGTCCTCGGGTTNNTCCACCCAGCGGTTGAACATGGAATAGGAGGGCTGGTGGATGAGACACGGCGTGCCCAGCCGATTGAGGATGTCGATCGCCCTCCTGGCCTCGGGCGGCTTGTAGTTGGAGATACCCGCGTACAGCGCCTTGCCCTGCC
>PLNO01000021.1 GCA_003141795.1 Spirochaetaceae bacterium | reverse complement strand
ACGGAGGGGGACGCCCGGGAGCACGAATGGCTCCTGGAGGGAGGAAAGATCGAAGACGTCGCGATCTTCGATGGCGACCAGTTTCGGAGCCCCCGGGTCTTTCGCGATTCCGTCAAACAGCTCGGCGGGTACCTGTGCGCCACAAAACGCGAGTACAACAATCGCCTGACCCACCTCCTCGGCGTGCATCGCCGCGGCGTGGACTTCAATCCGTACCTGGACGCGGTGGTGCGGTCGGTGAGCTTCACGCCGTTCACATCCGTTCACGATTTCGTCTGCAACTATATCCTGGAAGAGCACAACGTCGACGTGAGCGCAATGAAGGAGAACCTCCAGAATTACAGGGCCGCCGAACGGGAAGCGCTGGAGGTCGAGCGCAGGATACAGCAGCTGGCCGCAATCGGGGAGCTGACGGAGGCCGTGGCCCAGGCAAGACGCCAGATACTGCGGCAGGACTACCTGCGGCTCAGACTCCACGTGGAGGATCAGTTGGCCCGGCTTAGTGCCACGCGTGGAGAGCTGCAACAGACGCGTCTGGAGATCTCCAACGCCACGGAGACACTGTCCGCCGAACAGGAGCGTAAGGAGCGGCTGGATTCGATTCGACAGGAGCTGCAGTTCGCGCTGGCCTCCGACGAGCAGCATCGCGCATACGAGCGCCTGCGTCGGGATCGCGAGGAGCTCGGTCGGCGCATGGCTGATGAGAAGGAACGCGTGGAGCGCCGCGCGCTGCTCCTGCGGCAGTGTGGCACGCTCCTGGGAAGAAAGCTGGGAGCTGATCTCGAGACGGAGGCGAACTCCCTTTCGGAGGAGCAGCAGGATGCGATGCGCAAGGACGTGGAGGGCGATGTCGAAATCGCCCGACTCAAGACGGAGCTCGGAGCCCTGCACGCCGAGGAGAAAGAGCTGTCCGAGGGAATCCTGCGCTACCCGGAGCCCACAACGGAGCTGAAGCAGGCCGTTGAAAGGGCCGGCATTCCCGCCGCGGTCTTTGCCGACCTCCTGGAGGTGACCCAGACCGAGTGGCACAACGCCGTGGAGGGATGGCTCAACACGCAGCGTTTCAATGTGCTTGTTCCGGAATCGGATTTCCAGAAAGCGCTGGAGATCTACAACGGCCTGCCGGCAAAGACGGCGGGTGTCGGACTGCCGAATCTGGCCTCCGTGTCGGAGGCGAACGTCCACCCCGGGTCACTCGCTGAAGTTGTCGAGGCACGGACACCAGCCGCGCGCAGGTACGCCGCCTTCCTCATGGGTGACGTCATTCGCACGGATATCGTCAAGCTGAAGAGTTTCGATCGCTCAATAACGACGGACTGTATGCGGTATTCCTCCCACACGGCAACACGCATCCGCAAGGAGGTCTATGAGCGCTGGTACATCGGCAAGGAGGCGCGGGAGCGCCGCCTGCAGGCCGTCCGCGATGAGATCGAACGCGGCGGGCTCGGTACCGAGTCACTCCTGAAGGCCAAGCGCTCCCTCCAGGAGCGGATCGACGTCCTGTCTCGCGTGCTGCGACAGATCCCCACTATCGCCGAGCTTGCCTCCGCGGAAGCGCGTTTCGAGTCCGCCCGCGCTCAATGCGAGGAGGTGGAACGCCAGATCGCATCCATTGATACAAGCTCGTTCGAAGCCCTGAAGACGCAAATGGCCGGACTGGCCGACAGCATCCGCGCGTGCGAGCTGGAGATCGGCACGCTCCAAGGACGCATCGGGTCCGCCCGAGAACGGGAGACGTCACTCGGAGTCAGGCTGGAAGGAGAGCAGGCGGAGCGGAGGCGGCGCGAAGCCGCGCTCGCAGGATTTATCGCCGGAAATATCGACAAGGAGGCGGAGCTCGCCGCCTATTTCGAGGATCGCCTGAAAAACGAGCGCCGACAGACAGGCGGGAGCGTCGATTTTGCGGACATGATCCGNNGGTCTTGCCACACGGCTGGAGAAGGCCCGCACGGACCTCCGCCTGTCAAAACAGCGCTACAATCACGATTGGAACGAGGTCCTGGAGCAGGAAGACGACGAATCACGCGAACACCGTGAACGACTTGTCCGCTATCGGGAGACCGAGCTTCCCGAGTATCGGGACCGCATCAGCCGTGCGCGGGTGGAGGCGGAGCGCCAGTTTCGCGAGCATTTCGTCTCACGGCTGAACGAGTACCTCGTGGATGCCGAGGAGGGCTTTCGGGAGATCAACCATATCCTGGAAGCCATCCGCTTCGGAAAGGATCAATATCACTTCTCCATCACCCGCAATCCCGAAAAGCAGAAGCTCCTGTCCGCCATTTCATCCGCCGCCGAAATCAGCGAGCTGGACGGCACCCTCTTTGCGTCATTGAAGAGCGATGATGAGCGGGAAAGCATTGAACGGCTCTTCCAGAATGTTCTCGACCACGAGTTGGATGACCCGGCCGTGCGGGAGATCTGCGACTACCGCCAGTATTTCCTCTACGACANNTGCTGGACGACAAGACCGGCAAGGCCCTCGAGTCGTACCTCTCCCGGGTACTGAGAGAGAAATCCGGGGGAGAGACGCAGACCCCGTACTACGTTGCTATTGCGGCAAGCTTCTTCCGCTTCTACAAGGACTCACCCGGCGCGATCCGTCTCGTGCTGTTTGACGAGGCGTTCAACAAGATGGACGACGAGCGCATCGGCAACATGGTGGCCTTCTTTCGCAAGCTGGCAATGCAGGTCGTGACCGCCGTGCCGACGGAAAAGATCGAGTCCATCGCTCCCTACGTGGACCGGACAAATCTCGTGATACGACGCAATTACCAGGCCTTTGTCCGCGACTACGCGATACTGAACCAGGCAGCCCGATGACGGAGCTGGCCCGGAGAATTCTCGCCGTCTTTGCGGAGTCCTACCCGACAAGCGCGTCCTTCAAGGGCGGACGAAAGCTGCGAAAGTCGGGGTGGCACGAGCTCTTTCCCCGCATCACGACGGATGTATCGGCAAAGAACGATTTCCTCGAAGCCGTGGAGGAGCTGGTGGACGAGGGGATCCTCTCAGCCCGATGGAAGCGTTTCCGCGAGGGCGATTACCTGGAAGCCCTGTACCTTGAAGACCCGCAGTCGCTTTTCGACGCGCTGGGCATGCCATCGCCCGAGTCGATATCCGAAAGCATGAGGCTGGTGCTCGATACTCCTGAGTGGAGGGACCCGCGGCTCCGTGAGCTGGCAGAGTACCTGGCGCCTCGACTGAGCGCAGGGCATCCAGTGCCCGTACGCAATGCCGCCGAGCTGGAAGACCTTGGCAGGCTCTTCCTGCTTTCGTCCGAAGAAGCGACATCACGCCCCCTCCGCGCGCTCAGCGTAAGGCTGTATGCGGACAGCAAGCGCCTGGAAAGGCTCATACCGATCGCGGATCGACTTTCCCGCGCGATGGGAAACGAGCCGATCTCTTTCACACTTGGACTCGGAAGGTCCTATCCCGAGGTCAGCTTCGCGGTACGGGGTCGTGTCTCCCTGGTCGGCCATGCCAGCCCCTGGACCTTCGCAGGAGAGATCGTCACGCTTCCCGCTGCAACCCTCTCCCTCATTGACAGGCTTGATCTCGAACCGCGGAGCACGACTACGGGACCAACAGTCGTCCTGTCAGTCGAGAACAAGGAAACATTTCACGTGCTGGCGGAGAGACTGCCTCCAGGCCTCCCGCCGGGAATCGCGGGCATCGTCTACTCCGCGGGGCATCCGAATGACGCGGTCAAGGCGTTCCTGCGTATCTGCGTGAAGGCCGATGCGCGCGTCTTCCATTACGGGGACCTGGATCCGGACGGGATCCTGATCGCGCAAGAGATTGCATCACTGCTGGCCGTTCCCGTCGTGCCGTGGAACATGAGTGTGGAGCTTCATCGACAGTATGCCCCGTACGGCTATTCACTGGACAGCACGCAGACAGCGCGGCTTGCGCTCGTGGCCGAAAGCGTACCCCGGGAGCTCCGCGAGCTTGCCCGGGAGATCGGCCGGACCGGAATCGGCGTAGAGCAGGAGATCATCGATCTCGAAGCGGCAAGCGGGGAACCGTGAGCGGCGGCGTGCGCGATCAATCCAAGTTTCGCCGTATGCTGGTGTTCAGCGGCGTTCTTTCTCTCCTGCGCGCGCGCGTGGAACGGGATCTGCGCGCCGCAGACCTGAGCCGGCCCCAGCTGCTCGCAACCGTGGTGCGGCTTCTTGACAGGACGCTCATCCGTGTCGGCAGCGACGAATACGCGCGGGAAAACCATTCCTATGGGCTTACGACGACGCGCACCCACTATACGCATGTGGACACACCAAGCTCCGTTCATGCCCGACCGTGCCGCCAGGTCCCGACCCCAGCTCCCTGAACCGAGACCCTGCCCAATCCCCTGCCCTCCCAGCTGGCGGGACCATGCCCTCCAACCTGGAGAAGCTACCAACATGGTGCGGACCCAGACGGCTCTTCCAATCAACGGGAGGCAGCCGCGGCTCAAAGCGCCTCGCCGGGGACTCCAATCACGCCCCGCTGGGGACCCCTGGGGTCCGGCGCTGGCGCGTTCATCCTGCCGGCGCACAGCCGGCAAAAATCGATTTGCCTATCATTTAGCTTAGTTCAGCACGTTATCCTAAAAACTCCAACTCCTCTTCTGAAAGCGAAATGTCAGCTGCTTTTACATTTTCTTCTAGATGCTGGATGGATGTAGTGCCGGGAATAGGTAGAATCCACGCAGATCGATGAAGCAACCACGCAATGTTGAGCTGTGCGACAGTCACACCTTTGGCATTTGCAACCTGCTTAATCTTATTCTGCTCGGTTGGTAAAGACGTTTGAAGTGAGAAAAAAGGAACAAAGGGAATTTGGTGTTCCTCACACAGGGGCAGTATCTCGCCGCCCTGAAATCCATAAGGACTGTTTGGATCGGTAATCCGCTGCGTATAGCTATACATATTCTCTACGCTGGCAATTTTACCCATTTTGGTGGCGGTGTTAAACTGATCAATGGTCACGTTACTAAGTCCCAAATGCAGAATTTTGCCTTCTCTTTGCAGCTCTAACATGGTTGCGAAGGATTCACCATAATTTCCTGGACTATTTGCTGCCTTAGCATTGGAGGCGGCCATGCCTAAATGCACCAAGGGAAGCTGCTCCAGTTTCAACTCTTTAAGGTTGTTTTCGACACTTCTCCTTAATTCCTCAGGCTTACCGTATGGCAGCCAGCTTTTGTCGGCTCCTCGGGTCCCTCCAACCTTTGTCGCAATAATAAGGCCAGCAGGATAAGGATACAATGCATCCGATAGAAGTCTATTGGTCACCCCCGGTCCGTAAAAATCTGCGGTATCGAAAAAGTTGACACCGATCTCTACGGCTCTTCTCAAGAGTGCAATGGCCCCATCCCGGTCTCGTGGTTCGCCCCAAAAATCCTCACCAGTCAGACGCATGGTTCCGTAACCTGGTGTACGAGCGGTCAACGGGTTTGTCGTGTCCGCTCCAATAATGATTACTCTGTAACTCATTTTCTCAACTCCTACTGATCTTTGGATACGTCATCCCTATAAGAAGGACTTGATCTGAAGATAGTAGAGTCCGGCTGAAGGGAGGTAGCCTGATAGTGTCGTGTTCTTGCCCAATCTGGTCGTCTGGCTTGGCAAATCTGGTTCGATGGCTCTATTCTGACCATGAGGTGAAGATGACAACGGATCATACCGCAGATTGGAAAAACATGGTTTCTCGGCACGCGCCCAAGGAAGGATCCAATCCGACGCCTTTCACGCCACTTCAATTCTCACGCTATTCCGGCGGGACTCCGCTTGAATTTTTTATCCAGAAGCCGTCGTTGAACCTGATCGTCCAGGGACGGAAGGAAGCGAAGGTCGGACGGGAAACCTTTCAGTACGACGAGACGAAATATTGTGTGGTTTCCCTCGATACGCCGGTCAATGCCAGAATTCTTGGAGAACCGGATGACCCCCCTTACTTGGGTTTAAGCGTGGAATTGGATTCGGAAATTCTCACCGAGGTCCTCGTAGCATCAGGGAATCAGGAACAAGTTGAATCCAGTCGCGGCACAACTCTAGGATGTCTCGAAGGACCCCTTGTCCAGGCCGTCGACCGGCTGCTGAGACTTTTGGACCAGCCTAAGGATATTCCAGTTCTCGGACCTTTGGTTCTTCGGGAAATTTACTACTATCTTCTCACTGGAGAAACCGGCGGGGTCCTCAGATCGATCGCCAGAACCGACGGCAGACTTCGCCGAGTTGCCAGAGCGGTCACCAAGATTAGGGAAAACTATGCTTCCCCGTTGAGGATCGATGACCTGGCGCGGGAGGTAAACATGAGTCCTTCATGGTTTATTCGTCAGTTTCGGAAGGCGACGTCTCTGAGTCCTCTTCAATACCAGAAACAGATCAGACTTTACGAAGCAAAGCGGCTTCTCCTCATGGGAAGTTTCGGAGCAGCCGAGGCTGGATTTCAAGTGGGATATGAGAGTCCAACTCAGTTCAATAGAGAGTATCGTCGTCTTTTTGGAGTTCCCCCCGGAGCCCACGCAAAAGGTTCACTGACAGGAACTGTCATCCCGACATAAGTCGTGGTTTTCGACCGACCGGGGCCGATCTTGGCTCGGCGGCGGCATTTTTATCAACCCACCTGTCGACTCGCAGTTACTGCAACCTCGGCAACGCCGAGTTCGAGACCGATTCGGGGGTCAAGCCCCCACATGTCGGAACGCATTTTCAACTGACTGAATAGTCGGGTTTCGTTGCAGGCTTAACACGCTCGAGGAAAAAGAGAAAAAAGAAGAGGGAGACAGGGCGATGCTGTCGGATCGCCGCTTCCGCCCGAGCACGGTATTCCTTACTGAGGCTGCCGCGTAGTACTGGTCGGCTGAGTGAGTTGCCCCGTCCTTCGACATGACCAGCGCCATAGAACTCTAAAAAACGCTTAGTCAAGGAGCGACGGTCTTGAACAGCAGTGAGTTCGGAGCCTGGATGGAGGAACCCCGGGAGCCCCGCTGAAGAGACGACCGTGTTACTCTGCCCCCTCCAGTGCCTCGACCCGCCTCAGATTGAAGATGTCCCTCAGCGGTGGGGCCCCGAAGAGTCGGCTGTATTCCCGGCTGAATTGGGAGGCACTTTCGTAGCCGACGCGAAGCCCTGCATTTCCTGAATCGACCTGGTCGACCAGCATCAGCCGTCGGGCCTCGTGGAGTCTCAGTTGCTTTTGGTATTGCACAGGGCTCATCGCCGTCAGTGCCCGAAAATGATGATAGAACGCCGACGCACTCATCCCTACCCGAGTCGCCAAATCCTCGACTCGCAAAGGCTCAGCGTAGTGAGCCTTGAGCCAGTCAATGGCTCGGGCAATTTG
>PLNO01000361.1 GCA_003141795.1 Spirochaetaceae bacterium | reverse complement strand
GGTCTGATCGAGCACGGAGAGGAGGGTGTACTTCCGGCTGCCCTCCTGCAGATTCGTCAGGAGCTCGAGGTTGCGCTGCGTGGCCTCGTCGAGCTCGACGTAGCTCCTGTCGGCGTAGACGGACAGCGAGGTGATGTGTCCGAGTGCGTGACGGGAAGTCTCCCCCACGTACTCCAGCAGGAGGCCCGCTGAGACGATCTCAGGTGAATCGTCGGTGAGCCCGAACCCCTTGAGGTTCGTGACGCCCAGCTGCCGTTCCAGACGTGACCTGCAGGCCGAAGGGTCGAAGCTCCAGTCGGGGTAGCGGTTCACGAGGAGACTTTCGCGCTCCCCCAGGAGCCCCCGGACGACGGGGTCTTCCACGAGCAGCGATTCCTGGGTCAGCGCTTCCCGCGGATCCAGGCGCCGCAGCTCCCGTTTCAGCATCTCGGCGCGCTCCGAAAAGGGGAAGGATGTCGCGCAGAGCTCGCCGGTCGATACGTCGGCGTAGGCGAATGAGATGCGCTCCCCCACCCTTGCAAGGCTGATCAGGTAATTGTTCGCGGTCTTGGAGAGGTAGCTGTCGTCGAGCACGGTCCCCGGGGTGATCACCTCCACGACGTCCCGCGTCATGAGCCCCTTGCCTCCGGGCGGGGTGATCTGCTCGCAGATCGCCACCTTCCTTCCCGCGGCCAGGAGCCGCGAGATATAGGCGGGAGCCGCATGATACGGGATCCCGCACATGGGCAATCCAGCGCGATGGGTCAGGGTGAGATCAAGCAGAGACGATCCCTCCCGAGCATCGGCGTCGAACATCTCGTAAAAGTCCCCCAATCGGAAGAAGAGGATCGAATCGGCGTATTTTTCCTTGATGCTTCGGTACTGCGCCATCATTGGGGTTGTTTCGACCATGGATTTGAAAGTATAGTACGTGGTTGTGGGAGTGGGCAACACGCAGACCGGCAAGCTGCTCATCGGGCGCGACGATCGCGGGTTTTTCCTCACCGCGAAGGGCAGCATTCGCGCCCCGCTCTGCTACCCGCTCAGAGAAATGCTTCTCCCCCGGATCGAGGACCTTGCGAGCGGCCAGTGCGTATACGTCGATCTGTCCGAATGCTCCTACATGGACTCCACGTGCATCGGGTTGCTGGTCGCAATGGACAAAAGGGCGAGAAAAGCGTCGGGGGGCAGGCTGCACGTCCTGAATCCGAGCGCGCCCTGCCGTGCCTCCCTCGAAGACATCGGACTGGGAGAGTTCTTCAGCGTCGGGACGGATCCGATCGCGCCTCCTGACACGATGTCAGAGGTTGCAGAGCCCGGTGACAAGCCGTCGGCGCAGTTCGTGCTCGATGCGCATGAGGCTTTGATGGAAACCTCCGAAGAAGCCCGGAAGAAGTTCAGCGCTTTGAAGGACATTCTCCAGCGCGCACTCAAGCCCGGGAAGCCCCCTCGAGATACTCCCTGAGGATCAGAGAAGCGGCAATCGCGTCGATTTTTTCCTTGGAATTGCGCCGCGTCTTTCCCGTCTCCCGCAGAGCCCGTTCAGCGTCCCGGCTGGACCAGCTCTCGTCCTGGAGATGGGCGGGAATGCCGGCCCCTTCGATGCCGTCCGCAATGCGGCGCGCGCGGGCGCATCCCGGGCCTTCGCTCCCGTCAGCGCTGATCGGCAGGCCGATCACGACCGCCACGACCTGGCGTTCCTTGCAGAGGGACACGATGCTCTTCACGAGCGCCGACTCCGATACCATCGGGATGGTGTCGAGCGGCGAGCTGATGATGCCCAACGGGTCGGACAGCGCGAGCCCGACGCGGCGCGCGCCGAGATCCACGCCGAGGACCCTGCCCGTCACCTACTGGCCCCCGCTCACCTTCCCCTGGCGCTTCATGATCTCGGCGACCACGTCGTCGCTGATGTCGATCTCGGGGATGCGGTAGAGGAACATGTCGCGGTACTGGGTATCCACCCGGAGGATGAGGGAATATCCGCCGTTCTCCGCGACGAACCGCACGACGTCATAGATCTCCTGGAGGACCGGCCCCGTGAGGAGCCCCGATAGCTGCTGCTGAAGGACGGTGCCCTTCACCCGCTTCAGCGTATCGAGGTAGGTCTGCTTGTCGGAGATCGATTTCTCGAGGTTCATGGAGAGGGTCTTGTTGTTCGCCTTGTCGGCGTCGAGCTTCTGGCTCTGGAGGTCGTTGATCTCCTTGGTGCGGGAGCCGACCTCCTTCGTGTAGTCCGTCCATGCCTGGTCGTAGTCGCGGTAGCCCCTGGTGTCCTTGTACGCGGTGAGGAGCACCTTGGTGAAGTCGATCACGCCGACCTTGGTGACCTGTTGGGACTGGGCCGCGAGGGGAATGCTGAACGAGGCGAGCACGGCCAGAGCCACGAGGAATCTCTTCATTGCGACCCCCATCCTAGAATACGTTCCCGCCGAGTGAGATGACGAACGCGAAGCTGAAATCCCCGATCGCCAGGTCCGAGGTCGATTTCGACTTCCACGTGATCGACCCGTCCTGCCCGACCTTGAACCCCTTGGCGAGGTAGAGGCGGATGGGGAATTGCGGTATCGCGAACCTGATGCCCGCGCCCAGGGAGAAGTAGAACTGGTCGATGGTCATGGCACCGAAGCTCGTTTCTCCCGTCGGCGCGTTGAAGGGCTGGTCCCAGAGCCCTGCGACGTCGAGGAAGCTCACGAACCACAGCGAATCCTTGAGGATGGGCATGCGCAGCTCGAGCTTGTTGTCCCATAGTGCGTTGCCGTACATCTGCTTCCAGCCTCGCCCGACGGTGTATCCGTCGATGTAGAGCTGGTCGGTGTAGTCCGTCTTCGTGGTCCAGGTTCCGCCGGGCAGCGTGTAGTTCGGGAGGATGAAAGAGACGGACGAGTGGGCCGCAAGGACGAACTGGAGGTTCCAGCTGTCGCTCACCGGCAGATCCAGGAGCGTGAGGAACCCCTCGAGGGTCGAGTCAGTCCGTATGTAATTCCGGTCTCCCAGGAGGATCCCGCCGACGAACGTGACCGACTGGGAGGCGAGATACCCGCTGGTGGGGTTCCAGTAGATGTCGCGGCCGTCGAGGCTCGCCGAGAATCCGACCTTGTCGATGAAGATCCAGTTGTGGTTGTTGTCGCGGACGTTTTTCTCGAAGGGCCGGTACAACGATTCGTCGTAATTGACGAATCGCACGTCGGGAGCGTAGGTCATCTGCACGCCCAGCCGTCCGAAGGGAAGCGTGAAGGTGTAGCCGGTCGTTCCGCTCAAGGTGATGTCGTACGAATCGTAGGTCATCAGGTACTGCACCGGGATGGATATGCCGTTGGCCAGAGCGGCGAGGTAATCCGCGCGCGTCGAGTAGGGATCCGGCGCTGCTATGGCTTCCTGGCTGTCGCTGAAAACGGGGCCCAGGAAATCCTGGAGCACGTTGGAGTTGGTCTGATGGTCGAAGGACAGCGATACCCCTCCCGACCACGGCAGATCGAACATCCACGGCTCGGTGAAGTTCAGCGCGACGAGCTGTTTCAGGGTGGAGGCCTCGAGGTCGATCCCGATCGTCTGCCCCTTGCCCTGGAAATTGCGCTCGTTCCACTTGATCGTGCCCTGGATCGGGTAGTCCCCGCCGGAGAAGACGACGCCGAAGTTCACGTCCGCCGTGCTCGTTTCTTCGAGCGTGAAGATGACGTTCATGAGGCCGTATTCGGACCCCTGCTGCGTATCGGGATTCACCGCCTTGAAGTACTGCAGGTTCTGCAGGTACTGGTAGCCCTTGATGATCTTGTCCCTGTTGAAGATGTCGCCCTCTTCGAAGGGAAGCCCGCGGCGAAGCACGTTCTCCTTCGTTCTCGTGTTCCCGCGGAAGATGATCTTTTCAATGTGCGCCTTTTCGGTTTCCTGGATGGTGAGCGAATAGGAAATGGATTTCGACGCGGAATCCCGCTTTTCGTTCGTGGTGAACGCGTTGAAGATGTAACCGTTGTCATAGTACAACCCGCGCACACGCGAGATGTCTTCCTGCACCTTCTGGAGGCTCACGACCTTTCCCGATTTCTGATACGCGAGATCGTCGAGCTGCTTCGTCGTGAATACCTTGTTCCCGACGAAGCTCATCCCGCCGTAGCTCCACTGGTCGCCTTCCTTGATGTAGACGGTGATGATGAGGAAGTTGCGCCCGTCCTGCGACTGGACGTCGCGCGTGATCTGGTCGATCTTCGCGTCGATGTAGCCGCGGTCCGTGTAGTAGGCGACGATGGTGGCCTTGTCCCCCTCGAGCTTCGATTCCTGGAACACGCCGCTGTCGAAGAGGAACTGGGCCTTGGTCTTCATCACGCCACGAAGCGTGCTTTCCGACGCGAAGGTATTGCCGGAGAAGCGGATCTCCTTGATCGTCGTCGGGGTCCCCTCGGAAACGGCGAACACCGCCTTGACGATGTTCGCCCCCTCCAGGGGAACGAAGCTCGCGCTCACCGTGGCGTCGGTGTAGCCCTTGTCGAGGTAGAGGGACTTCACGGCTTCCACGTCCGCCTGGAGCCTTCCCTGGTTGGCAAGGTCTCCCTTCTTCAGAAGTATCTTGTCGGTGATCTCCCCCGTGCGGACGGTCGCGTTGCCCGTCACCTCTACGGCGGAAATGGCCGGCCGTTCCTTCACCTTGAACTGGATGATCATCGAGGTCTGCGTGTCGTCGCCCGCCAGGGCGTTCGGCTCGATCGATTCGAAATAATCCAGCGCGTACAGCTTCGACTGGATGTCCATGAGCACCGGGTCGACGCTGAACTTCTGTCCAATGTACGGCTTGAGCACGGTCTGAAGATCGCTCTCCTTGACGGTGACAAGCCCGCTGAACGTGAAGGCCTTGATGGGCTTGTCGATGTACCATGCCGATTCGGTCTGCTGCGCCCCCACGCCGGCCGTCAGGATGAGGCTGAACATGAGGCAGAGCAGTGCAGTTCGTACGGCCCGATTCTTCATTCGCACTCCTTCGTTCGTAGGCATGGCTCGCCCTTTCAGTAGGAGAACTTCCAGCTGAAAGAGAGGCTGTTGTCGCTGAGGAACAGATACTCCGGATGCTTGGGGATGAAGCTCCACTCCAGCAGGAACAGCGGCGTGGCCCACTCGAGGTTCAGCTCCACATCGGGCTGCACGCCCAGGACCGTCGTGCTGAGCGAGGTGTTCGTCGAGCTCGCACCCGCCGAGAGGTCCTGCTGCTGCAACCGTACAAGCAATTCCAGGAAAAGATCGTTCCCGATATACTTTCCAAGAGACATGCTGGTGTTGTCAAGGGGACTGATGGTGGAGCCCAGCTTCTGTGCGACCCAATTCTGTATGATCTGGGTGCGGAGGGAAAACATGTCAAGATTCAGGAGCTCGCGCACCTTCTGCTCGAAAGGACGCAGGATCCAGCTCTGGCTGAGGATGTCGGAATATACGAGCGCCGCCATGCCCAGGCCCTGCGATTCCGCGCGGTCGAGGATGGGCGCGCCGATCATGGCGAGGATCTGGGTTTCGCTGCGGCTGGGGTCGGAGCTGAAGCGCGGGGAGAACTTGCTCAGGGTGCTGTTCGCGTCGAGGTATATCTTCACCTCCTCCCCCGTGGCGGGGTCCCATTCGCGGACTTCGGCCGTGGCGATGAGCCACGGATCGAAGGTGTTCTGATCCTCATTGAACGCGATCGACCCCTTCTTCAGTATGAAGCTCCTGTCGAAGTAGTAGATTTCCCCGCCCTGGACGCCCGTGGTCCCCTTGATGGTGTACGCGCCGGTGTCTCCGCGGTAGGTGATGGCGAACTTGCCGCCCGAGCTCGCCATGGTCCGCAGCACGGGAACGTCCTCCGAGGGCCAGTAGAACTCCACGCGCCTTCCCGTCTCAGCGACGAGGTTGACGTATGTGGGCGGATCTTCCGGGATGAACTTGCCCTGCGGGGCCTGACCGAGTGCCATCCTGCAGTCCGAAACGACGATGGAACCGGTGACGTCCGTCTTACGGTCATCGCCGGCGATCCGAATCGACCCGAACGCGGCGCCGTTTGCCACGAAACGCCCGAAATGCGCGCGGACCCGGGCAGGCGCCTGGCCTCTGATGGTCAGTGAGATGTCGAAGCCCAGCGGCGACCAGTGGTCTATCGTGAAGCTGGCCTGGACATCAATGCGGGACGGCCCGGCGGATGTCGTGAAAGGCTCGGTGTGGAACGTCCTGCCGTCGAATACGATCGTCGTTCGGATCGGGCCCGCCTCATCGGGCGAATAGGCGCTCTGCACTCCCCCGCCCACCAGCTCGAGCCGACCCGAGAAGTCGGGGTCGT